>NZ_JBQFPO010000003.1:0-378539 GCF_056536425.1 Ruegeria sp. D1(2025) | reverse complement strand
AGCGGCGCGTCTGGCGCAAGATCCACTTCGGGATTGATGAGGAAACGCTGGAGGTTCGGGCCGTAGAGATCACAGGGAACCATATCGGCGATGCGCCGGTGTTGCCCGACCTGCTCAACCAGATCCCGGCGTACGAGCAGATCAGCAGCGTCACTGCCGACGGTGCCTATGACACCCGCAAATGCCACGATGCAATCGCTGACCGCGGCGCCCAGGCTGTCATCCCGCCCCGCAAGAACGCCAAACCGTGGAAGACCGTCGCCGCCGGCGCGGTCGCACGAAACGAAGCACTGCGGGCATCGAAATACCTCGGTCGTGCCCTCTGGCGACGATGGAGCGGATACCACCGCCGAAGCCGCGTCGAAACAAAGATGCACTGCGTGAAACTGCTGGGGCAGCGCCTCATGGCGCGGGACTTCGACCGACAGCTCGCAGAGCTTCAGGTCCGTATCGCCGTTCTGAACGGCTACACCGCGCTCGGCATCCCTGTCACAGAGCCCGTGGGATAAGTCTGTCCGGGGAAAGGGAAAACCCGGCCATCAGCCGATTTGTGCAACAGAGCCCTCTGGACCGATAAATCGGTCCCGGCCTCCACGGCAGCTCTGACCCAGAGCAGACACTAGCGTAAAATGCGGCAACTACCGAGTTGTGGACTTTCCTGCCGTTCGTGATGACCGATCAAATTTCCGCTTTGTAGTGCGCCAAAAACATTTCGATGCAATCGTTCAGTACGTCTTTTGGTGTCGGGTTCTCGCCGAGGAAAAACTCTGGCCAGAAGAAAAAGCTTTTGACGAGCGCCAGCAACTGGTTGGTTGCGAAGATCGGATCAGCCTTTCGGATCACGCCTGCGTCCATGGCTTCGCCGATCAGCCTCGTAATAGGGTAATCGTGGGTTTCTGTCTCCGTGAAGAACTTTCGGGACCGGTCGAGATCGCGGATCAGCTCTGACAGGACCATGCGATTTAATCCTATAGCCGTCTCTTCGGTAATCACCGCGATGTACCGCCACAAAGCGTCCTGTAGCTGCTCGACGAAGTCGCGACTTGGGTCATAGGCCACCGGCTGCATACTCCGGTTCTGCTCCAACATGATCTCCGAAATCGCTTCGAACAGGGCCTCCTTGCTCTCGAAGTGATTGTAGAGTGTGCGACTCGAAACCTGCGCTTTTTTGGCGATTGAGGTTGTCGTTGCCCCGAGAAACCCTTGTTCACGGAACTCCTCGATGGCTGCGTCGATGATATCTTTTCGTTTTTTTTCAGTGCGCTTCACGATTTTCACCCCAAAAGTAAAGGATGCTGTTTACAATTCCCGGCCAACACCTTAAGTAAACACCATCGTTTACTTAAGCAAGGCAAAACGCCGAGCCTGAAAAAAGCGGACTATGACAATGATCAAACTTTCGCGACGCCAGATCATCCAAACCGCCTCGACTGCCTCCCTGATGTCTCTTGTGGGCTGGGGCGCAACCGCAAAACAGACATCACTTCCCATCAACGCAGGAGACTCTGAAATGTCCTTCAAACCCGGCACAAACCCCGTCACCTTCAAATCCTTCGGCCTCGATCTGGTGGGCGATCTGTATCTGCCCGAGGACTTCGATCCGGCAAAGAAGTACAAGGCGATTGTTGGTGCCAGCCCCTTCCCGCAAGTCAAGGACCAGATCCCCGCGACCTACGGCCCGGAAATGGCGGCGCGCGGCTTTATTTACCTTGGTTTCGACTACATCGGCATGGGCTCTTCCCCGGCACTTCCGGGCGAGCACAAGCAGTCGCGTTACATGTTCCGCCTTATCGAAAATACCTGGGACGCGGTCTCCTACCTCGGCACCCTGCCTTTCGTGGAAGAAATCCACGGCCTGGGAGTGTGTCAGGGCGGCTCGATCATCGCCTCTGCCGCCGTGACCGACCACCGCATCAAGAAAATCGCCATGGTTTCGGGCATGATGGCAGCGGATCCGTTCCAGTGGATCGACCGCGACATGGTCAATGCTCAGATCGCGGCGGCAAACGCCTCCATGCAGAAAATGTATGAAACCGGTGAGCCCGACTACGTGAACACGATTGGCCTGGATGATAGCCAGTCCCGCGAAGAATTCGTTGGGTCCGGTGTGAACCCGATGGCTGAAGAAACCTATGACTATTACGGCCGTGACGGCGTCAAAGGCCCGGTGGCAGTTCCGACATTCACCAACGCGCATATCGGTGACCAGGGCATGCAATCGCTGATCTCCATCGGCGAGCACTATGCCGACAAGATCGTGCAGCCTTCGCTGACCGTTTACAGCAAGTCGGCTTTCACCGCGATCTGCTCGACCGCATTCGTCGAGAAGCTGACGAACGAGCACAAAGAACTGGCCTTTGACGAGTTCAGCCACGTTGACTTCTACTATAAGCCTGAAGCAGTGAAAGCATCGACTGACGCTGTGGCTGAGTTCTTCAACGCGTAAACTTTTTGGTGGAGGTCTTAGCAATAAGACCTCCACCTTTTCCTACAAGTAAGCAGACATTGGTACGACGCGCAGCATCTGTCACGCCGGCCCGAAGCGGCCGTTCGTTGCACTTGGTCTGAGCGACTGCCAAGCGGACTGCCCACTGGCTACTTCGCTATAAGTTTGTGGCTTAATTTCAGTGATCCCCGCGCCAACCGCCGGGAGACTACGCAGCATATTCCTGACAATTGTCGCATCTTCGTGCATGATGAAAAACAGGCACACTATTTTTGCCTTCCGGGAAGTGTTTGAATTCTCAAGAGGCGCACAATGGAAATATTGGTTAACGGCATAAACACGGTTCTTTGGAACTACGTATTGATTTACGGACTTCTTGCGACCGGTATCTTTTTTACAATTCGTCTTGGCGCACTTCAGTTTCTCCATTTTGGGGAAATGGTGCGCGTGCTCAGTTCTGCAAAGAGCACGGACAAAAGAGGTATTACTCCTTTTCAAGCCCTGACAGTGAGCCTGGCTTCACGTGTCGGTACTGGTAACCTGGCTGGCGTAGCCGTGGCCCTGACCTTGGGAGGTCCAGGTGCCATCTTTTGGATGTGGATCGTGGCATTGGTTGGAATGGCCACGGCTTATTCGGAAAGTACTTTGGCCCAACTCTATAAAGTCACATCGTCCAACGGAAGGTTCAGGGGAGGCCCCGCGTTCTACATGGCCAACGCCTTGAATGCGCCTTGGGCTGGAGTCATTTTCTCGATCTGCCTGATAGTCAGCTTTGGTTTGGTTTTTGTCGCCGTCCAATCCAACTCGATTGCTGAAGCTTTCGAGGGCGCGTTCGGGTTGAACAAATTGGTCGTTGGCATAGCGCTTGCTGCAGCCGCAGCGGTAGTAATATTCGGTGGAATAAGAACCATCGCAAAGTTTGCAGAGATTGTCGTACCGCTCATGGCGGGTCTCTACCTCTTGCTTGCCTGTGTTGTCGTAGTCCTGAATTTTTCTGAAGTACCCGCTATGTTGTGGTCGATTGTTGCCGGGGCATTTGGCCTTCAGGAAGCTGCCGGAGGCGTGACAGGAGGTGTCATGGCTGCAGCACTTAACGGCATCAAACGGGGGCTTTTCTCAAACGAAGCGGGCATGGGTTCAGCACCAAACATTGCAGCAGTCGCCACACCTGATCCTCACCACCCATCCAGCCAAGGATTCGTTCAGGCATTTGGGTGTTTCGTGGATACGATTTTGGTCGCAACGGCCACTGCATTGCTAATTCTTCTATCAGGCGCAATCGAAATTGATGGGCCTACCGGAATGCGACTTACTCAAGACGCGGCGGCGGTCCATCTTGGCGAAATCGGCCGCCACTTTATCGCGGTTGCTATCGTCTTTTTTGGTTTCACATCCATCCTGGGTAATTACTCATATGCCGAAAACGCGATGACGTTCCTAAAACTGGAAGGGAAGCTGCCAATTTACCTCCTGCGATTGGGCTGCCTCGCAATGGTTGTCTGGGGCGCTGTGCAAGCTGTTGCCACAGTGTTCAATTTCGCGGATGCGGCCATGGGAATAATGGCAACCATCAATTTGGTTGCGATACTGCTGCTGTCCGGCACCGTCTATAAACTGACGGTAGACTATTTCTCGCAACGCCGGCAGAACCTTGAGCCTCGCTTTGTTGCCAGCAAATTTCCCGAGCTTAGTAAAGGCGTAGATCACACTGTCTGGACGGAGGAGATCCATGCCGAAACTCAAAAACACTGACGGCGAAAAGCTTCAGGAAGTCTTGGACGATATTGCAGATCGCATAGCCGGCATGTCTGACAGGGGGAAAGTCGCGCAGTATATTCCAGAACTCGCCACAGTCGATCTGAACCAATTCGGCATTGCCGTTGCACCCGTCAACGGTGCGTTAGTGTCCGCTGGAGATGCTGGCAAACTCTTTTCGATTCAGAGCATCTCAAAAGTGTTCTCGCTTACAGTGGCGCTGCAACGGGTTGGCGCCACTTTGTGGCAAAGAGTGGGCCGGGAACCATCCGGCGATCCATTCAATTCGATCGTTCAGCTAGAACACGAGCGCGGAATCCCAAGGAACCCGTTTATCAACCCCGGTGCGATCGTAGTGGCCGATGTTCTGCTCGAAGACCGCTCTTCTGACGAGGCCATCAACGACCTATTGAAGTTGTGCCGAGAGCTTTCAGAGGACGACTCGATTGAGGTCGATGCGTCAGTTGCGGAATCTGAGATGCGAACTGGATCCAGAAACCGCGCGCTTGCCCATTTTATGCAGGCGGAAGGGAATCTTAAGGCGCCGGTAGAGGATGTTCTGTCTCTGTACTTTCGACAGTGTAGCATCGCCATGTCTTGTGAACAGCTGGCTTTGGCAGGTCGATTTCTTGCCGCAGCGGGTCAAAATCCGGCCAACGGTTCTGCAGTATTGTCCGCGCAACGAGCAAGAAGAGTTACTGCACTGATGATGATGTGTGGATCATACGATGCATCGGGCGAGTTCGCCTTCCGTGTTGGCCTTCCAGCGAAAAGCGGCGTAGGCGGCGGCATCTTGTGCATTGTACCTGGTATCGCATCTGTAGTCGCCTGGAGCCCTGGGCTCGACTCAAAAGGCAATTCTCATTTGGCAACCATCGCATTTCAAGAGTTGGTCCGCGCGACAGGGTGGTCTATCTTCGGACCAAGTGCGTAACCGATGTTGGGTGAACTGGGTTCAAGTGAATTGAATTTTGCTTCAATGACCGACAATGAACACCAGGGAAGTGAAACCTGTCTCCCAATTTCCAAGTTCAATTCTGCCACGTTCTTTTCGCAGAGAAATACTGCAAGGTGGTTACACAGTCCTCGCCTAGGAACGATATACGCCACGTTTGTACTGCTAGGATTTGTAGGTGGCGGTATTGCGTAACTAAAGGCAGGCAAATTTCAAAACGTGCCTCGGCTAAAGAAGGAAAACCCATGCGCTTGCTTTCAGTACTTTTTGTTTCGGTTCTATTCACAACCGGCGCAGTTGCTCAGACAATCGAAAGAATAACAAATAACAACGAAATCCGATTTGGTTTTCGAACAGATGCTGCTCCATTGTCTTACGTTAACGACCAAGGTCGGCCGTTTGGTCTGTCACCATTAATTTGCGATCAAGTAGCGCAGGCTGTTGCGAAGAAACTGGATCTAAAGGACTTAAACGTTCAGTTCATTCCGGTCGACTCCAAGGATCGTTTCGACAAAGTTGCCTCCGGAGAGATAGATATACTTTGCGGGGCAGCGACTATCACGCTTTCTCGTCGCGAAATTGTTGATTTCTCAATCCCTACCTTTGTTGATGGTACTTCCATATTGTTACCAATCGAGGCTGAGGGCACCATGAGCGCACTCGCGGGGAAAAAGGTTGGCATGAGAAGCAGCACAACAACTGAAGCCTCCGTACAGAATACATTTGATGCCGCAGGCATCGACGCCAGGATGGTTCGGTTTGCTTCACATCCAGACGGAATCAAGGCGCTCCGAGACGGTAAAATCGACGCGTATTTTGCAGATCAGTCGATTTTGCTAGTCAACTACATTGCTGCGGGATTGAAAGGCAAATTCAAGTTATCCCAAGAAATTCTGACGATAGAAAAGCAAGGGTTAGCCATCGAGAGGGGCGATGATGACTTTCGACTGATCGTTGATACTATTCTGTCCGAAATGTATGCCCGGGGCACTATGGAAAAGATTTTTCGCACCGCGTTGCCAGGGATCGAGCCCAGCGAAGCTTTAAAAGCTCTGTATATTATTGCGCCTACTAATCCTTGAAACGCATCACGTGGAACATGTTTGTTGCGATTTAATTGGCCATTGCAATGGAGGCCGGTTTGCCCGCGCAGCGGTCATTTAGGAACTACTAACGACCGGCCGATTAGGTTCGAGCGCGACTGGCACGCGAGACACCCTCATCCCTCCCGTGTCCATATGTTCTAAACGATCGACAATGACCTGCCAGCCCGCATCTCTCAGCAGAACAGCAACGCTACGGTAACCGTAGCTGCCGTATTGCCGCGACAGTGCGTTCTTGTCAGCTACGAGACGAACTTCGTCTTCCCTTACACGTGGCTGATACCGTAGTGTCGAACGATGCTGCCCCGGCAGACAAGCCACCATGATACCGACGTCTCCGTTTTCCAGGAGACACTGGGAGTTGCCAATGCGAACCTTTGCGTGTTTTCGCGCTACAGCGCGCACGTCGATGTGTTAGAGGCGGTTAGTCTTGGTTAATCTGGTGTTAAGTAAGTCTCGATCTTGCCATTGGTTAGCATTTGGCCAAAGGCGACTAAGCTGAATTGCGCAGTAGTGGTTAGGAACGGCGGAAGACTGACATTTGCCGCGTTCTCGCAATGCTGCCCTCGTCGCCTGCATCCCAGCCATTCGCAACAAAAGGAAGCTCTAAGATCTGCTCGAACTTACGCTTTCCATTTCGGGGTCTTTGAGCTCTCGCAACATCCAATCGCGAAGCGCGGCAATATTTGGACGTCGAGAATGCGCCTCTGGATAAACAAGGTGAAATGTGGACCCGAGAGGAATTGCCAGATCAAAAAGTTCAACCACGCGCCCGGCCTGGACATCTTTTGCAGAAAGAAACCGCCAACCCAGAACAACGCCAGCGCCATCGATGGCGGCTTGTAGCCCATGATCCGGAAGGCTGAAATGCATCCCACGCGTGGCGTCCACGTCTTGCGTACCGCTGGTGTCCAGCCAAGTCTGCCAAGTTGGCGCGTTGGGATCAAAGTCCATTGAATGATTGTGCAGCAGAACATGTTTCCTCAGATCAGACGGCGTTCTGATCGCATTTGGCCCTTCCAGCAGGCGCGGGCTGCACATCGGGATCACGGATTCATCAAAAAGCTTGATGGCTTCAAGACCGGGCCATTCTCCATGCCCAAGCCGAATGGCGGCGTCAAAATCGTCGCGCTGGAAATCGACAAGACCAAGGCTCGTCGAAATCCGCACGTCGATATCAGGATGCTGAGAATAGAATTTCTGCAGCCTTGGGATCAACCACATGGCGGCAAATGTAGGCGCCACGGTCAACGCCAACGAGCCCCCCTTGTCCGCTTCTGCCACATGCTCCATCGCCTGATCGAGGTTTGCAAACACTGTTTGCAGCTCCTTGGCCAAGAGCTGCCCCGCCTCGACAAGGACCAGGCCTCGCGCTCGCCGTCGAAAAAGAGAAACACCGAGAAACCCTTCCAATTTCTTAATCTGGTGACTGATCGCGGCCGGCGTCACTGACAACTCTTCGGCTGCTGCGACAAAACTGAGATGGCGTGCGGCGGCTTCAAAGGCGCGAAGCGCGTTGAGGGGATAGTTTTTCCGGATCATATCTTTGGCTAAGTTTTTCTAATCCTGCGATAGATATAGTCGTTTGTCAAACCGCCCAGGGGCGCACAAATTTGACACTACAAACGGCCCACTCGGGCGGATCACTTAAAAAAACTAACTAACGTCCGAAAGGAAAACGCTATGGCACGAGCCTTCGCGACCATCGCCTTTACGCCCGCTGTCCGCTTTCAGCAGTCGCGAATGGGTTCGGCGGAGACATACAGCAAATTCTTGGCCAACGACGTGGCATACCCCGATGAGCTCGGCCCCCAAGAGGTCCGCTTCATCGCCGAACGAGACGGGTTTTATCAGGCTTCGGTGTCCCAAACTGGGTGGCCATACGTCCAATTCCGCGGCGGCCCGACCGGCTTTCTGAAGGTGCTGTCATCACAAACGCTCGGCTACGCCGACTTCCTCGGAAACCGACAGTACATCAGCACCGGGAACCTATCGGGCAACGATCGGTTATCGATGATCCTAATGGACTACCCCAACCGCCGCCGACTGAAAATCTGGGGACGTGCTCGCCTGATTGAAGGCGCCGACAATCCCGAAGTTCTGGGTCAGTTTCACGACCAATCCTATCCGGCGCGTCCCGAGCGCGCAGTCCTTATCACCGTTGAGGCCTTCGACTGGAATTGCTCCAGCCACATACCGCGTCGCCTCACCGTTGATGAGGCACATGAAGAGATTGCGGTGTTGCGCCGTGAAAACGAGGCCCTGAGGGCCGAATCCATTGCCATGCGTGCCTTTAAAGCGCCCGGCACTCCAACCAAACCCTGAAAGGAACTGATCAATGACAAAACGGTTGCACCCTCCCGCACTTGCAGCGCTTCTTGCTGCTACAACACTTTTGCCAGCGGCCCTGCCCAACAATGCTATCGCGGCTGAAAGCCCATTTGCCGTCAACATGAAGTCGATGGATATCGACGGGCACACCATTGCATATCGCGAGGCCGGAGACCCCTCGAACCCTGCAGTCCTGCTTCTTCACGGCTTTCCCACTTCATCGCACATGTTCCGCGAACTGATCCCAATCTTGGCCGAAGAGTACCACGTGGTTGCTCCAGACTATCTTGGCTTCGGTGCATCGGACATGCCTTCCGCCGAAAGTTATGACTATAGCTTTGCCAATGCAGCAAACACAGTCACGCGTTTGATCGACGCAAAAGGGGTCGATAGCTACGCCGTCTATCTGATGGATTACGGCGCGCCCATCGGCTACCGGATGTTTGCCGAACACCCCGAACGTGTTACCGGCTTTATCATTCAGAACGGCAATGCTTACGAAGAGGGATTGCGCGAGTTCTGGGACCCAATCAAGACATATTGGGCCGACCCAAGCGCCGAGAACGGCGATGCATTGCGCGGCTTCCTGACCCTTGACGCTACCAAATGGCAATTTACCCACGGTGTTGGCGACGTCTCGACGGTAAATCCCGACAACTTCTGGCACGTCCAGTATCTGCTTGACCGCCCGGGAAACCAAGAAATCCAGCTTGAGATGTTCTTGGACTACGGCGCCAACGTCGCGGAATACCCAAAGTGGCAGGCCCTGTTCAGAGAGCATCAGCCTCCGGCGCTGATTGTATGGGGAAAGAACGACCACATCTTCCCGGCTGACGGTGCCCACCCCTACAAGGCTGATCTAGATGACGTGGAGTTCCATCTGCTTGATACAGGGCACTTCGCTCTCGAGGAATATGGCGATGTCATTGCCGTCGAGATGCAAGATTTCCTCGCACGCATCAATGAATGACCGTAACCGGCCCTGGCGTGTCACTACGCCGGGGTTTCAATGCGCACGAGCAGAATTGGCTTCGCGGCTCCTGGCTGACTGTTCCAAGGCTGCAACGGCAGAAAAGGACCAAGATCATGAAAGATAAAACGAACCAGCATGTTTTCCGTGTTGCCGCCTTCTCCGATGGCTCCGAAGGTGGCAATCCCGCGGGTGTCGTGGTCGGAGAATCGCTTCCCTCCGAGTCCGAGATGCAACGTCTTGCAAAGGAAATCGGTTATTCTGAAACTGTATTTGCCGCACCTCAGAATGACGGTTGGCGGGTGCGGTTCTTCTCCCCGGAAGAAGAGGTGGCTTTTTGCGGGCATGCCACGATTGCACTGGGTAGCGTGCTGGCCGAGCACAATGGGCAGGGCTTGATACAGCTCAACATGAACGCGGGCCGCATAACCGTCGAAACAAATGCTGACGGAAGCACCACTCTGACATCGCCCGCCACCCGTAGCGCCGCGGCGGATCCGACCCTAGTGAAGGCTGCGCTTTCTCTATTCGATCTCAAAGAGACTGATCTTGACCCCGCCCTTCCTTCCGCGCTCGCCAATGCGGGAAACAACCATTTGCTAATTGCGCTTCGAGACAGGCGCACGCTTGCAAAGATGTCTTATGATTTGGCCGAGGGGGCGCGGTTGATGCGGCAGTATGATCTGACCACGATCAACCTTATTTGGTCGGAAACGCCGCGCCGTTTTCACAGCCGCAATGCATTCGCAATCGGTGGCGTGTTCGAAGATCCTGCGACAGGGGCCGCTGCTGCTGCGCTGTCGGGGTACCTTCGGGATATCGGCTGGCCTCATGACGGCGAGATCGAAATCGTTCAGGGCGAGGACATGGGAGCAAGGTCATTGCTTCATTCAATTATAAGCGCCACGCCGGGTGAAGGAATTCGAGTCTCGGGGAGGACCCGGTTCTTGAAATGATAGCACAGCCCATGCCTTCAGGCCTCCCAGGGCGCTACCCTCAAACATCGCGGGCTTCCCGAAACAGCCGCCCAAGCTGATGACAAAACGGCTTTGTCCGCAGAGCGGTTGTTCGGTTAAACTTGCCCTGGGTCCGCCTTGTAGACGTAGAGGATCAAGGCACCTTGCCGCCAAATTAGATCTGGCAAAATCTAAATGGGCCATCCGACGGCATCGTGTCCGTCTTCCAAAAGTCATCCGTGGAGATTTTGAATGCCGAAAAAAGCCAGGCCTCCGGTACTACTATTGACAGGTACAAACGCGGCCGCGTGGACGATGGAGAATGTTCGTGCGTCCTATGAGGCATCGGGATATGCCTGCCACAGCATGACCTACCGCTATCATGACCTTCCAACCGGTCCAGAGCGCGATAACAAACTGGTCGGGTTGAGTATCGCGAATTACGTAGATGACGCGAGGCAGTTCATCAAAGAAATCGGCGAGGCTCCGGTTGTCGTAGGCCACTCCCTTGGCGGCGTCGTTGCACAACTGTTGGCGGCTGAACGCGCGGTGAAAGCTGGCGTTCTTCTCAACAGCAGCGTGATGAACGGTGTTTTGGCAACGACTGACGGAGAACGTGATCTGGGAAAACTTTTCATTTCGTCCGGTGCTTTCTGGGAACACGCGCTTGGACAGGACTTAGATCTTCTTTCAAAATACGGGCTGAATACACTGTCGGACGATCTACAGCGCGACATTCACGCACGTCTTGGCACCGAGTCCGGTCGCGTGCTGTTTGAACTTGTCTTCTGGATGTTCGATGCGCGCCAGACGACCCTGATCGATCCTGAAAAGGTAACCTGTCCTTTGCTTTTTGTTTCGGGAACGGAAGACAAGGCAGTTGCAACAAGCACGGCAAGGAACATGGCTTCCCTTTATGAAACTGCAGATTTTCTAGTCGCAGAGAGGGCTTGTCACTACCTACAGTTCGACGAAACATGGCCCCAGACAGCCCGGAAAACGCTGGAATGGCTTGAACGGGCTGTCTGAAGACACCGCCGTGGACGAGAAATGTCGCAGCCGTCAAGTGTGGCTCTGAGAAAGCCCCTGATGTCCTTGCGAAGAATCGAACCCGACCTCCCAGTTTTTGAATGCTCGGCACCAACAAGTTTTCGCGGAACTCAGATCTATTTTGGGTTCCGCGAAACTTCGTTTATTACGTTCCGAATTACTGTTCGATTTCGATTTTTTTGAAACGAGACCCTTTCCAGCTCACATCGGCCATCAAACCCTTTTGGCCAAAAATGAAGGATACAATATCGCTTTTGAGGTTAGTGGTATCCAAGTCGCCTCCAGCGCCGACTTTGGCGACGGCCACTGATGCATCCACACCCAATTCCCACTCGCGGTCATTGCTGGTGAACTTTGCCAACGCGTCGTCTGTATTCAGCGCCAAAATCATGGAATGAGACTGTATTCCGGCGATGAACCCTCCCTTTACGCCGAAGGTGTTGTAGTACAGCTTTTCATTGGCTCCGGTGACCAGCACACATCGACCGCCTTCGGCGCCAAAACCAAGGCCGGCTTTGGTGATGCTCGGACAAACCAAAACACCCTTGGCACTCGCCAGCACCGCGTCGGCACCTTTTGCATCGGCTTTGAACTGGGCTAAAGTTGCGTCTGCTTCAGCGTCGAGCTTTGCAGCGTCTTCTGCCGTGAATTTAGCGGATGCCGTATTCGCAAAGGCAAAGACAAACAAAAAGCTGGCAAAGACGACCATCAAACGATTGTTGAATGCGTACATTTTTTCCTCCCTAAAGGTCAGGAACCGAGAAATCGGTTTGCGCGTGCAAACTGCACAGAAGTATTAATACCAGACCCCAAATGAGTCACCTAGACAGATACTCAATACATGCGTTCCTCAGAAATCCTCCACGTCTATTAGATTTGGATTGAGTTCAACGCGGTCGTCTGAGCGCTTCTGTCTGATGCCCAGGAAGCGGCTGAAACCGGGCGCTCAATTCCAGTCAGCACTGCGGAAACTTCTGCCTTGACGTCCCACTGACCGCTATACGGAAACCGGACATAGGTTTGAACAGGTCCTACATCCGAATTGCGGGCGAACCGGCTTTTGTTCGAGGCGCGTTTGACGGTGCAACATAACAACTCAGCCACGAGGTGCTCCCAACCAGCAGTTCTGTCTCCAGACCTCGTGGAGCGAAACGAGATGGTTTACTGCGACAAAAACTAGGGCTCTTGGCGCCTATTGGCGCGGTGGCGTTCGATTTCCTGAGCAATAAGCTCGATGTGCAACCGCGCGTCGTAGGCCTTCTGCCGGTAAGCGAGTGGCAAGTTCAAATTCGCGAGTGTCGCAGATACGTCATCGAGTTTCTTCGCTACAGCTTCAATCTCCTCGGCCGTCGCAGCGTCCTCGATTTCTGCTTCAAGCGATGCAATGTGTTGATAGTGTCGCCAAACTCTTCGATTTTGAAACCACACGTAAAGGGCCGGGACGAGACGCAGCAGCGGCGCAAGGAATAAAATCGGCAAGAGAAAAAGCAACACCCGACCAAACTGGGCCGCAACCCAAAATGGAAAGATATCGTGAAGAATGTTGGGCCCAGAGTTGATCATGTGCCAAGCGACGTCATTAATTGGCGCCGGAGGCGAATTGGTGTTTGGAAACTCCTTGGCCGCTCGCAGAACGGTTCGGTCTGCGTGGATTTTGTTTGCGCTATGAACAAGCCTGTCGACAACAGCCGGGTGCAGCTCGTTTGTCGCGATCATCGATGCAGTCAAAGTCAGTATTTTGACATCATGCGCGGGTCGCGGCGGGGCCAAAGAGGTTGACCCGGCTGGAACAACAACGGAATGGCCGCTGACAAATCTGAAAGACAGGGCGTCTATCAAGGCCATTTGGATCAGATCCAGCTTGGGGTCGACTATGGCCTCTGTCAGGTATGGCGCATCCAGAGGCGACACAAACAAGGCTGCATCCGCCTCGCCAGCACGCAACGCGTCTATGGCCTCGAATCCCCCAATTTCCTGCAATTCGATGCCCGAGTCCTGAAGGCCTGCGGCTTCTATGAGTGCCAGTGCTGCGGCACGTGTGCCTGATCCGACTTGTCCAGCAGCCAAACGAATCCCGCGCCAATCTCCGGGATATCGGCCAACTTGCGCGGCGGAACGTCTGAAAATCACCAGCGGTTCAGGGAAGAGAGCCCCGAGTGACTCTAGATTCTCTCCTCTGGGAAGAGGAATGCCGCCCTGCACAAAGGCAACGTCCACATCTCCGTCAATGAGCCGTTGAATGTTCTCGACGGAACCAGCAGTTTCCACCAGCTCTAACGATATGTCGTCCCTGGCAAGCTTGGACTGATACTCGAGGCCAATTCGCCAATACCCGCCGTCTTTTGGCCCAGTGGCAAGCCGAAGTGTCTCGGGCGGAACAAGGCTACTGATAAGAAGAATAACCAAAACAACAACGAAGACGGGTACAAGTAGGATATAAAACAGTCGCATCGGTCTTCTTTGAAGTTGACGAGATCTCGACGATGATCCGTTTTGTTGTAACTGTTTGTCAATTATTGAGCGCGTGCACCCCGTATCAATCAGGCGCGTGGATCAGGCGTCGGTCATCAAATAGACATTCGACACGATTGTCGTTCACTCCGCTGCCGGCATCTTTCAGCGAAGCCGCAATCCGGCGACAACCGTGGCGGTCTTATTGTCGGGTGAGTTCGATCATGTCGGCAGCCAGCCGGTCTTAAACGGCACGGCCTCTTGGAACCGTGCGCAGCGTCGAACGGTTCTTACGCAACCCTCGACAGGCCCACGCTCTGAGTTGTGGAACTGACTTCGCACATGTTCAATGCAGGCACGACGACGCTAAGGGCTTAGTAGTTTCCCCGCTCGGCCTCCGAAAGGTTCAATTTATCCAGCGTCGGATCGGACACTGCTTGTCACAGACGCTCATTTTCCTTCTGAAGGCGCTTTAGTTCCTTCAGTTGGTCAGTTCCCATACCGCCATATTACTTCAGCCAGCGATAGTCCTTCTGCTTGGTTATTTGCACTTGGCGAATGGCATCTACACGTCGCATCCCTTGACCGCATAGCATCTCAACCTGCCGTAGTTTCCCGACGATCTCTTCCGGTATGTGCCGCTTGATACCCATATTTGACCCTCCGTTTCCAACAATACGGGCGGACCGCTTCAGTAGCGGAGAATTACTGCAGTCCGGTACGCTACGTTCCCTTTCAAAGATAGCCATCCAGAGTATGGTGACGAAATAAATTTCAAGGACAAAAATTTTTGTCAAAAATTATTGACGCCGCCGGTGCATCGCCCTTAGACATGGGGTGTGCAATAAACATCACATACAGAAATTTCTTGCACAGTTGGTGCTGAACGAACAATGCGCCGCAGTCGCAGGAGCATTCTGCAGGGAGGAAACCAATGAACATCAAGAAGGCAAACAGTATTATTGCGTCCGCCGCGTTGGCGGTTGCCGGGGCTTCTGCCGCGCCAGCGCAGGCCGAAAGCATCATGTGCGAACCCGATGAGACATACATCATGAACGTGATGGTCTCGGGTCATCCCTATTGGGTGCCGGTATACCAGGGCTTCAAACAGGCTGCCGAGGCGTTTGGTTGCAAAACCGTGTTCTCAGGCACGCCGGATTACGACATCACCAAGCAGATCGCCTCGTTCGAGCAGGATCTGGTGAAGCAGCCTGCAGGTGTTCTGTTGCACCCGATGCAGTCCGATCCATTTATCGAGCCGATCAATCGCGCTGTCGAAAATGGCACCGAGATCGTCACCTTTGCCGCCGACAGCCCAAGCTCAAAGCGCACCGGCTATATCACCTCGGACAACCATGCCGAGGCGAAGTTCGCGGCTGAAGAGATCGTCAAACAAGTGGGCGACAGCGCCGAATACGCGGTTCTCGAGAATCCGGGACAGTCAAACCACGATCTGCGCGTCACGTCGCTGATTGCATACATGGAAGACAATTATCCGAACATGAAACTGGTCGGACGTCAGGCCACGAACCAGGACAGCAATGCGGCCTACCGCGCGACAGCCTCGATTATTCAGGCCAATCCGAATGTGGCGGCGATCTGGATTCCCGAAGCGGGTTCTGCCGAAGGTGCTGTTGCGGCGAAGCTGGAAGCTGGCTCGGACCTTCTGATCATGCACGCGGATGTGACGCCCACCACGTTGGAACACATCCGAGCGGGCAACATCCACATGTCGCTGAACCCAAACCAGGGTGTACAGGGCTTCATGGGCTTTATGGCGGTGCATCTGGCAAACCGGTCGGACATTTTCGATCCGTTCAACGATTGGCGGACCAGCGGTTTCAACCCGGTTCAGATTCCGTTCGTGGACAATGGCTTTGCAGTCATCACCAAGGACAACGCGGACAGCTTTGACCTGAACGTCTACATGGAAGGCCGCGATCCGGCCTGATCCGAGAGCCGCCCGCGCAGTTCCAAATCAGTTCGCGGGCGGTTCAGGACATCAACCAAAAATGAGACACCCGAACAGGTGGTGCAATGCAAGACGATGTGATCCTTCGGATATCGAACCTCAGCAAGTCCTTTGGCCCGGTCAAAGCACTGCGCGGGATCGACTTTGAACTCCGCCAAGGAGAAATCCACGCGATTGCAGGGGAAAACGGTGCAGGAAAATCGACACTGATGAACGTGATCGACGGGATTTTGCAACCGGACAGCGGCCAGATCGTTCTCGATGGCAAGCCGGTCAAAATCTCGTCACCCACGATGGCGCAGCAACTGGGTATCGGCTTTGTCCATCAGGAGATCGCTCTGTGCCCGGATGTGTCGGTGGCAGAGAACATCTTCATGGCCAAAACCAATATCAGCCGGTCATGGCTGATGGATTACAAGAAACTGGAGCGTGATGCGGTCGATGTGTTCCGCCAACTCAGCGACATCGATCCTTCGGTTCTGGTTAAGAACCTTTCGATCTCCAACCAGCAACTGGTCGAGATTGCAAAGGCCCTGACGCTGGATTGCCGCATTCTGATCCTTGACGAGCCTACAGCCGCACTCACGGAATCCGAGGCTCGGACCCTGTTCGGGATCATGCGCAATCTGGCGGATCAGGGGATTTCCATCATCTATATCTCGCATCGAATGGTTGAGATCTTTGACAACTGCGACCGGGTCTCGGTGTTCCGGGATGGCCAGCACATCGTCACGCGGAATGTGGCCGACATACAGCCCGGTGACGTCGTGAATTCAATGGTCGGACGGGTGATCGATGACCTGTACCCCAAGAAACAGGGCACCCCGTCAGACGAGGTGATCCTGGACGTGCGCAACCTTACCGAGGCGACGCGGTTCCGCGATATATCGTTCACTCTGAACAAGGGTGAAATCCTGGGCATTGCAGGGCTTATCGGTGCGGGCCGCAGCGAGATCGCAAAGGCAATCTGCAAGCTGGAAGGGGATGCGTCCGGGCAGGTTTGGCTGAATGGCGAAGAACTCAGGTTGCGCAACTATCAGGACAGTATCGCCAAGGGGATGGTGTACCTGTCCGAGGACCGCAAAGGCGATGGGGTTTTCCTTGAATTGCCAATCGCCGCCAACGTCTCGGCCCTGAAGCTTGAACAGGTTGCCAACGGACTTGGCCTGATCCAGCCCGCCGCAGAAACGGCCCAGGCCGAAGCGCTCGGGCGCAAGCTGAACCTGAAATGCGGATCGTTGAGCGACCCGGTGTCCTCGCTTTCGGGCGGAAATCAGCAAAAAGTGGCGCTTGCCAAGATGCTTTCGGTCAACCCGCGTCTGATCTTTCTGGATGAACCGACCCGCGGTGTCGACGTTGGCGCAAAGTCTGAAATCCACCGCATCCTGCGTGACCTCGCGAATGAGAGCGTGGGGATCGTCGTGATTTCTTCGGAATTGCCCGAACTGATTGGTGTCTGCGACCGCGTGCTGGTTGTGCGTGAAGGGCGCATCAGCGGGCAGGTCACAGGCGACAAAATGACGGAAGAAAACATCATGCATCTGGCTTCCATTGCGGAAGTGCAGGCTTCGGTCGCATGAGCGGAGGGACGAATATGGACAACACGGTGAACCTGACCCAAGCGGGACCCGCCGAAAGCATACCGCCGCTGAAACGCCTGTTTCAGATGCGCGAAACGGGGTTGATTGTCATCATTCTGGCGTTGTTTTTGATCATGTCCTTCGCCTCACCCTATTTCCTGACCTGGGCCAATATGCGGGCGATGTCGATGGCCTTTGCGGTGGACGGACTGCTGGTGATCGGCATGACAATCCTGCTGATCTCGGGGGGGATCGACTTGTCGGTCGGTTCGGTCACGGCGCTGGCCATGGTGATCGCCGGGTGGCTTTTCCTGAGCGGGGTGAACCCGTGGGTGGCCTCGGCCATGGCGATCGCGCTGTGTACGGCCATCGGGGCCTTCATGGGGTTCTTCGTAACCCGCGTTGGGCTGCATCATTTCATCGTATCGCTGGCGATCATGGTAATTGCGCGGGGGGCTTGCCTGTTGTTCACCGGTGGACGGCCGCTGGGGCTGTACACCCTGCCGCCCGAGTTCAAATTCATCGGACAGGGATCTGTCGGACCGATCCCGATAGTGATCATCATCTTCCTTGTCTTCGTAATCGCCTTTGATTTCATGCTGCGGCGCACGACCATGTTCCGGAAGGTGTTCTATACCGGTTCCAACGAAAAGGCCGCAGCCTATTCGGGCATCCGCACGAAGAAGGTGATCTTTCTGACCACCACGTTGTGCTCAACGCTCTGTGGCGTGGCGGGTATCATCTACATGGCCCGGTTCGGCTCGGCGCAGCCGACGTTCGGGTTGGGGCTGGAACTGACCATCATCGCCGCTGCCGTGATCGGCGGGGCCAGTCTGAATGGCGGCTCGGGGTCGATCCTTGGCGCAATCCTCGGCGTCATCCTGTTGTCGCTGGTGTCCAGTTCGCTGGCGCTGCTGGATGTGTCGGTCTACTGGCAGGACATCATCCGTGGGTCGATCCTGCTGGCGGCGGTCACCATCGACCACTACCTGAACAAGAGGCGCGGGTGATGGTGGACAAGAAGAAAGACTTCGAACTGATCCGGCAGATCCACACCGTTCTGGTTCTGCATTACCTGGAAGGTCAGAAGCAGGCCGATATTGCCCGGACGCTGAACCTGTCGAACTCGAAGGTCAACCGTCTGATCACGCAGGGTCGCAATATGGGCATGGTAAAGATTGACATCGAAAGCCCGTTCGAGACGTTGATGGATATCGAACGTGATCTGGCCCGGTCGACCGGTCTGAGCGACGCCATCGTCACCCCGTCGGTCGCCGGCAGCGCCGAGACGACCCTGCAGCAGGTCGGCCGCGCTGCCGCCAATCATCTGGTTGAAATCCTGCGGGATGGGGATGTCATCGCAATCACCGGCGGCAAGGCCGTCAGTGCAACAGTCGAGGCGCTGGAACCCGAGCGTGATTTTGACGTGACCGTTGTACCGCTGACCGGAGGTATTCAGGGCAAGTACTACACGGACGTTAACCATCTGGCGACGCAGATGGCAGACCGGTTGGGCGGCAAAACCATGCTGTTGCACGCACCGCTGTTCGCCGAAAGCCGTGAACAGCGCGACATGCTGGAGCAGGTCTCCTCGATCCGCGAGGTACTGGACCTGGCCCGCCGGGCAGATGTCGCTCTGGTCGGGGTCGGATCGATCGAGCCGGAAGGCTCCAGCTATTACGACCTGCACCCTGTGCCCGAGGTAGATCGCAAGATGCTGGTGGGCATGGGCGTGATCGGAGAGCTCCTGGCCCATCTCATCCATATCGACGGGTCAGTGTCGAACTATGCCCTGAACTCACGATTGGTGTCGGTTTCACCATCCGATCTGGCGCAGTGCTCGCGCGTGATCGGGGTCAGTGCAGGGGCGCAGAAAGTGCAGCCAATCAAGGCAGTGCTGAACGGAAAGTTTCTCAACTCGCTGATCCTGGACGAAGATACAGCGACCGCAGTCATACAGGAAATGGAAGGAACACGGGATGTCGCATGAGATGCTGACACGGGAAATCGGAACGTCTGGGATCGAAGCATCGGTCATCGGGCTGGGCACATGGGCCATCGGTGGCTGGATGTGGGGCGGCACGGACGAGGCGAAGTCCATTGCGGCAATTCAGGCCTCGGTCGATGCGGGGGTGACGCTGATCGACACGGCCCCCGCTTATGGTCAGGGCGTCGCTGAAGACATTGTGGGAAAGGCGCTAAAGGGTCGGCGCGACAAGGTTGTGCTGGCCACGAAATGCGGGCTGGTCTGGCATACGCAAAAGGGAAACCACTTCTTCGACTATGACGGCAAGCCGGTGCATCGCTATCTGGGCAAGGACGCGATCATCCATGAGGTCGAGCAGAGCCTGACCCGCCTGGGCACTGATTACATCGACCACTACATCACCCACTGGCAGGACCCGACCACACCCATTGCCGAGACGATGGAGGCGCTGGAGATCCTGAAACAGCAAGGCAAGATCCGCTCGATCGGGGCCAGCAATACCTCGGTCGACGAGGTACGGGCCTATGTGGCCGCGGGGCAGTTGGACGCCATCCAGGAAGAATACTCGATGGTCAAGCGCGACATCGAAGGCACTTTGCTGCCGGTGTGCCGTGAGAATGGCGTATCCGTGCTCAGTTATTCCTCGCTGGCACTGGGGTTGCTCAGCGGCAAGATCGGTCCGGATCGTGAGTTTACCGGCGATGATCAACGCAAGGACAACCCGCGCTTTTCCATGGCGAACCGCCAGAAGGTGGCGGACCTGATGGCGACCATCGCACCGATTGCCGAAGGGCATGACGCGACGCTGGCACAGACTGTCATCGCCTGGACGGTACAGCAGCCGGGGATCACCTTCTCACTTTGCGGTGCGCGGGATGCAGCACAGGCAGTCGAGAATGCGAAGGCAGGGTGGCTGCGCCTGACCGAAGCCGAGATCGCCGAGATCGACACCCAAGCCCGCGCGCATCTGAGCGATCTGGACAGCTGAACCATCGAAGCCTTCGCGAAAAACAGGACCATCATGTCAGAACAACGACAACAACACCTGACAAAACTGCGCGAGAACGCCGCGTTTGACGTGGTGGTGATTGGCGGGGGCGTGAACGGAATCGGTGTCTACCGCGATCTTGCCCTGCAGGGACTTCGGGTGCTGCTGGTTGAACGCAACGATTTTGCCTCGGGCTGTAGTGCCGCGCCATCCCGGATGATCCATGGTGGCCTGCGCTATCTGGAAAACGGCGAGTTCGATTTGGTGCGGGAGTCGCTTCAGGAACGTGATGCGCTTTTGGTGAATGCTCCACACATGGTGCGGCCTTTGCCGACGGTGATCCCCGTAACCTCGGTCTTTTCCGGAATGTTCAATGCCGCGGCGAGCTTTGTCGGCCGGCATGGCAAACCCTCCAGCCGCGGGGCGGTGCCGATCAAGCTGGGTCTGTCGCTTTATGACTGGGTGACGCGCAAGCGGCGAATTCTGCCCAGGCATCATTTCAACAGCGTTGGTCGCACACGCAAGGACTGGCCCGCGCTAACGCCAAAAGCCACACGTTCAGCGGTGTACTACGACGCGCAGATCACCCATCCCGAACGTTTATGCGTTGAAATGATCCGCGACGTTCAGATCGCGGTCCCGGAATGCGTTGCCCTCAACTACGCGGAGATGGCAACAGATGGCGATGGCTATTCAGTGATCGACAGGCGCAGCGGCGAGACTCTGCAACTTGATCCAAGGGTAATCGTAAACGCGACCGGCGCTTGGCTGGACGATACCGTGCAAGTCCTGGGTGGCACCTTGGATGAGCAGATGGTCTCGGGCACCAAGGGCTCGCACCTGATCGTCGAAAACCCGGCTCTGTTTCAGGCGCTTGGTGGTCATATGGTCTATTTCGAAAACACGGACGGGCGGGTGTGCATCGTGTTCCCCTATCAGGGCAAGGTGTTGGCCGGATCGACTGACATCCGCGTCGAGAAAGCCGCGCGGGTGCGCTGCGAGCCGGAGGAACTCGACTACATCCTCGGCTCACTTCGGTTGGTTTTTCCCAAGATCAAGGTCACGCCCGACCAGGTGGTGTTCAGCTTTAGCGGCATCCGTCCGTTGCCACGCAGCGATCACGATTTCACCGGTCGAATATCGCGCGGCCATTTCACGCGACGTTTGGACGGAGATGTTCCCCAGTTCTGCATGGTCGGCGGCAAATGGACCACGTTCCGCGCTTTTGGAGAACAGACCGGGGATGAGGTTCTGGCCGAGTTGGGCAAGCCCCGGCAAACTTCGACCCTGGGGCTTGCCATTGGCGGCGGCGCGCAGTTCCCCGATGATCCGCGGACCTTGGAAAGCCGGCTGGAAGAAGAATTCCACGTTACACCCGATCGCGCACAACACCTGATCGGGCACTACGGCAGTCAAGCGGATGATGTTGCGCTGTTCTGCCAGTTGGTTGACGACGCGCCTCTGGCGGCGGGCTGCTCTTACACCAGGGCCGAGATCATCTGGCTGATGCGCACCGAATTTGTCGAAACCCTGTCCGACATTGTCCTGCGCCGGACCGCGCTGGCCATAACAGGTCAGATTTCCGAAATGCTGTTGGACCGGCTAGGCGGCATCTTTGTCGATGAACGTGGTCTCAGCCAACAAGAGATTACCAATCAGATCCAAGCCCTGATCCACGAATTGTCCGAGTTTCACGGCGTGTCCGCCGAGGCTCTGACCGCACGAAACAAGGAACGGAGAACAGAATGCGTGTAAGCACCAAGGCCCGGATGAACCGGATGTTCACGAACGGGGGATGTCTGGATGTGGCGATCGACCACGGCGTTTGCAACGAGCCCAGCTTTATGGTCGGGCTGGAGGATATGGCGGGTGTTATGGACACGCTGATCGGGGCCAGGCCGGACGCGATCCAATGTGCCTACGGGCAGGCCGATCTGCTGCAATCGCGCCCCGAAAAGGACAAGCCCGCGCTGGTGATGCGGATCGACATGGGCAACCCTTACAACGATCAGCGCCACCGGGTGATGTGGTCGATGCTGCAAAACGCAGACGAACCGATCATCGGCGCGCTGGAAATGGACGCCGCCGCCGTCGTTGTGAACCTGTTCATGCTGCCGGATGAGCCTGAACTGTTCCGCCAATGCGTCGAGAATATCAGCAAGGTGCGCGCAGCCTGCCACAAATACGGGATGCCGCTGATGATCGAGCCCCTGGTCATGCTGCCCAACGATGTGCGCGGAGGCTACCAGGTGGATGGCAATGCCGAGAAGATCGTGACACTGGTGCGTCTGGCCTCGGAAATGGGGGCCGACATCATCAAGGCGGACCCGACCGAGAACCCCGAGGATTTCCACCGCGTGATCGAGGCCGCCCGCGTGCCGGTTCTGGTGCGTGGTGGTGGCAAGGAAGACCTTAAGACCGTTCTGATGAAGTCGGCGGCGCTGATGGCACAGGGCGCGCAGGGCATGGTCTATGGCCGCAATATCTATCAGCATGACAACCCCAAGGCAGTTGTGGCCGCTCTGATGGCGATGATCCACAATAACGCAAGCGGTGAAGAAGCGTGGGATATCTATAACAGTGGCTGAGAACGGGTATATTCTGGGGCTGGATGCAGGAAACACAGTCATCAAGGCTGTGCTTTTTGACCTGCAGGGGCGCCCTGTGGCGATGCAGGCGCGGGACGGGCAGTCCTCGACGCCGCAGCCAGGGCATGTCGAGCGTGACCTGAACGAGTTGTGGGCAAATGCCCGGCAGGTGATCGGCGGATGTATCGACAAGGCCGGGATAACCCCTGACCAGATCATCGGCGTTGGCTGTGCCGGGCATGGCAACGGGCTTTACCTGCTGGACAAGGCGGGGGCGCCGTTGATCGGCATCCAATCGCTGGACACGCGCGCCGCATCTCTGGCTCAGGAGCTTTCCGAGGTGGCCGGCGACGCCTTGCACGCGTTGTGCCTGCAAAAGCCGTGGCCGTCACAGACCCCGGTTCTTCTGGCCTGGATCAAACGGCACCGACCCGAGCTTTATGCGCGGACCGGGACGGTAATGCTGTGCAAGGACTTCATAACTTACAAGCTGACCGGTGAAAGGGTCAGCGAGATTTCGGACATGTCAGGTTGCGGCATGACCCGCATGCCCGACTGCACCTATGACGACCGCCTGCTGGCACTTTATGGCCTGAGCGATGCGCGCCAGATGCTTCCGCGCCTGATCGATCCGGCGGATATTGCCGGAACCGTCAGTCAAGAGGCCGCCGTCGCAACGGGTCTGGCCGAGGGCACACCGGTGATCGGCGGCTATTTCGATGTGGTCTCCAGCGCGATGGGTTCGGGGGTCGTGCGCGCCGGAGAGGCTTCGATCATCGCGGGCACCTGGAGCATCAATCAGGTTTTCTCGGATGCGCCAGCGGTGAATGACGAATTGTTCATGGTGTCGGGTTTTGGTCCGAACCGGTTCGTGAATATCGAGGCCAGTGCCACATCGGCGGCCAATCTGGAATGGTATGTGCGCGAGTTCGTCGAACGCGGGGGTCATCATGACGACCCGTTCGGACACTGCAATGCCAAAGTGGCCGAGGTTGATCCCGCGCCAGACGATCCTTTTTTTCACCCCTTTCTCTACGGCTCGGGACAGGGGGCGTCTTTCCGGGGTGGGTTCTATGGTGTCGCGGGCTGGCATGGCGAAGGCCACATGCTGCGGGCCCTGTTCGAGGGCGTCTTGTTCGAGCATCGCCGCCATATCGAGGTTCTGAAAACCGCAGGCGTCGGATTCGACCAGGCGGTTCTGTCTGGCGGCGGCTCACGCAGCCCGGTCTGGCCGCAGATGTTCGCGGATTGCCTTGGCGTGCCGATCTATGTGGCCGAGGCGCAGGAAACGGGCGCTTTGGGCGCGGCCATCGGAGTAGCGGTGGCGACCGGAACTTATGAAACATACGAAGAAGCGATTGGTCAGATGACCCGCCGCGACTCTGAGTTCCAGCCGAATGCGGCGATGCAGCGCCATTACGACACTCGCTACGCCAAATATCTCGCGTTGATCGAAGCGATGCGCGGGTTCTGGGACGA
Organism: Ruegeria sp. D1(2025); assembly: GCF_056536425.1. Lineage (NCBI taxonomy): Bacteria > Pseudomonadati > Pseudomonadota > Alphaproteobacteria > Rhodobacterales > Roseobacteraceae > Ruegeria > Ruegeria sp. D1(2025). The sequence continues at coordinate 353,928 of NZ_JBQFPO010000003.1, read as the reverse complement.
CGCTCAAACGACATTTGAAAGGTAGAAAAATGAAAGCTGTAGGGTTTCTGAAGTCACTGCCGATTGAAGCACAGGACAGCCTGTTGGATGTCGACCTGCCGGAACCGGTCGTGCTGCCAAACGATCTTCTGGTGGAAATCGAGGCGGTCTCGGTAAACCCCGCAGATGCGAAACGCCGCATCCGGACAGCCGCCGAGCAGGATCATGCGGAGCCGTTCATTCTTGGATATGACGCGGTTGGGATTGTCCGCAAAATGGGCGCAGAGGTCACTGGTTTTTCCAAAGGCGACCGGGTCTGGTACGCGGGTGATGCCAATCGTCCGGGTTCATATGCCGAGTTGCAGGCCGTTGATCATCGGATTGCGTCCGTGGCACCGTCCTCGGTCCGCCCCGAAGCAGCAACGTCGCTTCCCCTGGTGTCGCTGACCGCATGGGAAATGCTGTTCGACCGTCTGCAAGTGCCCGCCAATGAGACGCCAGCCAGTCTGCTGGTCATAGGCGGGGCCGGAGGGGTCGGATCGATCACTTTGCAACTGGCGCGCAAGCTGACTGGCCTGCACCTGATCGCAACCGCCTCGCGCCCGGAAACCACCGAGTGGTGCAAGGAAATGGGTGCGCATCAGGTGGTGAACCACCGCGATCTTGTCGCCGATTTCCAGGCCGCCGGGCATGACACTGTCGACTACATCACCCAATACGCCGATACCGCGCAGCATTGGGACGCGATGTGCGAACTGATCGCGCCACAGGGACGGATCGGGACCATCGTCGAGACGGATGAAAAGCTGGACATCTCAGCCCTGCAAGGCAAATCCGCCGCGTTGATGTGGGAGCTGATGTTCACGCGATCTCTGTTTGGTACCGCGGATATTGCGCGTCAGGGGCAGATATTGGCACGGGTTGCCAGACTTGTTGATGACGGGATCATTCGGACAACTGAAACCAAGACGCTGCGGGGCTTGTCGGCGGACACGCTGAAAGAAGCTCATGGGATAATTGAAACCGGTCGCATGATCGGCAAACTTGTCGTTGCGTATTAATCAGAAAGACCAGAAATTCATGACAGACGCCCGGCAACTTGATGGGGATTACGACTATATCATCGTCGGCGCAGGCACGGCCGGATGTGTTCTGGCGAACCGATTGACCGAAGACCCCAAAACACGAGTTCTGCTGCTCGAGGCAGGCGGGTCAGACAACTACCACTGGGTGCATATTCCGGTTGGCTATCTCTATTGCATCGGCAATCCACGTACCGACTGGATGATGAAAACCGCGCCCGAACCGGGGCTGAACGGGCGTTCTCTGGCCTATCCGCGCGGTAAGGTGCTGGGGGGATGTACGTCGGTCAACGGCATGATCTACATGCGGGGTCAGGCGGCGGACTACGATCACTGGCGGCAGCTGGGAAATTCTGGCTGGGGTTGGGATGACGTGTTGCCCTATTTCCTGAAATCCGAGGATCACCATGCCGGGCGGACCGACATGCATGGGCATGGCGGTGAGTGGAAGGTCTCGAAACAGCGTTTGGAATGGGACATCCTTAGGGCCGTGCAGGAAGGCGCCAAGGAGTTCGGCATTCTGCCGCGCGCCGATTTCAACGATGGCAATAACGAAGGTACGGGTTTTTTCGAGGTCAATCAGCGTAAAGGTGTGCGTTGGAACACGACCAAAGGCTTTCTGCGCCCGGCGATGAAACGCCCCAACCTGCGTGTTTTAACCCATGCCGAGACCGAGACGCTGTTGTTCGACGGCAAACAGGTAACGGGCGTGCGCTATCAGCACAAAAGCGAGCGATGCGAAGCTTTTGCCCAGGCCGAGGTGTTGCTGGCGGCCGGAGCGGTCAACTCGCCCAAGATTCTGGAACTGTCGGGTGTCGGGCGGGGTGATGTGCTGGCTGAACATGGCATCGCTCTGCACCACGAAAGCCAAGGTGTGGGCGAGAACCTGCAGGACCATTTGCAGATACGGACGGTGTTCGAAGTCCAGAACGCAAAAACTCTGAACACGATGGCGAATTCCCTGGTTGGAAAGGCGAAGATCGCTCTGCAATATGGTCTGACGCAATCCGGGCCGATGTCGATGGCTCCCAGCCAGTTCGGCATGTTCACCAAATCCAACCAGGATCTGGCCACGCCAGATCTGGAATACCACGTGCAGCCCCTGTCCACGGACAAGCTAGGCGACCCGTTGCACCCGTTCCCGGCGATCACCGTATCGGTCTGCAACCTGCGCCCTGAAAGCACGGGCACCTGCCATATTAAGGCGGCGGATACCAAGGCGCAGCCTGACATTCGCCTGAACTACCTGTCGACCGATAATGACAAACAGGTCGCCGTGAAATCCGTGCGGCAGGCGCGGATGATCATGACGGCGAACGCTCTGAAACCCTATCAGCCGCAGGAAATCCTGCCCGGTCCGGTGATGGAGTCCGAAGACGAGTTGGTAAAAGGTGTCGGGGATATCGCCACCACAATTTTCCACCCCGTCGGCACCTGCAAGATGGGGTCGGACGCCTCAGCCGTGGTGGGCGCGGATCTCAGGGTGCATGGGCTGAAGGGATTGCGGGTGGTCGACGCGTCGATCATGCCGAAAATCGTTTCGGGAAACACCGCGTCACCTGTTGTGATGATCGCGGAAAAGGCGGCGGATATGATCCGCAAGGGAGTCTGACAAGTGTCGGAAGTCGTGATCATCGCGCGGATCGTTGCGGAAGACGGCCAGAAGGAAACGCTGCGTGCTGCCATTGATGATCTGGCCGTTGCCAGCCGCGAAGAGGCGGGAAACAAAGGCTATGACGTGTTTGTTTCAGCCAGCCGACAGGCTGAGTTTCTGATCCATGAAATCTGGTCAGATGCCGAGGCGATTGCCAATCACGGGCGCACGTCGCACATGACCAGGTTCAAAGAAATCGTGAAGGGAAAGGCCCAGATTTCGGTTCAAAAACTGGCCAAAACCTAAGGGCCAAGGGATTCGTTTTTCTGATTTTTTGCTGAGTTTCCGCAATATTATTTTCTCTGTCATAGTTCTGGTGACAGAGGGGCTATTCGCATGTGGAGCATGCAACACATGGATGGCAAAATTATGCAATAAAAACAACACAATACACGAAAAATGTACTGGCCGATCTCACGGAATATCTTAGGCGAAAGACCGCCAAAACCGTTGACTGCAGACCTCAAAATGATAATAATAACAATCACTGCAATATATTTCAGTTACAATTCCTGAGGAGGGGCATTGGCTGAGATCGCGGCTCCGGAGCGCTCTGTCCCGGATCGACCGCACTCTGGAGAAAACAAAAGGGAAGAGAAGAAAATGCAGCGGAGGAATGTACTCAAGGCCGGCCTGCTGGCAACAACACTAACGTTTGTTGGAGGCGCCGAAGCCTTTGCCGATGATAGCAAGCGGATCGCGTTCTTTGTATCTGACTTGTCGAACGTGTTTCACCAGTCTCAGGCCGCCGAGGCCGAGCGCTACGCAAAAGAAAAGTACGGCGCTGAGGTGGTGGTGTTTGATGGCCGGGCGGATTCAGCCGTCATGACACAGAACGTTGACCAAATTGCAGCAGGTGGATTCGATGCTGCCACGCTGCACATCTGGGATGCCGAGGCCGCCACACCCGGTGTCGAGGATGCTTTGGCTGATGATATCGTCATGACCTCGTTCTTCAGCCCGATTACGGATACCGGCATTCCGACCGCGCGTAGCGATGAAGCCGCCGTGTCGTTCGAGATGGGCGCGCAAATGGCCAAGGCCTGGAAAGAGGCACATCCCGATAAACCTATCGTCATGGTGCAACTGGGTTGGCCAAACCATACCGAAGTCAACTCGGGCCGGACCGCGCCATTTGCCGAAGGTGTCCTGTCGGTTGATCCCGACGCCGAAAATCTGGGCGCGCTGGATTCCAGCAAGGGCCAGGAAGCGGCCAAGCAGATCATCGTCGACCTGCTGACACAGCGCCCCGAAGTGAACCTGATCTATTCCGAAGCATCGAACCTTACCGTGGGAACGATGGCCGGGCTGGCGCAGTTGGGGCGCGGCAAGTTCGACAATGGCAAGCCGCTGACCGAGATTGTGGCCAGTGTCGACTTTGACTCGGTCGAGTTCAAACAGGTTTATGATCCTGCTTCCAGCCTCAAAGTTTCGATGGGTCTGCCGCCTGTGGAAACCGCACAGGGGCGGATCGATCTGATCATGGATGTGCTGGATGGTAAGATCGAACGGACCTCGGACACGGCGGAAGAGTTTTTCTACAAGGCCTACACTGTTTCCTACTGGTCCATGCCGAAGGAAGAGGCCGAGCAGTGGCTGAAGGACCAGTTCGGTGGCTGATGGGCGTTGACTGAACCAGGCTTTGGCAAACAGGTCCGTTGGTCGACAACGGGCCTGATCTGCCCAGCCGGTTCTTTCAATGCTGCCTGCTCCAACACCTCGAACCCGCTCGGGGTTCCGGCGCTGGTGGCAACGCATCCAAACTCGGATAAGCTTGATCCAGGGACGCGGCCCTTTGCGCCGGTCGGAGGCTTGCGGATTAAAAGGGGATGATCGTGCAGATTGCTTTTGCCGAAAAAGCGCTGTCCGTCAGGGATTTGACCAAGGACTACCCCGGCGTGAGGGCCGTGGACACCGTGTCATTCGACATTGATCGCAACACGGTGCATTGCCTGGTCGGAGAAAACGGAGCCGGAAAATCGACCATCGTGAAGATGTTGACCGGGGCACTGGCCCCGACCAGCGGGTCGATGGCCATCCAGGGCCAGGCCTATGAGCCAAACAGCACCCAGGATGCCCGTGAAAGCGGTGTAGGGACGCTGTTTCAGGAATTGCATGTGGTTGATCAACTGACCGTCGAGGAAAACCTGACACTGGGGATGGAAGCCAGTCGCTTTGGTTTTCTGGTCAAGTCAGACCTTGAAGACCGCGTGATCAAAACTCTAGCAGCGATTGAGCCGACAATTGACCCCAAAGCGCGTGTGTCCTCGCTGAGCGTCGCGCAGAAACAAATCGTCGAGATCGCCCGTGCCGCGTCCTCGGGTGCGAGCATCATCATCATGGACGAACCGACTGCAGCGCTGTCCGAGCGTGAAGTGGAGCGCCTGTTCGGTGTGATCAGGCGGCTGCGGGACGCGGACGTGACGGTCATCTATATCTCGCACAAGCTGGATGAGATTTTTGAACTGGGTGACAATGTCACCGTTTTGCGCGATGGCAAACACATCGCCACCAAACCACTGACCGAAGTGAACGGCCGCCCTGAACTGATCGAGATGATGGTGGGACGCGCGATCACTCATGATTATGAGCCGCGCGGCGAAATTGCGGATAGTCCGCTGCTGACAGTCAAAGGTCTGAGCAATCACCTGCTGAAAGACGTGTCTTTTCATGTAAATGAGGGAGAGATCGTTGGCTTTTACGGTCTGGTCGGTGCAGGCAAGACCGAGGTCGCCCGGGCGATATATGGGGCTGACAAGGCCGAAGGGCAGATAGATTTCAAGAACCGCAAACGCGCGGCCTCGCCCAAGGAAGCCATCGCGGCAGGGATCGCCCTGGTTCCCGAGGAACGGCGCACGCAGGGCCTGTTCACCGAACTTACGATCCGTCGCAATATTCCGATCATGAACATCCGCAAGCTGGCCCGGTTCGGCATCTTTCAGGATGAGCGCGAAAAAGAAGTCGCTCGCGAGTATGTCGGTAAGTTGGGGATCGCGACGAATTCCATCGAGAAATACGCCGAGAAACTTTCGGGCGGAAACCAGCAAAAGGTTGTTCTGTCCAAATGCCTGTTCGCTGATGCAGATCTGTTGTTGCTGGATGAACCCACGCGCGGCGTCGACGTGGGCGCAAAATCCGAAATCTACGATTTGATCCGCGACCTGGCGAACAACGGCCGCGCGATCTGCATCTTTTCGTCAGAACTGGAAGAGGTGCTGGGCATCTGCGACCGGGTCTTTCTGATGTATGACGGCCGCATCGAGGCCGAGATCAAAAACGGGGCAGAGGTCGACATTCCACGCATCCTGAATGTCGTTACCGGTGGGGGCGGTGAAAACTCATGACCGATCAGGCAATTCAGGGCCGAAGGCTGGCTGAGCGGGACAACAGTCTGAGTGACGAGATGTTCATCACCTCTCTGGTAGCGGGGGCCGCCATGGCACTTTTTGCGCTCGCCTCCGTTTTGGTACCCAGCTTCTTCCAGTTTCAGAACGTCGTGAATCTGGTGACCAATAACTGGGCAGTGATTTCGCTGGGCGTTGGTGTCACGTTCTTGCTGGTTTCGGGAAACTTCGACCTGTCGGTGGGCGGTATCGTGGCGCTTTCGGGCGTATTAGCGGTGTGGTTCGCGCAGTCTACGGATGGGGCGAATGCACTTTCTTCAGGCTGGGGGATGCCGACATCGCTGGCGATGGTCTGCGCGCTGATCGGGGCCATGCTGATCGGGGCCATCAACGCGGTCTTCGTGGTTGCGCTGCGCGTGCCGTCGATCATCGTCACGTTGGGCACCATGATGCTGGCGCGCGGAATTGCACAGGTGATCACCCAAGGCTCGCAACGCAACACCAACCTGCCCTCGGATTTCGGAACGTTGGGGAACATGACCATGTTCGGCACCTCGATCAAACTGCCGGTGGTGCTGATGGCGATTCTGATCCTCGTGGCCGTTTTTGTTGAGCGTAAGACGGTGTTCGGACGGCTGACCTATCTGATCGGCGCGAACCCGGTGGCCTCACGTTTGTCTGGCGTCGACAACGCGCGGCATGTGGTGAAGCTCTACCTGTTCAGCGCCTTTGTTGCCGGGGCCGTGGGGATTCTGCTGGCATCCGAGTTCAAATCGGGCTTTTCCAACCGCGGCACACTGATGGAATTCGACGCGCTGGTCATCTCTCTGCTGGGCGGGGTTGCGATTGCCGGCGGGTTTGGGTCGATCATCGGCATGTTCTTTGGGGCGATCGTTCTGGCCACCGTGACCTCGGCCGCGACGGGTTTGGTGCTGTCACCCGACTGGCAGTTCACCCTCAAGGCCATCGCGGTGTTTATCGCAATCATGGCCCAGACATGGGCTTTGGCGCGGAGGCACGCGTGATGACCGACCTTACCCAAAACCCCAGAGCCGGAGACCGTGTAAAACGGTTCCTGAAAGACTACTACATCTATCTGGTCCTCATCCTCGTCGTCGTGCTGCTGAGCACCGCCAACCTGGACAAGTTCCCGCTGTTCGAGCGTGGCAACTTCCTGAGCGAGCGCAATATCATCAACATCCTGCGCATCTCGGCCCCGATCCTGACACTGGCGGGAGCTTTCACGCTGCTGATGATCTCGGGTTATATCGACCTGTCCGTGGGCAGCGCCATGAGCCTGAGCGCGGTCGTCTACGCCCTTCTGGCCATCAACGGGGTGCCCTTCCTGCCCGCTTTTCTTGCAACGGTTCTGGTGGGGGTTCTGTTGGGCGCGATCAACGGATTTCTGGTGATCCGGCTGAAGATCACACCGGTCATTGCAACGCTGATCACACTGAGCCTCTATAAGGGCATTGCGCTGCTGCTGGTCGAAGATGGCGTCTCGGCCATCAAATCCGGCGGCGGGCTGAAAATGCCGAGTTGGTTCAACGACTACGGGCGCGATGGTGTTCTGTTTGGCCTGCCCTGGGCCTTCTGGGTGGCCGTTCTGGTGACGATTGCAATGATCATTGCGCAGGATCGGATGAAGCTGGGTAAATACGCGGCGGCAACCGGGGGCAACCCAACGGCGGCGAAGCTCTCGGGCATCAATACAGCCCGCACGGTGATCATCCTTTATGTGCTGGTCGGCATCTGCGCTGCGCTGGCCGGGATTGCCCGGTCCAGCTTTATGTCGCTGGGTGATCCGCTGTCAGGCGATGGCATGGAATTAACCGCTATACTTGTGGTTCTGTTGGGTGGTACAGCCTTCAGCGGCGGTGAGGGGCGTGTTTTGAAATCCTTCATCGGCGCGTTGATCATCATGTCCCTGACAGTTGGCATGTTGACACTTGTGCCCGCCTATTTCCAAACTCTGGTCGTGGGCACCGTGTTGTTGCTGGCGGCCGCGTCGAACCATTTGGTGAGCAGAAAGGACAACGAGAGTTGAACGCCAGCGGACCCGATCCCGATACCCTGCGCCTGATTGCCCGCGTCCTGACCTTGCATTTTCAGGAAGGTCAGCTGCAAGCCGAGATTGCGAAGAACCTTAGGCTATCGACCGCCAAGGTGAACCGACTCATCAAGCAAGGCCGCGAGATGGGTATGGTCGAGTTTCGGATCCACAGCCCATTCCAACGGTTATTTGATCTGGAAAACCAACTGAAGCAGCGATGGTCCGGTGTCGAATTTCTGGTCGTCGATACGGTCACCGAAAATGCAGGCACCACACTGGATCTGGTCGGCAAAGCCGCAGCCCAATACTTTCAGGAAATCGTGCAAGAAGACGACGTCATCGCAATCTCGGGCGGCAAGGCGCTGAGCGTCGTGGCCAACCACCTGCGGCCCAAGAGGTCCACATCAAACAGGATCATTCCAATGACCGGCGGCGTTCAGGGGCAACACTATACGGATGTAAACCATATTGCGACGCGCATTGCGGACGGGCTTGGCGGTGTGGCTACCCTCATACACATCCCCCTGCACGCCGATACCAAAGAAGAGCGTGACATGCTTATGTCGGTCCGAGCGGTACGGGATGTGCTGAATCAGGCGCGAAACGCAAATGTCTCGCTTTTGGGATTGGGCGCCGTGACCGGAGAGGATGCAACCTACTACCAAGCTCACCCCCTGTCAGAAGAGGACAGGATTCAGCTGTATGACAGCGGCGTCAGGGCCGAGCTGCTGGGGCATCTGGTCAATTCCGCAGGCGAGCTATGCAGCAGTGAACTAAATTCCAGACTGGTCAGCCTGCCGCTTTCAGATGCCAAGTTGGTTCCCATCCGTATTGGCGTGGCAAGTGGAAAAGAAAAGGTTGAGCCAATCCTGGCGGCATTGAATGGCGAACACGTCAATACCTTGGTGGTTGATGACATAACCGCTCAGTCAGTATTGGATAGTTCAGCGAAGGAATAATGTTTCTGCTTCGGTCGGAATCAGCTTGTCTATCGTCAAAAGAACTGCCCTTTTTGGCGGTTCGTTTTCGTTCCGGAAGCGCTGAGGTTCCTTCAAGTCATCAACGCCCATTCCGCCGCATTTCTTCTTCCAGCGATTACAGGTTTGCTCCACAATACTGTTTGGCCGGATCGCTTCCAGACGAGACATTCCTTAACCATCAGAAACTCAACTGTTGCTGTTGGTGACTGAAAATACGGCTGAGACGGACGCAACCAGCCGCCGTAATTCGAACCTCGCATCACACCGCCGATGCGGTTGATGTCCCCCTGAGCCCGAGCTGACCTTCTTGAGCCGGAAAGCTGCTAGCCTTCGGTAAGAGGACGCTCCATGAAATAGACGTACGGCTGCCATTCGCTAGGAAATCCCTCGGAATGTGGTGCGTCCACGAAGCCGGCAGCTTCATACATTGATCGGGCGTGCGTGAGAAACTTCGCTGAAGAAAAGCGCACACGTTGATATCCGTCTTTGATCAATTGCTCGAACATGTGGCTCAATAGCTGACGACCAATTCCAAAGCCACGACCATTGTCGTTCACGAACATGCGGTTAAACTCGGCAAGTCCGGGACGCGCCTCGTTGTACATCACGCATCCAACCGGCTGATCATCGAGCAAAGCGAGAAGAATGCCGCCATGTGGTCTGGCATGTAGAGAGGGGAGATCGTCCAGTATCGCCTGAAACCGGTCCGGGTCCATCGGGTTTCCTTCGGTTGGCCAGTCGGCTGGGTAGTTTTTCCAATGCCAGTCCAACCACTGTCGGCACAAGTCGCGGACTTGTTCGAATTCGGCCTCACTCGATGCCATTCGTATCAAGACTTCCATTGTTTCAGCCTGCCCACTTCAATCTGTTGGAACACGGTCAATATGATTCAGGCGTTCTCGCAAAGATCCCCTGCATCGATCAGGAGTAGGGGTTTCTGGCCGAGCGGTCTGTGGACAGGCTTTGCTGATCTCTTCGCACCAGAAACTCGATGGCGTCAGCGAGATGTTCCTTGTCGATATGGTGATCTCCGCGAGCCACCCGGATGCGGTGCGCTTCTATCATAACGTCGGCGTGCCGGCAGCCTTCGGGTGGCTCAAAGCGGTACGAGGCCAATTCGATCCGCAGCCCGAGCGGATCACGAAAGTAAATCGAATCCATGAATCCGCGATCGACAGGACCGGTATGCGCGACACCGCGTGCATCAAGCCTGGCCGAAACCTGCCAGAATGTCGCTTGGCTTACATTCAGGGCAAGGTGGTGCAGTGACCCGGTGTCTTCGGGAACAACGGTTGGGTCAGGCTTGCGGTCCTCATTTGTGAAGACGGTAATCAACCTACCGTCACCGGGATCGAAGTAAAGGTGCCCCTCATTCGGATTGTCGAGGTTCGGTTGATCGAAGACAAACGGCATACCCAACACACCTTCCCAAAAGTCGATCGAGGTTTGCCGATCCGCTCCGACAAGTGTGATGTGGTGAACTCCCTGGGTTTGGATTTTTCGCAGTTCGTCGCTCTTTTCCATTTCCGTTACCACCCTGTTTGTCTCTTGGTAGCACAGATCGGCAAAACGCGCGAACGAACCGTTGGCTTCGACTGCTTTGCGGACCATCTCACTTGGCGGATTGCCCTAGAAACAACTCAGCAATGTCCTCCGCAAGGTCAAGTCCGAGCCTAATTGCAGAGTTATGACTCGTTGACTTTCAACGCCGTTAGATGATGGTTGCCGCGAGGGCGATGGTGGAAATGTAGACTTTCGGTTGACTGCCGGATCGGGTCGCGACGCGTCGCGTGTTATTGAGCCAGTCGAACATGGTCCGGAAACTGTTGCGCCGAGTACATCGATGCTTGTCAAGTTTCACGGCTTACTTGCCTTACTTTGGTCCAAGGATGAACCTCCGTATCCCTTGGCCTTTCAAACCTTCTTGGAACCGGCCGATTTAATGGCCTTATTTATCAAGTGGTCAGTCGATGTTGGGCGCGCTGTTCGGGAATGCCTTCGCGCAGACTTGTCCAGCGGACATGAACTGGTCGAGTGGGTGTTGCTTGCTTCTGTAAAAGGTACGTTGATCATTGCGGTTTCCACTTCGCCGGTGAATCGCGCTGTTTTGCCTTGGCACCATCGAAGGTCTTTCCACTCCAGACCCGCCTTTCACTGAAGTGAGGCATTCCATGAGATGTGGGGAAGCAATCCTTAAAATCCACGATCTTGGCACCCGCCAGACGGAATAGATCAGACACCTCCAATGCTCGTTTTGAACCGTGGATCATGAGGTCAAACCGGAATCAACGGGTTCCGATTTTAATGCCCACCTTTGTCATACAGATTGACACGTTACTATTAATTCAATATTTCATGAAATATGATAGAAAGAATCGCAGAACAGTTGTCAATCCTGGGACACCCGCAGCGGATAACCGTTTTCCGCATGTTGATGCGGCGGTTTCCCGATACTGTGCCCGCAGGAGAACTGGCAACCGAACTGGGCATCAAGCCCAGCACGATGTCCAACTACCTCAACGCTCTGCAGCGGTCGGGCCTGGTGTCGCAGACGCGGTCCGGAACCTCTTTGCTCTATTCGGTTGAAATGACGAACGTGCAGCGCATGCTCGACTTTTTGATCGTCGATTGCTGCCGTGGCCGGCCGGATATCTGCATGCCCTTCACAAAAGGAGATGGTGCCAAGACCGAGCGCAAGTACAACGTATTGTTTCTGTGTGTCGGCAATTCCGCCCGCTCGATATTTGCGGAGTCGTTGCTGCGGTCCCTTGGACCGGATCGTTTCAATGTCTATTCCGCAGGAACCCAGCCCACCTCTGAACTGAACCCGTTTGCCGTTCAGGTTCTGAAGGACAAGGGACATGACGTTTCGGTCCTGCGTTCCAAACATATGTCCGAGTTTTTCGAGGCCGACGCCCCGGAAATGGATTTTGTCTTTACCGTCTGCAATCAGGCAGCCAACGAGGAATGCCCAGCCTGGGAGGGCCAGCCGATCAGCGGCCATTGGGGCATGGTCGACCCTGTCAAGGCGCAGGGTACCGACGCGGAAAAAGCGCTGGCCTTTCAGAACGCTTACGGCGCGCTCAAACGGCGCATCGAAACCTTTATATCGTTGCCGGTCGAAAGCCTCGACCGGATCGCATTGCAATCTGCTGTCGATGACATCGGCAGGAATGTCGCCGGGGACATGAAATGACGACATATGCTGTGAACGGCCTGGGCCGGATGGGAAAACTGGCGCTGAAGCCTTTGCTGGACAAGGGCGCCAGGATCGCCTGGATCAATGACGCAGTTGGCGACCCGGCGATGCATGCGCATCTGCTGGAGTTCGACACTGTGCACGGGCGCTGGGACGCAACATTTGCGCATGATGCGGACAGCGTCACGGTCAACGGGACGCGCCTGCCCTTCATCGGAACCAAAGACCTGAACGCCTTGCCACTGGACGGTGTCGATGTGGTGATCGACTGCACCGGCGTATTCAAAACCGAAGCCAAGCTGGCTCCGTATTTTGAGGCGGGCGTGAAGAAGGTCGTTGTTTCGGCCCCGGTCAAGGACGGCCCTACCGCCAATATCGTCATGGGCGTGAACGAAGACACCTATGACCCCGCCACGCATCACATCGTGACGGCGGCCTCCTGCACCACCAATTGTTTGGCGCCGGTTGTGAAGGTCATTCACGAAAACCTCGGCATCCGCCACGGTTCAATGACGACAATCCATGACGTGACCAACACGCAGACCATTGTAGACCGCCCCGCCAAAGACCTGCGCCGCGCCCGGTCCGCGCTGAACTCGCTAATTCCAACCACCACCGGATCGGCCACGGCGATCACGCTGATCTATCCGGAACTGAAAGGGCGGTTGAATGGCCATGCAGTGCGGGTGCCGCTGCTGAACGCCTCGCTGACCGATTGCGTGTTCGAAGTGGAACGTGAAACCACCGCCGAGGAGGTCAACGCATTCTTCAAATCTGCAGCCGAAGGTGAGCTGAAAGGTATTCTGGGTTATGAAACCCGGCCGCTGGTTTCGACCGACTACACCAATGACGAACGGTCTTCGATCATCGATGCGCCGTCGACCATGGTGGTGAACGGGACGCAGGTGAAGGTCTACGCGTGGTACGACAATGAAATGGGTTACGCACACCGTCTGGTGGACGTCGCAATGATGGTTGGAAACGCGTTGTGACCCAGCGGCCCGAAGGACTGTCGGCCTATATCGCGGTCACGGCGGCCTATTGGGCCTTTATGCTGACCGACGGAGCCTTGCGTATGCTGGTGTTGCTGCACTTTCATACCATGGGGTTCTCGCCGGTGCAGCTGGCATATCTGTTCGTCCTGTATGAAGTCGCCGGGATGGGCACGAACCTGGCGGCCGGCTGGATCGCGGCGCGTTTCGGGTTGGCATCAACGCTTTACGCGGGGCTTTGCTTGCAGGTCGCGGCGTTGCTTGCCCTGACGCAATTAGATCCTAACTGGGATATTTCCGCCAAAGTAGCCTTTGTGATGATCGTTCAGGGGGCGAGCGGGATCGCCAAGGATCTGGCCAAAATGTCTTCAAAATCCGCAGTGAAGCTGCTGGCGCCGGCCGAAGGCGACGGGCTGTTTCGTTGGGTCGCCATCCTCACCGGATCGAAGAATGCGGTGAAGGGGTTGGGTTTTCTGCTGGGGGCCGGGTTGCTGGCGACGCTGGGCTTTATGTGGGCCACGCTGGCCATGGCCATTGTGCTTGCAATCATTCTGATCGCAGTCTTCGTTCTGATGCCGCCCGGCCTGCCCAAAGGACGCAAAGGCGCAAAATTCTCCGAGGTCTTCTCGAAATCCACCAATGTGAACTGGCTGTCGTTGGCACGCGTCTTTCTGTTCGGCGCGCGGGACGTCTGGTTTGTGGTCGGTATCCCGATCTATTTCTATGCCGTTTTGTCGGACGGAACTGACGAAGGCAACCGCGCCGCGTTCTTCATGATCGGAACCTTCATGGCTATGTGGGTGATCCTGTACGGGGCAGTACAGGCCAGTGCGCCGAAAATCCTGCACGCGGCAGAGCGCAGCGAGGGCGACCTGATCCAGGCCGCACGCAATTGGGCTGCGGCCCTGTTCTGCGTTCCTGCGGCTCTAACGCTGGCGGTTCTGCTGTCCTCGGGTCCCGAGACATGGCTGACCGCAACGCTGGTTCTGGGCTTGCTGGCGTTCGGCGCGATCTTCGCCGTCAATTCTGCATTGCACTCCTACCTCATCCTGGCCTTCACCCATTCGGAGCGGGTCACGATGGATGTGGGGTTTTATTACATGGCCAACGCGACGGGCCGCCTGATCGGCACCGTCCTGTCCGGCCTCACCTATCAGGTCGGGGGCCTGCCGCTGGTTCTGGGAACGGCGGCGGTGATGGTCGCCGCTGCTGCTCTGACATCCGGCAAACTCATCGACCGGACGTCCGAGGCCCTCTCATGACTGTTTTTGAACGCTTCCTGTCCGTCTGGGTTGCTATAGCCATGGTCGCAGGTGTTTTGATCGGGCTTGCCGCGCCTGGACTGGTCGGGCTGATTGCCTCGGCCGAGGTGGCCAGTGTCAACCTTGTGGTGGCTGTACTGATCTGGGCGATGGTTTATCCGATGATGGTCGGCGTCGATTTCGGCGCGGTGGCGGGCGTGGCACACCAGCCCCGCGGACTGATCGTTACCCTGACGGTCAACTGGCTGATTAAACCCTTTACCATGGCGCTGCTGGCGGTCCTGTTCTTCGATTACGTTTTTGCCCCGTGGATCGAACCCGAGGATGCTGCCCAATACACAGCGGGCCTTATCCTGCTTGGCGCTGCGCCCTGCACGGCGATGGTGTTCGTCTGGTCTCAACTGACCCGGGGCGATGCGACCTATACGCTGGTTCAGGTGTCAGTGAATGACCTCATCATGGTCGTGGCTTTCGCGCCAATTGTTACCTTTCTGCTGGGCGTAACGGACATCTCGGTGCCGTGGCAAACCCTGGTTCTGGCAACCGTGCTGTACGTGGTCCTGCCCATGATTGCCGGGCTGATCACCCGTCGCAAATTGGGCTCGCAAGCGGCGATTGACGCCTTTTCAGCGTGTGTCAAGCCGTGGTCGGTCATGGGCCTGATCGCAACCGTCGTCATCCTTTTCGGCCTGCAAGGAGAGACAATCCTCTCGAAACCGCTTGTCATCTTGCTGATCGCTGTTCCAATCCTGATTCAGAGCTATGGTATCTTCGCGCTTGCCTATGGCGCGGCCTATGCGCTGAAAGTTCCGCATCGCATCGCCGCACCCTGCGCCATGATCGGAACCTCGAATTTTTTCGAACTGGCGGTTGCCGTCGCCATCAGCCTGTTCGGCCTCAATTCCGGTGCCGCTCTGGCGACTGTGGTCGGGGTTCTGGTCGAAGTTCCGGTGATGTTGTCCCTAGTTGCTTTCGCCAACAGGACGCGCGTTTCGGTTCAACAGCGCGCAGAAAGCTGAAGTCGCAGTATTGAACAGGTGCGCAAAAAAAGCGCCGGATGACAAATAATATAAGCAAGCCAGTCTTCGGACACAACGCGGTTGACCAAGTCGATGAAAGACAAGGTAATTCCTGAAAACTAGGTAGTTCCAGGGCTCTCGGATACCGGGTTCAGAACGTGCGATTCAGCCCCACATCGTTTGGAGGTTCTGGACTTAACGATTTGTTCAGATATTTTTGAATCCGCAATCTTCAATTGCCATGAAAATGACAATTTGAAACTGAATTCAGCTTTGAAACGAATTTTCTTTGAGGTCCTCAGATGCTTACGTTCCCGCCGCAACCCCCGTCATCCTCCCCCCTCAGCGCAATTCAAGGTGACAGAGCTTACGGTGACGGAAACCCGGCGACCGTCACGACGATTACTTATCATTTTGGTGATTTCTTCGACAAATCAGGTACTTCGTTTTGGACGAACGCGTATAAGAATGAGTTCAAGCAGGCACTGGCTGTCATAGAATCGGTTGCAAACATCCAGTTCGTTGAAACCGCCAACGCCTTTGCCGCCGATCTTGTCGAATATATCGCCCCGAGCAGTTTCTTTACTGGCCAGGGGTTTTCCCCGAACACATTGGGATACCATTACTACCCCCACAATGGGCCGTCAGAGGGGGCGTTCAACACAAACTGGTGGACGGCTGGGCCGGGTGGCAACGGCACACCGGGCGCCTATTTCTTCACGACGATATTGCATGAAATTGGCCATGCCCTAGGCCTGGGGCATCCGCATGACACTGGTCTGTCTACCACTGTCATGAGTGGGGTGACGTCGCCCTTCAATGACTACGGTACAAACAATCTGAATCAAGGCGTCTACACTGTCATGTCCTACAATGACGGTTGGACACAGGTGAACGGTAATCTATTCTCAAACGCGCAGTATGGCGGGTCGACCGGGTTGGGCGCATTAGACATTGCAGCCCTGCAAGCGCTTTATGGTGCAAATACAACGCACAACTCAGGCAACACCGTCTATACACTGCCATCAGCCAACGTCAGCGGAACAGGGTATCAGTCCATCTGGGACACAGGTGGCATTGATACGATCCAACATCTCGGCAGTACAGGCGCGCTCATCGATCTGCGTGCAGCAACGATAGACTACTCAGCAACCGGTGGTGGAATAGTCTCCAACGTCGCTGGCGTTCGGGGCGGTTTCACGATCGCTCAGGGCGCTGTGATCGAAAACGCCACCGGCGGCTCGGGAAACGATACGCTTGTAGGGAACAGTGCGCAGAATGTTCTGATTGGCAATGGTGGCAACGACACCATTCGTTCCGGTTCGGACGGTACCAACAACAACTCGATTTTCGGCGGCGCCGGTAACGACACGATTTTTGTCGCCTCCGGAACCGGTGCAGACACCGTTCAGGGCGGCGCCGGCAATGATCTCGCCTTCGTTACCAGCAACAACGGCTCGTTCTCAGGGGGGGCGGATACCGATACCGTTCGATTTGCGAGCGCAACAAGCGGTTATCTGTTCTTCATCAATGGCAGCACCCTTGAATTCAAGAATATCCTGACCGGTGCCACATTCTCGGTTGCAACCGATGTTGAGATTTTTCAGTTCTCAAACGGTGCGCAGTCACTGAATTTGGCAAGTCTCAACACGGTCATGGGTGTTGTGAACATTGAAACGGTCGGCACGGTTCTTCAGCATGCAAATCAAGGGATTTACGTGTTGGACGGCGGCTCCGCAAATGTCGCGCTGACTTACAATGGACAAGCGGTCGGCCAGAACACGCTGGGCGGATGGCAGGCCATTCACACTGAGGCCAGCGGTGGCGGCTATCGCGTTCTTTGGCAAAACACGGACGGCAGTTTCGCCGAATGGACCACCAACAGCCAGGGACAGTTTCTCAGCGGAGCGGCAGTCAACAATATCGTCAGTCTTGAAACCGTCTATGGAGTTGATTTCAACAACGACAACCTGATTGGGCATAACTCTACCACTGTCGAGAGCGATGGCCTTGTGAACCTGGTTGCTTCCACGCAAAACGGCTATGTCATTGGCGGAACCGCAACTGTGACACTGAATGGGGCAACCGTGATTCCTGGGACGCTGGGCGGCTGGGCTGCAATCCAAGCCGAAGCGTCAGGTGGCGGGTATCGGATCCTGTGGCAGAACACGGACGGCAGCTATGCCGAATGGACGCTGGACGGGACGGGTGCGTTTATCAACGGAACAGCAATAGCCAACGTCATTGACGTCGAAAGCTTTTATGGAGCCGATATCAACAATGACGGCACTACCGGACATGTGGTGACGCCTATTGAGAGTAACGGGTCCACAAGCCTGTCCTCCTCGACACAGGGCTCTTACCTTATCAATGGCAGTATCCCGGTATCCCTGAACGGCACGACAATTGCACCCGGCGGTCTGGCTGGCTGGGATGCCGTTCAGATCGAAGCCTCTGGTGGCGGGTATCGTTTGCTGTGGAAGAATAGCGACGGCAGTTTCGCCGAATGGACATTGGACAGCGCGGGCCAGTTCACCGGCGGTGCCGCGGTAGGCAACGTCGTTGATCTTGAGATCTTCTATGGGGCTGACATCAACGGTGATGGCACCACGGGGCACACGATAAACTCCATCGAAACCGCCGGATCGACGGATTTGGGTGCTTCGACACAAGGTATGTACATGATCAACGGAACCATTGCTGTTTCATTGAATGGCGCGAATATCGGCCCCAGCAGTGTTAGCGGATGGAACGCCATTCATGTCGAAGCCTCTGGTGGCGGTTACAGGCTTTTGTGGAAGAACACCGATGGCAGCTATGCAGAATGGACATTGAATGGCGCTGGCCAGTTTATCAGCGGTGCCGCGGTTCCTGATGTTGTCGCCGTCGAAGTCTTTTACCAGTGGGATATCGATGGCAGCGGAACGGTCGGATTTGCCCAACCGAAACTGGCCCACCCCGATGCTCTGGAACCTGTTGCAAACCAATTTGTCGCCGATCTGCTTCTGGCGGTCGATGAGGAAGATACGGACAATCTGATCTTCGTCGCGGAACTGGAAGACGCCGAAGAGACGGAGCCCTTCTTCGAGACAGATGGTGAACTTGCCGCACGAAACATTTCGGAAACTCAGCCTGAGCACGGTGACAGCCTTGATCACCATTCGGAGGATGAACTGGAAGTCTTTGACCCACTGGAAGAAGATGCATTCCTGATCTGATCAGAGTTCTGATTGCAAAACAAAAGAGAATGGCCGCTGTCAAACAGATGACTGCGGCCATTTTGGCAGAAAGCGTAAAATCCCCGGGATCTGGCCTAAAAACCGCCCACTGAAATCAGGCGCGTTTTTCGCCGATTGTCGCGATACCCAGCACATCCAGTACTTTTGCTTCGATATGCTCGGCATTCATTCCGGCCTCGGCATACATATCCGCCGGGTTGGCCTGATCGATGAACGTGTCAGGCAAAACCATCGAGCGATACCTGAGGCCGAGGTCGAACACCCCTTCGTCCGAAAGCAGTTGCGCAACGTGGCTGCCGAACCCGCCGACTGCGCCTTCTTCGATGGTTATCAGGGCCTCGTGATCCTCAGCCAGCGACAGGATCAGGTCCCGATCCAGCGGTTTGGCAAAGCGGGCATCGGCAATGGTCGGCGAAATCCCCTTGGCTGTCAGGGATTCTGCAGCCTTCTCTACCTCGGCCAGGCGCGTGCCAAATGACAGCAACGCCACGCGCGCGCCCTTCCGGATCATGCGTCCCTTGCCGATTTCCAGAACCTCGCCGCGTTCCGGCAGTTCAACGCCAACACCTTCGCCACGCGGATAGCGGAACGCGATGGGGCCGTCGTCATGGGCTGCGGCAGTCGCAACCATATGCATCAGTTCTGCCTCGTCAGCGGCGGCCATCACCACCATGCCTGGCAGATTGGCCAGGTAAGCGATGTCAAACGAACCGGCATGTGTCGCGCCATCCGCGCCCACCAGCCCGGCGCGGTCGATTGCAAATCGCACCGGCAGCCGCTGGATGGCAACATCGTGAACAACCTGATCATACCCACGCTGCAAAAAGGTCGAGTACATCGCGCAGAACGGTTTCATCCCGCCTGCAGCCAGTGCGGCGGCAAATGTTACCCCGTGCTGTTCGGCAATCGCCACGTCAAAACAGCGCGATGGGTAGCGTTCGGCAAACAGGTTCAGGCCCGTACCATCCGGCATTGCCGCTGTGACCGCGACGATCTTGTCGTCACGCGCAGCCTCTTCCACAAGCGTTTTGCCGAAAACCGAAGTGTAGGACGGCGCGTTGGATGGTGCCTTTTTTTGTTCGCCCGTCACCACGTCGAATTTCGCCGTCGCGTGCCCCCTGTCGCGGGCCTGTTCGGCCGGGGCGAAACCTTTGCCCTTCTTGGTCAACACATGGATCAGGATCGGCCCGGTTGCCCGCGCCTTGACGGTGCGCAGCACCGGCAGCAACTGGTCCATGTCATGCCCGTCGATCGGTCCCACATAGGAAAAGCCCAGTTCTTCGAACAGCGTGCCCCCTACGGCCATCCCCTTCAGCATCTCCTTGGCGCGCTTTGCGCCTTCACGGAACGGTTCCGGCAGCAGCGAGACCGCGCCTTTGGCGGCAGCTTTCAGATCATGGAAAGGTTCTTCGGCGTAAATTCGCGACAGATAGTTGGAGAGCGCACCAACCGGTGGCGCAATGCTCATCTCATTGTCGTTCAGAATGACGATCAGGCGTTTCTTCAGATGGCCGGCGTTGTTCATCGCCTCAAAGGCCATGCCCGCCGACATCGACCCGTCGCCGATCACGGCAATCGCGTCACCCAGACCTTCGGGTGTTACTCCGCCCAGATCGCGCGCCACGGCAAAGCCCAGCGCCGCACTGATCGATGTACTGGAATGCGCCGCGCCAAAGGGGTCATATGGGCTTTCGCTGCGCTTGGTGAACCCGCTCAGGCCATCTTTCTGGCGCAGGGTCCGGATTCGGTCGCGGCGTTCGGTCAAAATCTTGTGCGGATAGCACTGATGGCCGACGTCCCAGATGATCTTGTCGCGCGGTGTTTCGAAAACCGCATGCAACGCCGTGGTTAGTTCGACCACGCCCAATCCCGCACCCAGATGCCCGCCGGTGACGGAAACCGCCGAAATCGTCTCGGCCCGCAGCTCCTGCGCCACCTGATGCAACTGCGCGTCCGAGAACCGCCTGAGGTCCGCAGGGCGGTTCACAAGGTCCAGCAGGGGCGTATTCGGGCGGTCAGACATTTGGCGCGTTCCTGGCTTAGCTGTCCCGGGCAATAACGAAGCGGGCGGCGTCCTTCAAGGTTTCTGCCTGCGGACCATACCCATCCAGCGCGGCACAGGCCTGATTTGCCAGGTCCACGGCACGAGCCTTGGCCGCGTCCAGACCCAGCAGCGAGACAAAGGTCGCCTTTCCGGCCGCCGCATCCTTTTGCAGGCGCTTACCGGCTTTTTCGGCGTCACCTTCTACATCCAAGATGTCATCAGCAATCTGGAAGGCAAGTCCAAGGGCACGGGCATATTGGCGCATCGGCTCTGGGTCGATCTGCGCCAGGCGCGCACCCGCACAGGCGGACCATTCGATCAGTGCGCCGGTTTTGCCCGCCTGCAGGCGCGTGATTTCATCCAGTGTCAGCGGCGTTTCCGCCGTTTCCGCCGCAATATCCAGCGCCTGACCCAGAACCATCCCCTGCGCGCCACTCGCCTTGGCCAATGTCACGGCAAGTTCCGCGCGCACCTCGGCGGTTCCAACCTCAGGCCGGGTGCACAAGTCAAAGGCCAGTGTCTGCAGGGCATCGCCGGTCAAAAGGGCAGTGCCTTCGTCCCATTTCACGTGCACTGTCGGGCGACCTCGGCGCATATCATCGTTGTCCATGCAAGGCAGATCGTCATGGACGAGTGAATAAGCGTGCAACGCCTCGATCCCGGTTGCGGGCCAGATCGCCTGCGCGGCGTCAATTCCATGTAACCGTGCGCTTTCCAGTACCAGGAACCCGCGCAGGCGCTTTCCGCCCTCGGTGGCATAGGCCATCGCGCGGGTCACATCCAGATCGTCCAGCGCCCCCAGCACCAGATCGAACTGGTGCTGAATCCGCGCGGCATCCTGCGCCAGAATGTCCTGAAACATCTACAGACCTTCGACAGAGGTCGTCCCGGTCGGCTGCCCGTCGGCGTCCAGAGTGATCGCAGCCACCTTTTCCTCGGCCCGCTTCAGCTCGTCCTCGCAGCGCTTCTTCAGCTGCGCGCCACGCTCATACAGCGCGATGGATTGGTCCAGCGCCACGTCGCCGCGCTCCAGCTGGCCGACCACGGCCTCAAGCTCTTTCATCGCCTGTTCGAAAGTCATCTGCTCAACTGGGGTATCGGTCATCGTGCTGCCTTCATCAGTTCTTCCACATGGGCGCGTGTCGCCTCGGCCAGTGCGTTCAGATCATATCCGCCTTCCAGAGTCGAGACGATGCGGCCGCCGCAAACCTCATCGGCGATCCTGCACAGTTCGGCCGTGATCCAGGCGAAGTCGCCGGTCGACCAATTGAGATTGGCCAGGGGATCGTTCTGATGCGCGTCGAACCCGGCCGAGATAATGATCAGTTCCGGCTTGAATGCACGCAAACGCGGAAAGGCCTGCGTTTCGTAGGCCCTGCGCATTTCAGGGCCACCCGTACCGGGCGCCAGCGGAATATTCAGGATTGTCTCGAAGGCGCCGGTCTCATCCGGACGACCCGATCCGGGCCACAATGGCATCTGTTGGCTGGTGATCAGCAACGCGCGCCGCTCGTCCCAAAGCAAATCCTGCGTACCGTTGCCGTGATGTACATCAAAATCCACCACCGCCACCCGGCCAAGACCATGATGGTCCAGCGCATGTTTGGCCGCCAGCGCAGCGTTGCCGAACAGGCAGAACCCCATGGCCGTGTCAGTTTCGGCATGATGCCCGGGAGGTCGGATGGCGCAGAAGGCATTGCCGGCGTCTCCCTCCAAAACCATGTCCACGGCCCGAACAACCGCACCGGCGGCGCGATAGGCAGCGTCGATCGAACCCGGAGACAGAAACGTGTCCCCGTCAATCTGGGCAAACCCGTCGACGGGGCGCATTTTGCGCAGGTCGCTGATGTAGCTTTGCGGGTGTATGCGCAAAAGATCGTCATCCGCCGCCAAGGGGGCGGTCACCCGATTCAGGTCCAGGGGTTCAAGCGCATGCAGAATATGCTCCAGCCGTGCGACACGTTCGGGGTGCCCGTCGGGTGTTACATGCCCAAGGCAATCCGCGTGGGTCAAAAGGGCTGTTTTCATGGGGATCCCTTCTTCATCTGGCTAAAAATATCCTCGCCGAAGGCTTGAAGTCGCCGCGCAGCGGCACCTCTCAGTCCGGCGCCAGCATGTACCCGGCCCCGCGCACTGTCTGAAGATAGCGCGGTTGCTTCGGGTCCTGTTCGATCTTGCGGCGCAGGCGGGTGATCTGCACATCCACCGCCCGCTCCTGTGCCTGGCCTTTGTCCCGGCCCAAATCCTCGACAAGTTTGGCGCGGCTGATCGGTTCACCCGGCTGGGCCGAAAAAATCTTCATCAACTGGCTTTCCGTCGCCGTCAAGCGTACCGGGTTCTCGCCCTGCCACATCTCTCCGCGCTCGATATCGTACCGAATGGGTCCAAGATGCAAAATCTTGGTTGCGCTGTCCTGTGCAGGCGTGTCTGGCATCCGCCTCAGGATCGCATTGATCCGCAGCAGCAGTTCCTTGGGCTCAAAGGGTTTGGACAGGTAGTCGTCCGCGCCCGCTTCCAGCCCGGAAATCCGGTGCTCGGTCTCACCCTTTGCCGTCAACAGCAGGATCGGTGTCGCATGAGTTTCGCGCAGAGACCGCGTCAGGCTGACGCCGTCCTCGCCGGGCATCATCACATCCAGCACGATCAGGTCAAAGTCCAGTCCGGACAGCACCCGCCGGGCGTGCGCCGCATCCCGGGCCGCTGTGACCAGAAATCCGTTACGCATCAGGAATTTCTTGAGGAGATCACGAATGCGCTCGTCATCATCGACGATCAGCAGATGGGCGTCCATTTCGCTCATGAAGTCGTATCCCGCAATTTCGTATATGCATGACGCATATCAGCATCCATCATCGCTTCAAGCACTTTGCGAAAACCCGAGACCGCCTCGGGTCCGGCTTCCTTGTAAGCCGCGCGCATCCGAACGCGCTGCGCCTCGGACAGCGTCGCCTCCAGTGCCCTGCCATTCTCTGTCAGAAATAGGTGTCGTTCCCGTTTGTCCACTGTTCCGACCCGGCTTTCCACCAAGCCGTCTTCGATCAAAGTGCGTAAGACCCTGTTCAGAGACTGTTTTGTCACCCCCAGAATGGCCAGCAGATTATTGACCGTTGTCCCCGGCGCGCGGTTGATGAAATGGATGGCCCTGTGATGCGCACGGCCATAGGCCATCTGCGCCAGAATGCGATCCGGATCGGCGGTAAAGCCGCGATACGCAAAGAACATCGCCTCGATCCCCTGCCGCAACTGCTCGTCAGTCAGAAACAGCAGGCTTTCTCCACCAAAGACCTGAGCCGGGCGGGTGTCGGACATATTGCGCCTCATTCGTTACTCGGGTTGACTTTATGTCAGTGATATTGACATTCCAAGTGCACACAGGAATCGATTCCCAGTTTTTGCGCAATTTCATGTCCATTTCAGGCAAAACTTGCGCAACAATCGGAAACAATTACCGGCTCAGGAGGTTCGCATGGCGGGATATGACGATCGTGACGGTGTCATCTGGTTGGATGGCAAACTTGTACCCTGGCGCGAGGCCAATGTGCATATTCTGACCCACGCGATGCATTATGCCTCGTCCGTATTCGAAGGCGAACGGGCGTATAACGGCAAAATTTTCAAAAGTCGCGAGCATTCCGAGCGTCTGATCGCCTCGGCCGAGGCGCTGGACATGCCCATGCCTTATGACGTTGATCAGATCGAAGCCGCCAAGGAAGAGGCGCTGAAAGCCAGCGGTCTTCAGGATGCCTATGTACGCGCACTGGTCTGGCGCGGTTCGGGTGACGATATGGGTGTGGCTTCGGCCAGAAACCCGGTGCGGATGGCTGTCGCGGTCTGGCCCTGGGGCGCATATTATGGTGACGCCAAGATGCAGGGCGCCAAGCTGGACATCGCCGAATGGAAGCGGCCCAGCCCGGAAACCATTCCGGTTCACGCCAAGGCAGCGGGCCTCTACATGATCTGCACGATCTCGAAACACAAAGCCGAAGCCAAAGGCTGCTCGGACGCCCTGTTCATGGATTGGCGCGGGTTTGTGGCCGAGGCAACCGGCGCCAACGTGTTCTTCGTCAAGGATGGCGAGGTCCACACTCCGTTGGCCGACTGCTTCCTGAACGGCATCACCCGCCAAACGGTCATTCAGATGCTGAAGGACAAAGGCATCACCGTGCATGAGCGGCGGATCAAACCGGAAGAGATGGCCGATTTCGAGCAATGCTGGCTGACCGGCACCGCTGCTGAGGTCACCCCGGTTGGGCAGATCGGCGACTATACGTTCGAAGTTGGCGATCTTACCCGTGAAATCGCGGCAGACTACGAAGCCCTCGTCCGCGCCTAATCCCGAGCCCGAGAACCATTGAAACCCTCGCTTTTGGCGGGGGTTTTTCTTTGCAGGTTGTCCGGATTTCCTTGCTGAACGTTCAGCCGGATGGACGATTGCGCAAGGACGTGTACAGTGCTGTCATGTTGGACCTGCTCAGCGATATCCTCACGCGCCTGTCCCTGCGCGGGACGTTCTATTTCCGGACATCCTTTACGCCCCCCTTTGGCATTCAGGTTCCGGCCTTTGAAAACGTGGCCCGTTTCCATTTCGTGCAACGCGGGGAATTGAAGGTTCATGTGTCTTCAACCGGAGACACATTGCGTCTCAAACAAGGGGATCTGATCCTAGTTCCGCATGGTGCGGCCCATGCGTTGTTGTGCAACGAGGTCAGACCATTCCATGCGCTGCCACTGGAGCAGGTGCTGCAGCAGTCCGGCTATCAGGGTGACGGTGTTCTGGTCTATGGGGGCGAGGACAAGGATCGCGACACGCAGCTGATCTGCGGGCATTTCTCTTTCACCGGGCCACCGGGGCGACGCGGAACAGGACATATGCTAATTGATCGGCTGCCGCCCTACATTCTGATCGAAAATTACGGCGAAGAGGCGGGCGCCTGGATCGAGGCTACCCTGCGCATGATCGGGTCAGAAGTGAGCGGGGCCCGGATCGGGGGCGACCTGATCGCGCTGAAACTGTCCGAGGTCCTGTTTGCACAGGCAATCCGTGCCTATCTGGAACACCAAAGCCCCAGTAACGCCGCTCTGGCGGGATTTGCCGACCAGCGGGTTTCGCGCGCGCTTACCGCGTTTCACCACGCCCCCGCACAGGAGTGGAGCGTGGAGACACTGGCCCGCGAGGCAGGAATGTCGCGCACGGCATTCGCACAGTTGTTTGCCGAGAAGATGGGAACGACACCCATGCAATATCTGACCAACTGGCGCATGCAGATTGCCTGCCATGGCCTGACCGAAAGCCGATGGAACGTCGCTGATGCCGCCGCCGAAGTGGGTTACGCCTCCGAGGCTGCGTTTTCCCGCGTTTTCAAAAAACAGATCGGCCTGTCTCCCGCGGCCTATCGGGCGATGAACTAATACCTCGATCTGCTGAACGATCTGCAAAGAACTGCGAACGCCAAGAGCTAATACGTCCTGACTTGCACCCTTATCTTGGGGCTACTCCAAGCAAGGAAAGGAAACATCATGTCTCTTCGTTTCGTAACGCGCACCGTGCACGCCTATCTTGATTACCCGGTCGCCCTGGCCCTCATGATCCTGCCTTTTGTTCTGGGATTGGGTCAATCAAACCCGATCGCCTTGTGGCTGTCCGTCACAACGGGCGTCGCCGCATTTGTTCTGACCGTTCTGACCGATCATCACCTTGGGATCTGGCGGGTCCTGCCCTACAAGCTCCATCTCACGGTGGACCTGATTGTCGGGACCACCTTTCTGCTGGCACCCAGCCTTTTTGGTTTCACCGGGCTGGACGCGGTCTTTTACTGGCTGAACGGTGCGGCCGTGGTTGTTGTCATTTCACTCAGCGCACCCGAACAAGGCGTCACCGCCTGAGCGCAAATTCAGACTTGAGTATTCCGACTAAAACAGTCAGATTATTAAGAAGCGCCGGATGCATCTGTTTCGGCATCAGGTTTCGGGGCGGTCTGCGAGCTTAGCGCAGCACAAGGTGACGGCACGCCACCGCCCCGAAAACGACTATGAGAGGTTTGGGATGTGTCGCCCGTTTGATGAACTCATGTCCAAACACGAGGCCGCGACCTCCTGCGGGTGTGGCTGCAATGAAGATTATGCCGCCTATCTCGATCAGAACGGGCCAATCAGTAAAGATACAGACACCCGAGTTTCCGAAGAAGAGTCAGCCCGTCTACGCGAGTCAGTGCGCCGTGTGTTTGAAGCCCGAGCCGCGCGAAGCGGCCCGGCGAGTGATTGACCAAACCGACCCGATATCAGAAATCGACGCCGCGCTGGGCTTTGATACCGGCCTGAAACGGGTGTTTTTCCACGTTCATTTCGGTGACCAGATCGGCATAGTCCCGCAGCGCTTGAGGCGCGTCGCGACCTGTCAGAAAGACGCTGGTACGCTCTGACCGGTTCTTCAGCCCGTCGATCACCTGTTCGACCGAAAGGTACTCGTAGCGCAATGCGATGTTGATCTCGTCCAGCACGACCAGATCATAATCTCCGCTGCTCATCAGCTTGCACGCTTTGTCGAAAGCGGCGTTTGCGGCGGCGATATCGCGTTCCTTATCCTGTGTATCCCATGTAAAACCTTCGCCCATGGTGTGCCACGTCACCAGATCGCGCTCTTCGAAAAAGCGCCGTTCACCGGTTTTCCATTTGCCCTTGATGAACTGTACGACGGCAACCTGCTGACCCCAGCCCAGCGCCCTGATCACGACACCGAATGCGGCCGAGGATTTGCCTTTGCCCTTGCCTGTGTTGATCAGAACCAGGCCGCGTTCGGGATCGACCGCCTCGGAAACCTTCTTACGGTGCTCAGCCTGCACCTTTTGCATCTTTTCCTTGTGATCCTGTGCGTCACTCATCGGGAAACCTCGTTGTTTGTCGCGCCCAAACTAGGGAAAGATGGCGAAAGGTAAAGTCACGCTTTGGGGTCCGTGACAGATCTGGCCTTGCCGCGCTCCAGCCCCAACTGATGCTCGCGCCAGATCACCACCGCATTGCCGGCGATGACCAGAACTGCCCCAAGCAGAATGGCCAGCGTGGGCAGCTCATCGAACCAGAAATAGCCGATGCCGATAGCAAACAGCATGGTCGTGTAGTCATATGGGGCCAGCATCGAGGCCTGGCCAAACCGGTACGAGGACGTCACAAGGATTTGCGCGACCCCCCCGGTCAGTCCCATCGCAATCAGTATCGCCAGCTGCTCCCATGTCGGCACGGCCCAGCCCCAGAATACCGTCAGCCCGGACAGGGCGGTCGCCGTAACCGAAAAGTAGAAAACGATCGCAGCCGGATGGTCGACCTGAACCAATTGCCGAATATGAATCTGCACAAAGGCCCGCGCGATTGTCGCGCCCAGCACGCAAAGCGCACCAATTGTGGCTGCCAGTTCCAGGTCGGTGCTGCCAAGCCGCGGCCACAGCATGATCAGAACACCCAAAAGGCCCAGAACGACGGCACCAATACGGATCAAACGGATACGTTCGCCCAACATGACCGCTGCGAGAACGAGGGTGAAGATCGGGGTCGCGTAGCCAATGGCAGTCACTTCGGGCAGCGGCAGCAGGCTGAGCCCGGTGAAAGTCAAACCCATTGCGGTCGTGCCCAGAACACCGCGCCAGAAATGACCCATCGGCTTTTTGACCACGAAGCCCTGCGCCAGTTCCCCACGCGATACCAGCCAGATGATGATGACCGGAATGGCAAAGAGCGACCGAAAAAAAACCAGCTCACCCGGAGGAAAATCTTCGGACAATGCCTTGACCAGCGCCGACATCGAGGTAAACAGAAAAAGGGCGCTGAGTTTCAGCGCCACGGCCAGTACGGGTCGATGCGATGTTAAGGGTTTTGCCATCGGCGCGACCCTGCGCCTTTGCGGCGCAAAGATCAACGGCTGGAATCAGCGGTCTGTCCAGCTTGGCGGCAAGGTGCTGCCGATCTCTTCTGCGAATTCTTCAAGAAAACGGATCATCCGGCCGATCCGCTGCTGCGCGATCTGTTTTCCGGTCTCGGTCAGCATGTCATTCGGCAGGCTGAGAAGCTTGACTTTCCAATGGTCGACCGAGAAGTGCAGGTCATCCAGAGGCCGGTGTTCTGCAAACGGGTCGGCCGGGTCATAAAGCGACCGCCCCAACGCGCCCGAAACGGAAAAGTTGCGGGCTACGCCGATCGCGCCCAACGCATCCAGCCGGTCGGCATCCCGCAGAATACGGGCCTCATCCGTTTCAGGCGTGATGTTGGCCGAAAAGCTGTGGGATTCAATTGCGTGCTGAATGGCGCGGATCTGATCCGGGCGATAGCCCAATTCCCTCAGAACAGTCTCTGATTCCGTCGCGGACCGGCGCGAGGCCAGATGCCGGCAAGGGTCATCTTTTGGCAGGTTCACCAGATCATGCAGATAGCTTGCGGCCAGAAGCACGGCCATATCCGTTTCGCGATCCGCGATGGCCTGCGCATTCACCCAGACCCGGTCTAGGTGGGCCAGATCATGGGCAGGGTCGGTCTCCATCCGCTGCGCAACGATGCCGCGCAGGCGTGTCCGCAGATCAGCCGATCCGTCCACGGTTCTCTCCGATCTGGCCGCGGTGCAGCAGCAGGTGGTCTAGGATCACGCAAGCCATCATCGCCTCGCCTACCGGGACAGCGCGAATGCCGACGCAGGGGTCATGGCGGCCTTTGGTGATGATTTCGGTCTCTTCCCCGGATTTGGTGATCGTTTTGCGAGTGGTCAGGATGGACGAGGTCGGCTTGACCGCGAAACGGACCACAATGTCCTGTCCGGTCGAGATACCGCCGAGAATACCGCCCGCGTGGTTCGAACTGTATTGCGGGCCGTTCTGGCCCATGAAGATCTCATCGGCATTGGCCTCTCCGGTCAGTTCCGCCGCGGCCATACCCTCGCCGATCTCGACGCCCTTGACCGCATTGATCGACATCATCGCGGCGGCCAGATCAGTGTCTAACTTGGCGTAAACCGGCGCACCAAGACCGGCAGGAACGCCGC
Source organism: Ruegeria sp. D1(2025) (assembly GCF_056536425.1). Taxonomy (NCBI): domain Bacteria; kingdom Pseudomonadati; phylum Pseudomonadota; class Alphaproteobacteria; order Rhodobacterales; family Roseobacteraceae; genus Ruegeria; species Ruegeria sp. D1(2025). The sequence continues at coordinate 324,062 of NZ_JBQFPO010000003.1, read as the reverse complement.
GCGCCACCACTTCTACCACGGCACCAACCGAGTTTCCGGATTTGCGCAGATCGTCCAGAAAAGCCGCCCAACCCTCGGCCGCATGCGCATCCGGGGTCCAGAACGGATTCTGTTCGATCTGGGACCAGTCGAAATTGTCGCGGTCGATCTTATGCTGTCCGATCTGCGTCATGTAACCGGTGATCTGAACATTGGGGGCAATCTGTTTGATCGCCTCACGCGCCAGACCTCCGGCCGCAACACGAGAGGCCGTTTCGCGCGCCGAACTGCGCCCGCCACCGCGATAATCGCGGATGCCATACTTCTGCCAGTAGGTGATATCGGCGTGGCCCGGGCGGAACTTGTCCATGATATCGCCGTAATCTTTCGAGCGCTGATCGGTGTTTTCGATCATCAGCTGCACGGGGGTCCCGGTGGTCTGGCCTTCGAACACACCCGAGAGGATTTTCACCTGATCCGGTTCACGCCGCTGAGTGGTGAACTTGTTCTGCCCCGGTTTGCGCTTGTCCAGCCAGTGCTGGATCATCGCCTCGTCAATCGCGACGCCCGGCGGGCAGCCATCGACGGTCGCACCCAAGGCGGGTCCGTGGCTTTCACCCCAGGTGGTGACGCGGAAAAGATGGCCAAAGCTGTTCATCGACATGAGGCGTGCTCCTTTGCGCGATGTGATTAGCGGTCGCGGGGCCCGGCCTCAAGCGGATTTGCTGATTGGCCCCGGGTGGCGCTGCCCGATGGGCAGCGCGTTTTGAGTATTTTTGAAAAGATGAAGTTCAGGCGACTTGCGCAATCTCTGCACGGGATTCGGTGATCTTGAGAGCGGCCTGTGCGGCTTCGCGCCCTTTTTGAACGAAATGCGCACGATAGATGGCGTTGTGGTGGTCGGTTTCCTGATACTGGTGCGGCGTGAGCGAGACCGACAGGACCGGAACGCCCGTGTCCATTCCGGCGCGCATCAGCCCGTCGACCACGGCCTGTGCCACGAAATCATGCCGGTAGATGCCACCATCCACGACAAAGGCGGCGCAGGCAACAGCGGCGTAGCGCCCGGTTTGGGCCAGATCGCGGGCCAGCAGAGGCATCTCGAACGCGCCCGGCACGTCGAAAACATCGACCTGATCGGCAGGGATCAGTTCCAGAAACCCGTCGAGCGCCCGGTCAACGATGTCCGAATGCCAGTTGGCTTTGACGAATGCATAGCGGGTGTGTGTCATCAAGATCTCCTTTCGGTTTGGTTGCCAACTGGCTGTCACGAGAACCGGTTCCCACTTTTCGCTGCCAGCCCGGCATGACACGTCACCCAAGGCGATCACGAGCCGCCGCGCCGTTTGGCGGCGCGCCAGCACGTTCTCTTTCATCCGGACTGTAACCGTCGGCTCTGGCCTCTCACCAGATCTGCTGACACCCCGGTCGCCGGGGCCGCTCGCGGGCTTGCGGGTCGTGACCCGCATACCGCCGGTGGGGAATTCCGCCCCGCCCTGAGAACGCGCGGACCTTGCCAAGGTGCGGGCGGTTCTGCAAGAGATTTCGCAGGAGGATAGACATGCACCCGAACCCTGCCTTCCGCGCTGAAGACACTGCGCGCCATATCGCCTTTGCCCGAGAACGGGCGTTCGGGGTTCTGGCCCTTTCTACAGATCAGGCGCCGTTGCTCAGCCATGTGCCTTTCTTAATCGGCGAAGATGGGGCCGTTGCCGACCTGCATCTGGTGCGATCGAACCCGATTGTGCACGCACTGAAACAGCCGCGTGTTGCCCGGATCGCCGTGTCCGGGCCGGACGGGTACATCTCACCCGATTGGTACGGGGCCGAGGACCAGGTGCCGACATGGAACTATGTCGCCGTGCACCTGACAGGCCGGATCAGGGTACTGCCACATTCTGAATTGCGGGATTTGCTGGATCGCCAATCCGCTTTCTACGAAGAGCGCCTGCGGCCCAAGCCGCGATGGACCGCCGGAAAGATGAGTTCGGGCGCGTTGGAGCGCATGATGCGGATGATTGTCCCGTGCAGAATGCAGGTGGACGACATTCAGGGAACCTGGAAGCTGAATCAGAACAAAACCGACAAGATGCGGCATTCTGCGGCCGATTACGTTGAAGCGGATGGTTATGGCAGCGAGACCGGATTGCTGGCCACATTGATGCGGGGAACATGACCAGCCGGATCGGTCATTCGCTGAAGGTCGCCAGATAGGCCGCGATATCGTCGGCGCCCTTTTTCAGCCTGACGCTCATGTTCGGACGCGCGGTTTCGTCATTAAGATACTCCCTGATAAAGCCAATCGGATCTTGGGAGTAGGCAGAAATGTTCTCTTCGGTCCAAACCAGCCCTTCCTCGCCCGCCCGTATCATGTCGTCGGTAAACATGCCAATTGGCAGACGCTCGCTGCCATAGCGATAATCATTTTCGGCTCCGGCAACGCGACCTACGACACCAAAGAGATTCGGACCGGTTATGCCGCCTTTGACCAAAACCTCGCCATCTTTGATGATTGCGTGGCAAGAAGAACAGCGGTTGTAGAGTTTTTCGCCTTTTTCCGGATCGCCGGCGGCAGTGGCCTGAGATGCAGCGGCCAGCGCCAGGGTCACGACGGTTGCAAAGAGCTTTGACATAGAGAACGTCCTGTTGCGGGTGAGGTTTCCCCCGCCCTTCCGGGATTCCCGTTAAAAGTGCAACCGAAAACATTCACATCTATGCCGTTGAAAAATATCTATTTTCGACTCAAAAAATACGTGACGGTGGAGGCCCATAAAGTGGAAATTTGTGCGGCGAAATCTGGTCAGGAGTATGCAGACCGGGGACCTTGTGGCACGTCCAGTGTCAGCATCAGGACAGGTTCCCCGTTTCGATATGTGACCCCGAATCACGTTGCGCCCGATCTGCGGTGATCGGCAAATTTCCCTGCTTAACCCCACTGGTATCTTGAAAAAATGCCCCTTCGTTGTGACATGAATGCCCAGATGCGGCGTAGTGCGCGCCTATGACCGCTGGACGAACCGTTTTCTCCCGGATAGATAGCCGCGATGAGACGCCGTATTTGATGCGGTGCTGATGCATGTTTGCCCGGTCCACCCGGGCGTCGGAATCGGAGAAAACCTCGTGTCCCACGCAGAAGACCACGAAGGCACCCGCAGAGATTTCCTCTACTACGTCGCTGGCGGCGCAGGTGTCGTTGCAACGGGGGCGGCCGTCTGGCCCCTGGTCAACCAAATGAACCCATCGGCAGACGTTCAGGCGCTGTCCTCGATCCGCGTGGATGTCAGCGGGGTTGAGCCGGGTACGCAGCTGACAGTCAAGTGGCTGGGCAAGCCCGTGTTCATCCGTCACCGCACCGGTGCCGAGATCCAGGAAGCGCAGGAGCAGGACGCCGAAGGCGTTGACGCTCTGCCGGATCCGCTGGCCCGCAACTTCAACCTGAACGCTGATGCGCCGGCAACCGACGCCAACCGCGTCATGCCTTCGCCCGAAGGCGAAGCACCGGGCGCATGGATCGTTCAGATGGGCGTCTGCACCCATCTGGGTTGCGTACCTTTGGGTGATGCCGGCGATTTTGGCGGCTGGTTCTGCCCCTGCCACGGTTCGCACTATGACCTTGCCGGTCGTATCCGCAAAGGCCCCGCGCCTGAAAACCTGCCCGTTCCGCCTGCGGAGTGGACGGATAACTCCACCATCAGACTCGGCTAAGGGAGACCCAGATGTCCGGAATTCCCCACGATCACTATGAGCCGAAGACAAACGGCGAAAAGTGGCTGAACAGCCGCCTGCCCATCGTCGGCCTGCTGTATGACACCCTCATGATCCCGACCCCCAAGAACCTGAACTGGTGGTGGATCTGGGGCATCGTTCTGGCGTTCTGCCTGGCGCTGCAAATCGTCACCGGCATCATCCTGGTGATGCACTATACTCCGCATGTCGATCTGGCCTTTGCCAGCGTCGAACACATCATGCGCAACGTGAATGGCGGCTACTTTATCCGCTATCTGCACATGAACGGCGCGTCGCTGTTCTTTGTTGCGGTCTACATTCACATGTTCCGCGGCCTGTTCTATGGCTCGTACAAAGCCCCGCGTGAGATCACGTGGATCATCGGTATGCTGATCTACCTGATGATGATGGGCACTGCCTTCATGGGTTACGTTCTGCCCTGGGGTCAGATGTCCTTCTGGGGTGCGACCGTGATCACCGGCCTGTTTGGCGCGATCCCGTTCATTGGCGATGCGATCCAGACCTGGCTGCTGGGCGGACCCGCCGTGGACAACGCCACGCTGAACCGCTTCTTCTCGCTGCACTACCTGCTGCCATTCATCATCGCGGCGCTGGTCATCGTTCACATCTGGGCCTTCCACACCACCGGAAACAACAACCCCACGGGTGTTGAGGTGCGTCGTGGCTCGAAGGCCGAGGCAGAGAAAGACACGCTGCCGTTCTGGCCCTACTTCGTGATCAAGGACCTGTTTGCGCTGGCCGTGATCCTGGTAATCTTCTGGGCGATTGTCGGTTTCATGCCGAACTACCTGGGCCACCCGGACAACTACATCGAAGCCAACCCGTTGGTTACGCCTGCGCACATCGTTCCCGAATGGTACTTCCTGCCGTTCTACGCGATCCTGCGTGCGTTCACTGGTGAGGTCTGGGTTGTTCAGTTCGCCAGCTTCATCACAGGCGGTATCGTCGACGCCAAGTTCTTTGGTGTGATTGCGATGTTCGGTGCGATCCTGGCAATGGCTCTGGCACCCTGGCTGGACACGTCGACCGTGCGTTCGGGCAAGTACCGCCCGATGTTCAAATGGTGGTTCTACCTGCTGATCATCGACTTCTTCGCCCTGATGTGGCTGGGTGCGATGCCCGCGGAAGAGCCTTACGCAACCTTCTCGCTGATCGCGTCCGCCTACTGGTTCGCCTATTTCTTCGTGATCCTGCCGATCCTGGGTGTTATCGAAAAACCCGAAGCGCAGCCGGAAACCATCGAAGAAGACTTCAACGCGCATTATGGCAAGGCTGACGCCGACGCCACGCCGGCCGAGTAAGAAGAGGGACCGGAAACATGTTCAAGAAACTTGCAATCGGTGCCGCGTTTGCCATCGCCCTTACCCCTGCTGCGTCCTTCGCGGCAGGCGGCGGCGAGCAGCACATCGAAGACTTCGACTTCTCGTTCGAAGGCCCCTTTGGCACCTGGGATCAAAACCAGCTGCAGCGTGGTCTTCAGGTCTACACTGAAGTCTGTGCGGCCTGCCACGGCCTGAGATACGTACCCCTGCGCGACCTTGAGGCGCTGGGATATTCGGAAGAAGAAGTCATCGCCTATGCGGCTGGCAACTTTGAAGTGTTCGATCCCGAGCTTGACGATTTCCGTCCGGCAATCCCGACTGACCACTTCCCGGCCAATGACGGCGTTGGCGCACCGGACCTGAGCCTGATGGCCAAGGCCCGTGCCGGCTTCCACGGCCCTTACGGGTTGGGCATCAACCAGCTGTTCAAAGGCATGGGTGGTGCGGAATACATCGCCTCGCTGCTGGATGGCTATACCGGTAAGGAAAAGGAAGAGGCAGGTGCGGTTCTGTACGAAAACACCGCCTTCCCGGGTGGCTGGATTTCGATGGCACCGCCGCTGGCCGAAGATCAGGTGGAATTCGCCGATGGCCACCCTGCCACCGTCGAAGCCATGTCCGAGGACATCGCCGCCTTCCTGATGTGGACCGCCGAACCGAAGATGATGGATCGCAAGAATGCCGGTTTCGTTGGCGTTCTGTTCCTGTCGGTGCTGTCGGTTCTGCTGTATCTGGTCAACAAGCGCCTTTGGGCACCCCACAAAGGCAAGAAGCTGCACTAAGCACTGACCCGCAAAGAACGAAGAAACCCCCGCGCCATTGGCAGCGGGGGTTTTTTGTTGTGATCGGAGGGAAGGGGCCAGCCCCTTCTTGGCCTGCGGCCAATTCAACCCCGGGATATTTCTGGCCAGATGAAAAGCGGATCAGGCTGTCAGTTGAGTGTCCGTGTTGCCCCTAATGGTGGCGGTCACGATCTTGCCTTCGGTTTGCGGTGTGGAAAACGTCACTTCGGTGAACTGCTCGGTCCGGCCCATGTTCGGGTTCTCCATCAGGATGTGATGGGTTCTGCCGATCTGGGCGGTCAGGTGTTTGGAGACCTGAACCGCTCCTGCCGCGCGTAAACGGGCGGCGCGGTCTTTGATGACATTGCCGTTGATCTGCTGCGGTATATGGGCCGCCGGCGTGCCATCGCGTTTGGAATACGGGAAGACGTGCAGCCAGGTCAGGTCGCAATCTTTGACCAGCTTCAGCGAGTTCTCGAAATGCGCTTCGGATTCGGTTGGGAAACCCGCGATTATATCGGCGCCAAAAGTCATATCGGGGCGCAGTTTGCGGGCCTCTTCCGTGAAGCGAATTGCATCATCGCGCAGGTGGCGGCGTTTCATGCGTTTGAGAATCAGATCGTCGCCATGCTGCAACGACAGGTGCAGATGTGGCATCAGGCGTGGCTCGGTCGCGATCGCTTGCATCAGGTTTTCATCCACCTCGATGGAATCAATCGAACTGATCCGCAGGCGCGGCAGGTCCGGTACCAGCTTCAGGATGCGCATCACCAGATCGCCCAGCTTGGGCTGCGCCGGCAGGTCTGCCCCCCACGAGGTCAGGTCAACACCCGTCAAGACAACTTCGTTATACCCCCGCTCCACCAGCCGCTTGATCTGATCGACTACAACGCCGGCTGGCACGCTACGCGAATTGCCACGGCCATAAGGGATGATGCAGAAGGTGCACCGATGGTCACAGCCATTCTGGACCTGCACATATGCGCGCGAGCGCGTGCCGAACCCGTCGATCAGGTGCCCCGCGGTTTCGGTCACGGACATGATGTCGTCGACCTGCACGGATTCGGTCTCGCCGATGAAGTCGGCAGCCATGCTTTTCCATGTCGCGGGCTGCATTTTTTCGGTATTCCCGATCACCGCGTCGACCTCGTCCATACTGGCAAATGTCTCGGGCTCGGTCTGGGCCGCACAACCGGTGACAATCAGACGCGCATTGGGGTTTTCCCGCCGAAGCTTGCGGATTTCCTGCCGGGCCTTGCGCACCGCCTCGGCCGTGACAGCACATGTGTTCACGACAACAGCATCTGTCAGTCCCGCCTCCCGCGACAGTTCTTTCATCGCCTCGGTTTCATAGGCGTTCAGGCGGCAGCCCAGCGTGGTGAATTTGGGCGGTTTCATCCCAGCGCCCTCAGGAATTCAGGCGTCAACGTACCCGAGAAGACGTGGCAGGTCGGCCCGGTCATCCAGACGCCATCCTCGCGCCAGTCGATCCAGATTGTTCCGCCGTCCAGTTCGATCTGAACCTTGCGCCCCGTAAGGCCCCGGCGCGCGGCTGAAACGGCCGTCGCGCAAGAAGAAGAGCCCGAAGCCAAAGTGATACCCACGCCACGCTCCCACACGCGCATACGCAGGTGATCCGGTCCGATGACCTGCACCACCTGTACATTGGTGCGTTCGGGGTAAAGGGGGTGATGCTCGTATCGCGCGCCGAACTCCGTCAGGGGAACCGCCTCGGCGTCCTCGACAAAGAAGGTGCAATGCGGGTTGCCCATACCGGTGGCGCTCGGGCTGCCCTCGATCGGCAGTTCCAGCGTATCGACCTCTTCTGCGAGCGGAATCTCATGCCAGTCCAATTGCGGAGGCCCCATGTTCACTGCAGTCAGCCCGCCGCCCACATCTCGCGCAACAAGCGTACCGCGTTCGGTTGTCAGGGTCAGGTTGGATTTTCCGGTCTCCTCCATCAGAAACCGGGCAATGCAGCGGGTGGCATTCCCGCAAGCCGCAGACGTCGACCCATCTGCATTGTAAAACACCAGATGCGCGTCTTCTTCGCCTTGCTGAATGACGGCAAGCTGGTCGAAACCCACACCCATCTGACGATGCCCGATTCCCCGCGCCAGGGCGGGCGTCATCTCCACCGACGCCGCACGTGCGTCGAGAATGACGAAGTCATTTCCCAGCCCGTGCATCTTCATGAAGGGCAATCCGGTATCGAGTCTCAGCTGCATGGCGCGCATATAACCCTGCGCAGGACATGAATCCAGCCTGACAGGAAGATTCGTGAAAAAAGGGGTTGACCCCCCTGCGCCACCTGCCTAATTAGGCCGCCTATCGGGTCGCCTGAAACACTGATTTTTCAAGCGGAACGAGGTGCAAAAAAGGTCTTGAACCCAACCGGGAACTTGCCTTAAAGAGCGCCACGGATCGACGAGATCCAAAAAAGAGTGGGCCGTTAGCTCAGTTGGTAGAGCAACTGACTTTTAATCAGTGGGTCGCAGGTTCGAATCCTGCACGGCTCACCACTTTTCATAATTATTCCCTTCCCTTCAATGGGTTGTGAGGTTGTTTGGCGAACCTAGCGTCAAGGTTCACCATGTTTTGTTCTTCATTTGAGCTCGAAGCAAGTTTGCTGACAGCTGAATCGGCCATCGCTTTACGCTCTGCTTCTTTTGTGTACAGCTCAACCAAGGACAAAGTTTTGTGTCCTGTGACAGACATGATTTCGTGGGTGGTAGCTCCAGCTTCAGCAAGTCGCCGTGCGCATGCTTTACGTAGGCCATGTGCTGTACATTCGGGCAATCCGGCTTTGTCGCACCACTGCCTCATCATGTTGCCCAAGGAATCTGATGATCGAACTGAACCTTTTCGGGTAGCTAAGAAAGGCCTGTCCTTCGGCAACTTTTTCAACACTTTTGCTAGGTCAGGGTGCAATGGCATGGTCACTTCAACGCCACCTTGGCCTGCTGTCTTTTGCCGATAGTAGGTCAGCCTACTTTCTTTGATGTTGAACGGGCCAAGCTGAACTGCATCCACTCTTGCGGCCCCAGTGTGCAACATCAAGGTCACTGTGGTATGAGCAAGAGTTCCAGGTTCGTGGCACTCAAAGAATTTTGCAATCTCGCTCTCACTCCACGTATGGAATCCGCGAGTGGAAATTTTTTTTGCTTTAGTCGCGCGAACGGGATTGTCTTCGCGCAATTCAATCGCAACTGCGTGATCAAACAGTTGAGCTAGGCGCTTTCGAAGGTTGCTGGCTGCGCTCGGCGTTTCAGCCTTCTCAGCCAAAATTGCGTTTACATGCCTAAGCCTCATTTTGGCGACCGGTTTGGTGCCGTGCTTAGTCCGGAAAGGGTCTAACACGCCTCGATAAACTCTTTGCGTGCTCTTTGCGAGACTGAGAAATTCTAAGCTCTCGTACCATGAATCCACTAGGCCTGCGACCGTACCCTTAAGTGCTTTTCTGCGCGTTTCACCGGCTGGAGATTTCAGGCCAAGTAACGCTTCCTCGTAGCGCCTCACAAACTCCGGGCTTCCGTACTTCGTGCCTAGCTCAGTCGAAAAGCTGCCTTTCCGGTATCGCCAGCGACGAACCCCATGTCGGTCCCTGTAGGCGCTAGCACCAGGAAACTCTTTTTGGACTTTTGAGGCCATCTTATGGTTCTTTTTTAGTCCCATGGGTTGGCCTCCTCTTCGGGCTCAGCGCACGATGGCGTCACTGTGAGCTTGTTTGGCTCGATAACAATAATGGGCGTAGGAAGGCCCGCATCGCGATATGACTTGAGAACCTTTGTCATGTCGCTTTGTTTAAATGTTGAGACTCGTTTCATCTCTTTCCCCTGCCTCAGCAAAAAATAATTCGAACTTGCGCACCCTGGCGGGCGCCGGTTTCGTCATATTTTTGGGTGTGGCGTGAGATGTTGCATCATTCGGTCCAATCTTCGTTGACTTCGGAATGGCATTATTATAGAACGTATGCGCGATAATCAAGATGTTTTTGTGGCAAGGTGCTGAATTTATGTTTTTTTTCTTTTTTCCAGAGTTTCTGGGAGACCTTCCCAAGGATGTGACTGATTTTTTGAGCAACGACAGTCTTACTTGGGATGAGTTGGAGACATTTCTGTCAGCATGTCGGCGAGAGAGGCCCGATCTGACAGTGGGCACTCTCAGAACATTTCTCTTTGTTGCTAGACGTGCTGCAACCAAGGCAGATCAACAGCCAAAAATACGGGATGTCGCAGATGCACTGGGCATTGGTCACGGAACCGCAAGGCGACACTGTGAGATATTAGGCGAAGGACCTTCGGGTAGGTCTGGTTTGGGCTGGGTAGTAAAGAAGCCCGGTAGCGATGCGCGCGAAAAGAACCTGAGTTTAACGTTTGCTGGCGTGGAATTTCTAGCGTCTGTAATCACAGAGATGTCGAAATCGCAAAAGTCAGTGTCGATAGAGCGGCCCGAAAAAGGTAACACCGCTTAATCGTTCAGCATGTCGGTTCATTGCTGAGCTGGGCCTTAATTCGATACACTGTGGAGAGATGAATTTTCGCTAGCTTGGCGACCTGAATGGGTTTGAGACCGCTATTCAAAAGATGTTGAATCTCTGCCCGGTTGTCCGCTGGCGGTCGGCCACGGTAGCGGCCCGCTTTCTTGGCTTTCTCAATGCCCTCGCGCTGCCGTTGCAAGATGAGAGCTCTTTCAAATTCAGCTATGGCTCCAAGAACTTGGAGCATTAGTCGCCCAGTTATGTCAGCTTCTGCGGTGCTAAACGTAAGGCCTTCTTTCATGAAGTGAATAGAGGCCCCGCGGTTTGAAATCTCGTCTACAATGTCGGTAAGGTCTTTTAGCGATCTAGCCAACCGGTCGATTGACCACACAAAAACCTCATCCCCTGTTCGTGTACGTTTCAGCAGTGCGGCGAGTTCTGGTCGACCACTCCGGGACTTACCGCTAGAATTTTCTTCATAGATGTCGTCCGCGTGGATATCTGTCGGCAACTCCTGCCTGTCAGTGTTCTGTTCATCTGTCGAAACTCGTTTGTACCCTAGCTTTGCCATCTTGTTATATTTTCCATTCGCGGTTGGGTTCTAAGATAAACGCGAAAGGTTGGTCTCAGATTAAAATTGAACCCAAATGCGAAAATCGAATCTAATGTTGCTTGGGCTGGCGACGTTCGCGTTTAACCCTACCCAAAAGAGGAAGTAGCGTAGAAGGCACTTCGTTCGCTGGTACGGACCGCATGTTTCTCGGATCTTGGATGACCCCAATGACTTCGTGACAAATTGCGGAAATCACCCGGAAGCTGGCTGCCCATTTCCCTCTTTTAGAAACAGTGAATTTGCAGGATGCCCCCTCGAACTCCCCTTACCCGATACCTCGACACCACGAGACCAAATACCCGACACCTCGACACCCATGGGACATAATTTCTTGCAACAAATATATAAGGTTAGAAAAGATTGTTTGGCAAATAAATTCCAACTCAACATCTGAGTCTGACAGACAACGTGTTCACTTATTTTTTAAATTGACCATCTACGTGTTTATCCCAGGTGAAATTTGGCGCAACTTGGCATTCGACTTTTGTGATCCCTTGAGCCATAGTGGGTTCATCGCGAAGGCCACGAATGCAGCCGAGGGTCCAATCCCAGTTGACCATTTGGAAGCTTGTGCAAGTCGAGGTCACTAGTGAGGCCATTAGCGAAGGGGGCGGTCTCCAAAACCGCCCCCGTTATTAACCAGGAGAATGAACGTGGTAAAGCGAGCGCACCGAAGCATCTTAAAACGGCAACTAGAAGCCAGAGCAAAACTCTGGCCGAAACTAGAAGAACCAATGCTTTGGAATATGGACAATGAGGGCTGGGTTGCAGTTCCCAGGCTTATGCCGTTGCTCATGAGCATCATGGACGACATGTCAGGTAAAGGGCACCCTGTCAGCCGAACCTACTTTGAAATGTGGTCAAGGCTGCGCGAGGAGCAGTTTCTTACTTTGAATCGGCCGGAAGAAATGGCTTTCTACGCCGGTTTTGATGGTCAACGTGCGCTCAGGACCTGGAAAGATCGGGTGCATCGTTTGGCGGAATTGGGCTTCATTGAATTGCAGGTTGGCCCAGTTGGTGAATTGTCTTTTGCGTTGTTCTACAATCCTTATCACGTTGTGAAGCGTGCCTATCTGGCGGGAAAGGTACAAGAACGTAAATGGCAAGCATTAATGATTAGGGCAAATGAGATTAATGTCTTTGATTTGGACGACATAGACGACGATGGAAACTTAATTGTCCCTGAGGAAGAACCGCTAAAGTCAAAACGCAAACCTTCCCGCGCAAAGAAGTAGGACCGCAGCTGCGTCGAGTTGCAAAAATGTTTTACCTCTTTCCTGGAACAGCAGGCGTTTACGCTTGTTTGCCAGCGATGATGCATGCTCGGCTGGTATTGGGAGCCTCTGACGTGTTTTGAACGTCAACTTGGAGTATATTCAATCGGAAATTCACGAAGCATTAACTTAGCTACATCAATCATAACATCCATGATTTGGGCATGTTGCATCGCTTCCGATAACTACACCGCCGACCCACCAACCGGTGCGGTAATTGCAAACGCTGAAGCTGAGGCGTTCGCGTTGATCGGCCATCCAGATACTAACCTTAATGCGCTTCTCCAGGATACCAGATGGCCGGGAGAGGACAAAAGCCTCTGGTAGGCCAAAGGGTTACGCTGTTAGTGTCTCAGAATGGCCGAAACACGAAATCCCCCTTGGACACGCGACGAGTTGCTGCTTGCGCTCGACTTCTACCTCGAAAACGCCGATGACTACTTTTCTCCAACCGGGGAAGGCGTTCTCGATTTGACCGCTAAGATCAGTCAAGTCGCCAAAGCGCTTGGCTTATCTGGGGCTGATACCCTACGGAACGCCAATGGTGTTTCGATGAAACTGTTGAATTTTCGAGCGCATGACCCAAACCATGACACGAAAGGACTGAGTCGAGGCAACAAGCTGGAGGAAGTTGTTTGGAAGGAGTTTGCGGGCAATCCTACTGGCTTGAAAAAGGTGGTGTCGACAATCCTTTCTGTGAGCCAAGCGGCTTCTAGTGACGACACGCCCATTTTGCCGAGCGACGATCAGATTGAAGCGCGCGAAGGACAACTGCTGACTCGGGTGCATCGGGTTCGGGAGCGCAACTCTGCCATCGTCAAACGTAAGAAGGCATCATACCTTAAGAAGAACGGACACCTCTGTTGCGAGGCCTGTAGGTTTGACTTCCGGGCGGTTTACGGCGACAGGGGTGACGGGTTCATTGAATGCCACCACACAAAGCCTGTGTCGGAGCTCGTGGCGGGCGAGAAGACCAAATTGACCGATCTGGTGCTTCTTTGTGCCAACTGCCACCGTATGATCCACGCAGCGCGCCCTTGGTGGTCTGTGGATGAACTCCGGGCAGCGCTCAGCATACAAAAATTGTGAATACTCAAAGGTGCGGGAAAGATGCAGCTTAAAATCCTCTCTTAGTTGCGTGATAGTGATGGCTTTTCAAAATTTTAGACGCTAAACAGCAACAAAAAGTTTGAATATCGGAGAGCCCATTTGACTCGCTTTAGAGTAGATTTGAACACAAAGGTTATTTCCAATGACGCCCGCGTTTTTCTTGCACGTGCAGGTAAGCAGGGGCACTTATTTCAACAGGTGCTAAACTACAATGCGATTGGGCCGGACCTCCCGATGCTTGGTCTCGACTTGCGGAATGGCATTGATGGGGACCCCAATGTTGAAGCGAAAATTAAGCGTGCAAGGGCGTTTAGTAGCTGGCTGCGGCGATCCCGAGATTCACGGGGAGAAAGGCCATCTGAAAGTGTGAACGACTATCATGCGGCCAACAAGCGGCCTGGGCATGCCCAAATTGATGGTATTGTTCGCTCGTACTTTGGCGATTTGAAAGGCGGGGATATTTTGGTCATCCCCAACCCTTCCTACTTTGGCGATGCAATAATTGCCGAATTGCTGCCATTAGAAAATGACACTGTAAAGATACCCGGAACTCGGCGTTTCGAAGGTTTTGAGTTTGATGGGCGCCGATTTGGCTATCACAAGATGGTAAAAATGGCTGATCTGCCGAGATCAGTAATAGACCTAGCCAAGGTTCCAACCGGTCTAGCCGAAATCCGGACACCCGTTGTTAAGCAGCGGATTTTTGAACTGGGTTACGACGACTTCGTTTTGGATGATCGGTTCGTTTCCCGAATTATGACAACTAAGCGCGACTTTACCTCATTTGACGGAAATGTGTTGAATGCCTTAGTCACAATGGTCGCTGAGAATGTCGACAGGCTTGAAACCAATGGGGAGGACGCACAACTACTAAGCCTGGTGCAGGCCGCCTTTGAACAACTCGAGCATGATGATCTTCAGGTAAAGATCGACATTAACTCGCCGGGGTTCTTAGCGGTCTTCGACCGCTCCGTTGTGCCTTTGGTAATTGGTGTCGTGTTATCCGTAATGGTGTCCGTTGGATTTGACGCCGCAGCGTTTGCCCAGGACACATCAGTAGTGGTCGAAAACAGCCGTTCGGCCCTTGTAGACGACGTGTGTAGTCAAGAAGTAGGCAGACTAACTGAGAGTATGCTAAAGTTGCTGTCGACAGCGGAAGACGAATTCCAGCGCACCTGTAGCCTTTTGAGAGAGGCTCACGAGAACACGGGCGCGCGAACGAATGTAACAGTTGAGGTTGAAGGTGATTAACTTACCGAACTCTCGAGAGGACTGGATTGCTCTTGGCCGCAAGGTCGGGTGGGGTTTGGTTCGCTTCCAGGTTCTGGGTATGTTGATCGGTGCATTCCTGACCATCTTCACTCAGCTTCTCACAGGCTTTTGGGAGTTCCGCTCAGCACACGAACAGCAACTTCGTAATCAATGGACTGCGGTCGTTGCTGCGCAAGAAGCCTTCGAGAGTCAGCTTGCTAAAATTGATGTAGTTTTGGCTGGCCAGGCACTGCCAGAGGCTGGGCGAGAATACGCTACCGCCGCCCAGTCGTATATACGCTCGATGGAGGCGGTTAGCCGCTCATTGCCTGAAACATCAAGCGAAATCGCAGATTACATTGAAGCCATTGCCGCGCTACGAAAATACTACGATGTAGGCAACCCTCCAGTTCCAGAGACTGATGAGTGGATGTTGTTCTATGGAGAGTTCAGGCAGGACTTTGACCAGTATGTCACTGCACGTGAGAAGTACTTCAATGTACTTGCGGCAGAATTGGGCGACTACGCTCGCTACATCACCAACTCCTAGATTTTCAACTTTCCTTGATCCATCGAAGTCAATAATCCTCAATCGCTGTTTCGCTACAATGGACATCTGAGATAAGCCAGGCGTCTAGGTTTACAAACTCAATAGACCTTTGGCGCAAATGAGGCAGGCCTACCACCGCCTTGGAGCTTTCTGACAAGGGCGGCCGTATTCTCAAGCTGTCGTTTTAAGATCATGGCCAGCTTGCGCATCAAGTTTGGGTCATTGATGTCAGGGTTCGGCTCAAGAACTGTGCTGTTTAGCGAAACTGAGTTGCTATTCGTGAGCTTGGTGGCTTCTAAGCTCAGGTCTTCTGCGGCTGCTACCAATTCCTGGCTTTCTGCGATTAACTCTTTGTAATAGAATGGAAAATCTTCAGAAGTGTATTCATGCGCAAGATCATTTCCCGATTGCTGGCTTGAATTTCGCACTGACCTTGGATGATCTGCGACAGTAAATCCCGCAAGGTCTGATCTGGGTTCGGCTGTCTTTTCGAGTCTGATGTCATGTAAAATCTCCTTGGTTTTGTTGACGAATGATGCGACGTTTTCCGCCCTAATTTTCAACGTCCTGTTTACGTTGTGCGGCTTTAGGCCGTTCGCTAGTTCGATGTTAATTCGGCTGCGACCTCGACCTTTCACAACAGCGTCTTGCAGCTCTAGTCCCATACCGTTAATCAGCTCAGCCAGTGCGCGGGGCTGTTCTGAACGATTGAGGTCCGCGAGCTCTTTCAAGCTCTGACGCAAGCCCGGCAAATCGAAGCCCTGTCGTTTTGCAGCTTGGTGATCGTGCGAAGAAAAAGCCGCTCTGGGCGTTTCCAGATCGCTGAAAGCCTCGGCCAGCCTGTCAGCGAGCCGGTCGTGACCTTGCTCTCTGAGTCTCATTTCTGCGAACGAGTTGTTCGCGCCACTAATAAGCTGATGTCCGAATTTCAGTTCGCACAGGCGGCTTACGGCCTCGTCTTTTGCTTTGCTGCGAAACAGCTTGTACGTGCGGCCTGTTTCGCTGTCTTGAGCTGGTCGGATCAAGTGGTAATGATCTTGCAGGGTGCCGTCAGCTCGTCGGCTCAGATGGCGGGCCAGCGTTTGGGAGTCATTTGGATTAAACTGAAACTCGGCGTTGATCGCCTCGATAGCCTGGTGCAACTCGCAGGATGTCAGCTCTTGATCGGGCGAAATCGTGATGTGAAGCAACCCATTTTTTCGACCTTTGGCACTAGCAAATTCGTCACTGATTAGGAGCAGCTCGTTCTCGTTTTGAAGAACGTCAACGCCCTCGTTGTCGGCCTGTGCAACAGCGTAGCTCGTGATGCGGGGGCCATCGCCCGAAGCTATGCCTTTGCTTTTGATAATCACTCGACCGGCCTGATTTTCTTCAATTCGTCGCGCAGCTCGCCCATTGGCTCAAGCCAAAGGCGGCGACCTTCGACAATCGCATTGTACATGGCGTCGAATTGCTCAGCATTTAGAGTGCCAGAACTGCGAGCTTCGTTGATTGTCTTCTGGCACTGATTCAGGTTCGCACCGATCCCGGCAAGCTGGCGACAAATAGCCTCCAACTTACTAGCATTTGGTGGAGCGTAGGTTGTACGGCCATAGATCATAAACCGAACGTAATCAGCCTGCGAAATCTCGTTTTCGTGCGCCCAGCTTTTTAGTTTCGCGGCTTGTTCTGGAGTGAGTCGCATTTTGAAGTGATGCGGTCGTGCTGGCTGTCGACCGGTCAGTCCCGTAGGGGTCACAGGGTGCATAAAAGTCTCCTTTTTTGGACCCTTAGGGAGGGGGTGAAGGGGGAGGCGTAGCCTCTCCTTTACAAGTGTCTGGTGGTCCGCAAGGGTCAACCCGTCCCACTTGCTAATTTGCTACCATCCCCCGCTTTGGGCATTTCTTCTTAAGTTGCATTGATCAACGAAAATGCAAATTTCTCCGCGAGAAGTGGTCCCTTCGAGGCAGGAAACAGAAATGAACTTTGCTGGAAATCTATGCGGCGGCTGTGCGAGAGCTGGGCAAATGAACACATTTGCGATGATGTTGAACCTTGCTTGGTTGATATGTTTGAACTGAAAAAGTTTCTACCTCAGGTGCGGTAGGTTCCAATGCCGGGTTTCGACGCAGCAATACGACAGTCGCTGCAAGCGTTGTCTTTCTACTCACCTATGTTGTGCAACAACGAGCAAAAATGGATATCTCACTGCCACTTAGTAGGTGCCCTAAATGGACAGGCTGGGTTCGACTTCAGCCAGCTCGCGACGAATGATTTCATCAACATTGATACAATTGCCGCCCTCGTCATCAACGGCCGCGGCCTTCTCCGCTTCGATTTGTGCTGGCAGCTCTTTGAGGTAGAAGAACCTGCTGGTTGCATAGCTTTGCCCTACGAGCCAGCCAACAGCTCGGATCCAGCTATCGCTGTTTTTCTTGAAATACTCGCTGGCTACCTGCTCGCCCTTGTTTCGGCTCAAAGGGTGATTTCCGAGTTCGATGTTCGCGGCCCTAATTTTGCGTACGGCTTGTTTGCTTGCTTTGAGCTGAGCCAAGGCATTTCTCATGACAGTGTATCTGATGTGCGGATTACTATATTCTTTGTTGGCCATGACTAGGAATTTAGGTCGACCTTGTAAAAGTGACGTTTAGAAGTCCAATTCAGCCGCCCGAAGGCGGCTGAGCAAGTCATCTGGTCATACCTGCTGTTGGTTGGGCGTTTTCTTCGATCTGGCGGCATAGCTTTTCGATACTAGTCAGCGTGATTTTCCCCATTGCGATGATCAGCTTTCGAATTGCAGCGTGGATTTTCTTGCGATCAGATGGTGAGAGCTGCGATGCCATCTGTCCATCAAGCAAACTCTGTAACGCAAGAAGGCTGGCATCCAAGTTCTCCAAGGCTTCAGCAATCTTGGGCACATAATCGTTGGGCTCGTCGCTCTTAACCATCATTGCTACTAGCGAAACTAATTTTTGGATCTGGTTTTCAGCTTCGTGAATCGTCTCTTGGACTTCGGGGTGCATATTTTTCCCTTTGATATTCGTAGAGGTTGCTTTTTGGTATTTAGTGGGTCTTTCAAGGCCTTAGGCTTTTGGAGATCGAATAGCGACCCTTTCGGTACGAATTGCCTTCAATAACTCCTTGTGGAGCATCATATTTGTCTCCTTTGATACGACCTCCAAAAGTCTTCCCGCGTTCCATTTTATAAATGTTTTCCACAACTTTCCCACGAAACCGTCTCTGCGAAGGTTCGGCTTTTGCAAGGTAGGCAGCGAGCCAGTAGCCGCTGAATTCTGCCGCAGTGCCCGGTACTTCAACCCCGAGGTGCCATTCACCGCCCGTGCTACATGCAATTTCGCCTTTCGAGCGTTCTTTGAGTGGCCTTCGGTGCTTTGCGGCATGCTCTCCCAACGACCGTCCGAGGAAGCAAATAAAGTTTCTGTGGTGTTCAGTTGGTAGATGTAAAGCCAGGTGAAAATGCTCGCCTGCCTCGGTTGTGGCTTCTCTAACCCAAATGTATGCAACCGGGCATTTACGTTTTGCTCTGGTCAAGAATTTTCTGATTCTTTCGACCAGAGACTTTGCTCGCTCATAAGGGTGCATGTTTGACCATGCGTTGTCCGAATTCTCAAGGAGCTTTGACCAATTTACAGTCAATATTGCGTTTAGCGGATACCCATTCACAAATCCGACATAGGCGGCCGAGATGAAGTGACCCTGAGTTTTCGTTGGTAAATTGGATGTCCTTTTCACTGTCGACTGCGAACAGTCCGTGTGGCGAAAGCCTCGTAGATCATTCCCTAATTGTTGGGTATCCAAACATGGGTGATACGAACAATGAAACGCGCGTTCCTTATTATAGAGGGGTGTCCGTAAATCGACTTTTTCAACTTCCCTGCGTTTCCATCGAAGGAACCTCCTCGGGGCAAACCGCAAGATGAATCTGGTTCGCGGTCCATCACTCAAACACGTAATGGAAGCCGAAGACCAGAGCCGGGTGAGAATGGTCAATTCAGGGCATGCAAGTGTTCCCAGAACAACAGGCCACACTACGCTTTGGGTGAACGAAATCGAGCCACTTTCGGTTGCCGAAAAGTTCGTCAGTCCTGGGAATTCTGTATTAGAATCAACGAACCATTCTGGCGGGTTCGCCAAAAAAAAGTCTTTAAAATCAAAGGTAGGTAGATTCCTGCACGGCTCACCACTTTTTCAAAATCAGGCCTGCACGCAGATGGCTGAGGTGAAGTTGAAACCCGGTCGCTCCGTGTCGTGAAAGTCAGCTTCCGAAAGTTCACGCCTTTGGTCTTGATCAAGCGCTGTTTCCCAAACACCGAACTCGTAGTGCCTAGCTTTCCTTTCGATTTGAACGGCATCCGAACCAGATAGTCCGCCTCGAATTTGAAGGCTGTGTGATACCGATCTTCTTCGATTGACCCTAAGTTTTTGTCATCATCCGGCGGGGGTGTGCCAGCACCTCTCTCAGAATTCAGCCATGATGACATCGGTTCATTCGGTATACTCCCTCAGTAATGGCGCACTGAATTTATAAGAGTCTGCATCTAACGGCTGTCTCCGCGGGACTTCACATCTAAACATCTGAAGTTCCTGGTTAGTGCAATAGGGAATTTCCAGAACTTTTCAAGATCGCCAATTTTTCGTAAATTAGTTTACAAAATTTTGTTTCAAATCCAGTTATTTATTGTGAAATTTTCCACCCGCTTTCCATTATTGAAATGCACATAAGTGCGCTTTCGTCTGCTGGAAGAGGAGCCAGACGGCGAAAGAAAGGGAAATGGGAGGAATTAATGACCAACAAATCTGTCACACGCCGCGGCGTGCTGAAGTCTGGTGCCGTTGCAGGTACCGGTCTGGCCCTGCCTACGATCTTCACGGCTTCGTCGGCTGCTGCTTTTACCAACGAACCGACGGGGTCATCCGTCACCTTGGGCTTCAATGTCCCACAAACCGGGCCTTATGCCGAGGAAGGCAATGACGAACTGCTGGCGCAACAGCTGGCGGTCGAGCATCTGAACGGTGAGGGTGATGGCGGCTGCCTGAACACCTTTACGTCCAAGGCGCTGAAAGGGAACGGCATCCTGGGCAAGAAGGTCGAGTTCGTCACCGGCGACACGCAGACCAAGTCAGACGCCGCACGCGCATCGGCAAAGTCGATGATCGAAAAAGACGGCGCGATCATGATCAACGGTGGTTCGTCCTCGGGCGTGGCCGTTGCCGTTCAGGGTCTGTGCCAAGAGGCAGGCGTGATTTTCATGGCGGGTCTGACCCACGCCAACGACACGACAGGCAAGGACAAGAAAGCCAACGGTTTCCGCCATTTCTTCAACGCATACATGTCGGGCGCAGCACTTGCCCCCGTGCTGGCAGCGGAAATGGGCAAGGAACGCCGCGCCTACCACCTGACGGCCGACTACAACTGGGGCTGGACCCAGGAAGAGTCGATCGTCGCATCGACCGAAGCCTTGGGATGGGAAACGGTCAACACGGTCAAGACACCACTCGCGTCAACGGACTTCTCGTCCTACATCACGCCGGTTCTGAACTCGGGCGCAGACGTTCTGGTCCTGAACCACTACGGCGGCAACATGGTGAACTCGCTCACCAATGCGATCCAGTTCGGCTTGCTGGACAAGGTGGCCAACGGCAAGGACTTCAAGATCGTCGTGCCGCTGTATTCGGAGCTGATGGCCGCCGGTGCGGGCGAGAACATCAAAGGCGTGCTGGGTTCGATGAACTGGAACTGGCAGCTGCAGGATGAAGGCACCAAGGCCTTCGTGAAGTCCTTTGGCGAAAAGTACGGCAAACCGCCGTCCAACTCGGCACAGACCTGCTATGCGCAGGTGCTGCTCTATGCAGATGCCTGCGAGCGTGCGGGTACCTTCAATCCGTGCGGTGTTGTTGAAGCTCTGGAAGACTTCGAGTTCGACGGTCTGGGCAACGGTCCAACCTGGTATCGCGGCGCCGACCATCAGTGCTTCAAGGACGTGCTGGTCGTTCGCGGCAACGAGAACCCGACCAACGCCTACGACACGCTGGAAATCGTCGAGATCACGCCGCGTGCGCAGGTCGAGTACGATCCGGAGCATCCGATGTTCGCCGGTGGCGCGCTGGGAGAATGCAACCCGGGCGCGTAAGTCCCTGTGTCTGAGTCTGGCCGCCCCATCGGCGGCCAGACATTCGCGGCAGGGCTGATCCTGTCGCTCCACACTCCACACTGACCAAGCCTGAGGTGGGCCAATGGACGCCATCCTACTGCAAATCCTGAACGGTCTGGACAAAGGCTCGGCCTATGCACTGATTGCCTTGGGACTGACCCTTATTTTCGGAACGCTGGGCGTTGTGAACTTTGCCCACGGGGCTCTGTTCATGATCGGTGCGTTCTGTGCCGTAACCCTGCAAAAGCTCATGAACCTGAGCTTCGTGACCATCGACGAAACCCAAACCGACTTTCTGGGCAACCCGCTGAAGGTCGAAACACCCTATGTCGAGGCCTGGTTTGGTCCCGAGTTCGGCGCGACGATCATCGACTGGTCTGTTCCGCTGGCCATCCTGTTCGCGATCCCGATCATGCTGTTCGTCGGCTATGTGATGGAGCGCGGGCTGATCAAGCATTTCTACAAGCGCCCCCACGCGGACCAGATCCTTGTCACCTTTGGTTTGGCGATCGTGTTGCAGGAAATCGTGAAGTATTTCTTCGGCGCCAACCCGATCCAGACGCCGCCGCCCGACGCACTCAGCGGCTCTGTCGACCTTGGCACAATGATCGGCTTCGATCCCAACGCGATCATTTATCCGATCTGGCGCCTGGTTTACTTCGGATTTGCCGTCGCCATCATCGGTGCCGTCTTCTCGTTCCTGCAGTTCACGACCTTTGGCATGGTTGTCCGCGCCGGAATGGCCGACCGCGAGACGGTGGGCTTGCTGGGTATCAATATCGACCGCCGCTTTACCATCATGTTCGGCATCGCGGCCGCTGTGGCTGGCCTGGCCGGTGTAATGTACGGGCCGCTCAACCCGCCAAATTATCACATGGGGATGGACTTTCTGGTCCTCAGCTTTGTTGTGGTTGTTGTCGGCGGCATGGGTTCGCTGCCCGGAGCGGTGCTGGCTGGCTTTCTGCTGGGCATTCTTGAAAGCTTTGCCTCAACGACCTGGGCCACCACAACAATCCCCGGAATCAACCAAATCATCATCTACCTTGTTGCCATTATCGTGCTGCTGACACGCCCGCGCGGGTTGATGGGACGCAAAGGCGTGATGGAGGAATAATCGATGTTGGGACTGAACAAGAAAGACACCAGCCTTCTGATCATCGTCGGCCTTCTTACCCTGCTGGCCCCCTTCATCCTGAACCCGTTCCCGGAAGGCAGCGCCATGGCGCAGTTCAACGCGGGCTATCCGGACCTGATGCAGCGCTTTGTTATCTTTGGCATCTTTGCCATCGGGTTCAACATCCTGTTCGGTCTGACCGGATACCTGTCCTTCGGTCACGCGGCCTTTTTGGGCGTGGGGTCGTATTCGGCCGTGTGGATGTTCAAGCTGCTGAGTTACAACATCATCCCGGCTATCGCGCTCAGCGTTGTGGTGGCAGGGCTATTCTCGCTGCTGATCGGGTTTGTCAGCTTGCGCCGGTCCGGCATCTATTTCTCGATCCTGACGCTGGCCTTTGCACAGATGAGTTTTGCGCTGGCCTATTCGGTGCTGTCGAACCCCAAATTCAACCTGACAAACGGGGAAACCGGTCTGCAGGTCTATGCCGACGATCCCCAAATTCTGCAGGGGGCCAATTCGCCGGATCTGCCACACCTGTTCGGCCTGCCGATGCGCGCGACCTACACGATGGATGTCGGAGCGTGGAGCTTTGACTTCAACGCGGGTTATTACCTTTGCGCGATAGTCATGATGGTTGTGTTCTATCTTTCGATCCGCATTTTCCGCTCACCTTTTGGAATGATGCTGCGCGCGGTGAAATCGAACCAGCAGCGGATGAACTATACCGGCCTGAACTCCAAACCCTACACCCTGGCGGCCTTTGTCATTTCGGGTATGTATGCCGGCCTGGCCGGCGGTCTGATGGCGGCAATGGACCCGCTGGCAGGGGCCGAGCGGATGCAATGGACCGCCTCGGGCGAGGTTGTTCTGATGACCATTCTTGGCGGCACCGGCACCTTGATTGGTCCGGTTCTGGGCGCTGGATTCATCAAGTATTTCGAGAACATCTTCTCGAAGATCAACGACAACGTCCTGCATAGCTGGTTCGCCTTCCTTCCCGACGGGCTGGAGGACGCGGTGGTGTTCCTGATCCACCCGTTCATCGGCAAAGGCTGGCACCTGACGCTGGGCATCCTGTTCATGCTGGTGGTGATCTACCTGCCGGGTGGCCTTGTCGAAGGCGGTCAACGATTGCTGAACCGCTTGAAGCGCAAGAAATCGGGTACCGACGATGCGCCGTCGGGCAAAACGGAACCGGCGGAGTAAGGGGCGGACCATGGCAATTCTAAGAGTCAAAGATGTCAGCAAACGCTTCGGTGGCCTCAAGGCGCTGACGGATGTGAACCTCAATGTCGAGGAGAACACGGTTCACGCAATCATCGGACCCAACGGGGCGGGCAAGTCGACCCTGCTGAACTGTCTGGTGGGCAAACTGATGCCGGACACTGGTTCGGTGCTGTTCGACAATAACTCGGTGCTGGGGCTTGAACCCTTCCAGATCAACCAGATGGGCATCAGCCGCGTGTTTCAGACGCCGGAGATTTTCGGCGAACTGACGGTGATGGAAAACATGCTGATCCCGATCTTTGCAATGCGGGACGGCGCGTTCCGGATGCACGCCTATGAGACCATTGCCAACGAAAAGGCCATAGTCGAACAGGCCGAGGCGATGCTGGAAGAGATGAACATGGCCGACAAGCGCGAGATGCACGCTGCCGCACTGTCGCGTGGCGACAAACGGCGGTTGGAGATCGGCATGTGCCTTAGCCAGAATCCCCGACTGTTGCTCTTGGACGAACCGACGGCGGGCATGGCGCGGGCCGATACCAACAACACGATTGATCTGCTGAAGCAAATCAAGGACGAGCGCGACATCACCATCGCCATCATCGAACACGATATGCACGTGGTTTTTAGCCTGGCCGAGCGCATCACAGTGCTGGCGCAGGGCACGCCCCTTGTTGAAGACACTCCGGAAAACATCCGCGGTAATCCCAAGGTCCGCGAGGCCTATTTGGGCGAGACTGCTGCGTAAGGAAAAGCTATGAACGAGAAACCTGACTTTTCAAAAAACGCCAATTTGGCCAGCACTGCGCCTGCGTTTCTCTCGGTGTGGGACATGCACTCCTACTACGGAGAAAGCTATATCGTGCAGGGCGTCAGCTTCAACGTGCACGAAGGCGAGATTCTTGCCCTGCTCGGGCGCAACGGTGCAGGAAAAACTTCGACACTCCGTTCCATTGCCAGAGTGGGCGAGCCGGAAGTGCGGCATGGCGAAATCTGGCTGGACCATCAACCGCTCCACAAAATGACAAGTTACGAAGCCGCGGCGGCTGGCCTTGGTCTGGTGCCTGAAGACAGAAGAATCATCCCAGGCCTGACTGTCGAGGAAAACCTGCAGCTTGCGCAGATTGCGCCGCCAATCGGCTGGTCACTGGACCGGCTTTACGAGTTGTTCCCACGACTGGGCGAGCGCCGGAAACAAGAGGGAATAACCTTGTCGGGCGGTGAACAGCAAATGTTGTCCATCGCCAGAGCCTTGGCCAGAGACATCAAGGTCCTGCTTCTGGACGAACCTTATGAAGGTTTGGCCCCGGTCATCGTCGACGAAATCGAAAAAACGCTGATCCACGTCAAGCAGCAGGGAATGACTACGATCATTGTCGAGCAGAACGCAGTTCGTGCTTTGGAATTGGCGGACCGGGCCATTATCCTGGATACGGGAACCATCGTATTCGACGGCACCGCCAAAGAGGTGCTTGAAGACACCAATCTTCGTGAAGAGTATCTGGCGATCTAAATTTGCCTCGAGCTTGAAGGCAAGCGCAATTTTCGGACTACGAGCGGGATTTCTCGAAAGCTCTCGATCCCTGGTCCGGACTGTTCTGGTTTCCTCGGCAGACTGGTATCAACGCGACAACAGCGATGGCTGAAAGACAGGCTGTCGGGGGCGTGTCATCGTTGGTTCGTGCGCAGACCTGATCAGTTTAGGCGACACTGAAACCTGGTTCTCGTTACGAAAACCGGGTCTGTTTATGCTGTTTCTTATCACGGTTTTGGTACGCGGACCGTCTGTTATGCGGGCGCTGCTGCATATTTTGTGCACGGGCCTTGCTCAGCCAAGATCAACGCATTGACAGTTTTGAATAAGTTTTTTTCACTTGTTGAGCCCGCATCCTGGGTTTTTTGCAGAGCTACGGAAGGAAATTTTCAATGACAAGATTCAGCATATTTACTTTGCTGGGCGCAACGACTTTGGCGCTTTCTGCGTGTGACGAGACCAGTGGCACAAGCGGGTCCACCGAAGTCACTCCTGCGCAACAAGCCTGTTTGCGCGACGTGGCCGCCGCAACCAACAACACGCAAGTTGTTGTGCTTTCGTCCGAGTTCAGCGAGGCCGGAACCCTGGTAAAAGTTGGCGTGGGTCCGGATCAGGCACCATGGAATTGTATCGCTTACAGCGATGGTGCAACGGCGGGTATTGAATCGCTCAGCGACGAAGGCGCGCTTTGAACGTTTGCGTGACTGTCGCAACTTCGAGGCTCGGTCTAGCCGCATGAGACCGTGCTCTTGGCTTTCCAACCCCGGAAAGACGAAGCGAGCGCTTTTGCGGCCTCGCAGGTGCGACACGCTTCGCCGCGTGAACGCGTCGGGACAACCTGTCCGCCAAACAGAAGGGAATTGTGATGTTTAAGAAGTTCTTTTGGGCGCTTGCGCTTTTCCCCATGCCCGCGTTTTCCGACATCTCTGATGAGGCGAACGCTTGCATCGATGAATTGATAACCCGCTTTGGCAATGTAGGCGGTGAGGTCCTTGGCCAGGAATTCAGCGAAGCCGCCATCATGGTCCGGCTTCGTGATGGCACCGGTGTCGAGTATGAGTGCATCGTTTGGTCCGGACCCGAAGTCGCCGATTTACGACGCGTGGGTGAAAACACTGACACTGCTGATGATGGAGGCGGCGCATTGGATGGTGCCTCTGACACTGCGCCGACAGTTTCAGGGGATCAGGTCGTCAAGTTTGATACCGGCACAAGTGGCACGACCCTAAGCGCCACACTTCAGGCCGGCACGTCCGTACGTTACATCCTGGGGGCAAACGACGGGCAATTTTTGAACGTGGATGTCGGATCACATGGTGGCGCTCTGGACTACAGGATCTTCAATCCCGACGGCACTTTTCTGTTGGACTTGATTCCTTCGGAGACGCCGTATCAGGGTCAGCTTTGGCAGTCGGGCGACCATATCATTGAAGTTGTGAACGCGGGCGCACAACCGGTTGCCTTTGACATCGGGATCGGCATCAACTGACGCCGGAACGACTTGGGCAATTTGACATACTATCAAAGGGCCGCTCCCCCCAAGCACAATGTTGAATCCGCCTGTTCTTGCCAAAGTCGGGAAGAGATTTGGCTATCCCCAGAACGCCTTCTGCACCTCGGCCCGCCGATCCCCGGTGGGAGTTTGAACCGCAAGCACCGTCCCGGCGTCCCAGTGGCTGGCATCGACCATGCCAATTGCAACATTTGTTTCGAAGTCAGGCGACCAGGCGGCAGACGTGACCTGCCCAACCCGCTTTCCGTCTTTGTACAGCGGCCAGGCCGACCGGGCCGGCGGCACCGGATCACCGGGGATGGAAATCGCGCGAATTTGCCGCGCCGGACCTGCGGCGGCCTCTCGCGATAGCGCGTCCCTGCCGATATGGTCGCTACCCTCTGACGGATTGCAGAATTTGCCCAATCCGCATTCCAATGGCGAGTTCTCCATTGTCATGTCGTTGCCATAGCTCAGCAGGCCGCCTTCGATCCGTTCGATCAGGTTCGGACAGCCGGGGCGCACATTCAGATCTTCGCCTGCCTCGAACAAGGCGTTCCACAGTGGCATCCCATAGGCACCATTCTCAACATAGATCTCGTAACCGCCTTGTTTGGAATACCCGGATCGCGCCACCACAAAGGACGTGTTCTGAAAGGCCAGCCGCTTGTAGCGGAAAAAGCGGATGTCACGCACCTCGTCTCCAAAGACCCGCGCCATCAGGTCATCCGACTTTGGCCCCTGAACGGCCAGGGGTGAAACGTCGGGCTCGAACACCTGCACGTCCATGCCCGCACCCACAGCCAGCCCCTTGACCCACAAAAGCAGGTCGCTGTCCGCAATGGAAATCCACCAGCGATCCTCGCTGTGCTTGATCGCCACCGGGTCGTTCAACATGCCGCCATTCTCATCAACGATCGGCACGTAATAGCACTGGTCTTCCTGCATCTTCTCCAGGTTGCGGGGGGTCAGCCGACGCATCAGCCGGCCAGCATCCGGACCGTTCAACTCGATCTGCCGTTCACAGGACACATCCCAAACTTGCACATGAGATTTCAGGTGCCGGTAGTCGGCCTCGACGCTCTCAAACACCGTGGGCAACAGCATCCGGTTGTAGACGGTGTAGGCGGTGACGCCCTTGTCTTCGACCCCTTCGGAAAAGGGCGTTTGGCGCAGGCGGCGGGATTGGGACAGCAGACGCATATCAAAGGTCCATTGATTTGATACGATCCCGAAGCTGGAACTTCTGGATCTTTCCGGTGGAGGTTTTGGGAAGGGTTTCGAATACAACAACCTTGGGGGCCTTGAACCCGGCAAGGTGATCTCGGCAGAACGCAATGATCTCGTCAGATGTTGCCCTGGCGCCTTCACGCAATTCGACAAACGCGCAGGGGACTTCGCCCCATTTCTCGTGCGGCATCGCAACCACGGCCGCGGCCTGCACGGCGTCGTGACGATAAAGCACCGCTTCGACCTCGACGGATGAGATGTTTTCTCCGCCCGAGATAATCACGTCCTTCAGGCGGTCGCGGATCTGTATATAGCCGTTTTCGTGCACGACCGCACCGTCACCAGACCAGAACCATCCGTCTTCGAAGGCTTTGGCGGTGGCCTCGGCATCCTTGTAATACCCCGCCATGACCGTGTTGCCCCGGATAGCAATCTCGCCCTGGGTGGACCCATCGCGCGAGACCGGCGTGCCGCTGGTGCGGTCGAAAACAGAAACGTCTTCGACCATAGGAAAGGCAACGCCCTGCTGCGCCTGTAACTCGGCCTGTTCTGCGGGGCTAAGATCGTCCCACTCATCCTGCCAGAGACACTGTGAAATATGTCCGTAGGTTTCGGTCAGGCCATAGACCTGCATGACGTCAAATCCCATGGATCGCGTCTTTTCCAGCACCGACGGCGGTGGCGGTGCTCCGGCCGTCAATACGCGGATCGCGGGATCAAAGGGGGCCGCACCGCTTTCGGCTTCGGCCAGCATCTGCAACACAATGGGCGCCGCACCAAAATGGGTCACACCATGGGTGCGGATCGCATCCAGAATACGGTCTGCTGCCGGAACGCGTGTGAATACAACCGTCGCCCCAAGCATGGCCATCAACCAGGGGTGCCCCCAACCGTTGCAGTGGAACATCGGCACCACCGACAGATAGACCGGATAGGGCGGCATCTGCCACGCTGTCCCGGTGCCAAGCGCCATCAGATAAGCTCCGCGGTGGTGATAGACGACGCCCTTGGGGCGCCCGGACGTGCCTGAGGTGTAGTTCAGCGCGATCGCATCCCACTCATCTTCGGGCAGGTCCATCGGCAAAGGGGCGGCGTTGGTCAGCGCCTCATAGGTCTGGCCACCAAGGCTTTGGCCTGCTGCAGCGGGATCGACGATCTCGACCACCGGCAAGGTCCGACCAAGCAGATCAAACGCTTGGGACAGAAGCGGCACAAGCTCCCGGTCCACGATCGCCAGTTTCGTGTCCGCGTGATCCAGGATGTAGGCGATGGTTTCCGGCTCCAACCGTGTATTCAGAGTGTTGAGCACTCCGCCTGTCAGCGGTACGGCAAAGTGCAACTCGAACAGCTCTGGGATGTTCGGGCTGAGCACCGAAACCGTATCACCTTTCTGCACACCAAGTGCCGCCAACCCACCGGCCACCGCGCGAACGCGGGTGGTGGTCTCAGCCCAACTTCGCCGGATGTCGCCATAGATTACCGCCGTGCGGGCTCCATGCAGGTTTTCCGCGCGGTGCAGAAAAGACAACGGCGACAGACGCACATGGTTGGCCCGTGTCTTCTGAAGAGCTTCGAAATGGTGACGCATCCCGGTACCGCCTTTAACAGCTGTTAGGCCGCACGCGAGCGGCGGTCTTGTTGGCGAAGGCTTCCAGCCGTTCGCGGGCGGCGGGCTGGGTATTGACCACTCCGCCCACCACAGCTTCTGCATACGCCGCGTCCATGCCGGACATGTTGTTCAGGTGGCTGATTGCCGAGCAGATTGCAAAATTGGTCAAAGGCAGGTTCTGCGCAATTTGTCCCGCCAGCTCCATCGCCTTGGCCATGCTGCCGCCTTCTTCGGTTATGTATTGCGCCAACCCCAGATCGACGGCCTCTTGCCCCTGATAGACACGGCCGGTCAGGATCATGTCGATCATGCGGTATTTGCCGATCATATCCGAAACCCTGATGGTTGCCCCGCCCCCAGTAAAAATCCCACGCTGGCCTTCAGGCAAGGCAAAATAGGTGCCGGGGTCGATCACACGGATATGCGCCGCGCTGGCCAGTTCCAGTCCTCCGCCCACTACCGCGCCCTTCAGCGCGGCGATGA
Organism: Ruegeria sp. D1(2025); assembly: GCF_056536425.1. Taxonomy (NCBI): domain Bacteria; kingdom Pseudomonadati; phylum Pseudomonadota; class Alphaproteobacteria; order Rhodobacterales; family Roseobacteraceae; genus Ruegeria; species Ruegeria sp. D1(2025). The sequence goes on along the minus strand of NZ_JBQFPO010000003.1, from coordinate 294,110 downwards.
TCGGCACACCACCATATTCCATCTTGTTGAACGCTTCATGCCAGCGCAGACAGACATGCATGAAGTCATCCGGGCTGCGGTCGGCCTTCCAATGCTCGACCAGATCAAGGCCCGCGCAGAAGTGGTTTCCTTCGCCGGCCAGAACCACAGCTCTGACACCGGCCATACGCGCGCCGCTGAAAAAGCGGATCAGTTCCTCGATCGTGGCCACATCCAGTGCGTTGCGCTTAGAGGGACGGTTCAGGGTCACGACGTACAGACCGTTCTCACGCTCGGAAATCGCAAGGTTCTCATATGTGTCGGGGTTCACGACGTCATTCATGGGTCAGATCCTATCCAGGCGTTATTCGGGGAAAGTCGCGTCAAGCAGACTGCGCGAGCCATGCAGGATGCGGGCGTGTTCGGTTGCACATTCAGGCAGAATGTGCTGGGCAAAAAACAGGGCAGTGGCGATTTTCTGGGTCATGAATTGTGTATCCTGCCCGGCGTCCAGTGCACTTTGCGCAGCCACGGCACCCTTTGCCAGTTTCCACCCTGCCGCGAGTGTCCCGGCCAGCATAAGGAACGGGACAGAGCCTGCAAAGGCAGCGTCGATATCCTTTCGGCTGTTTTCCAGCAACCAATCCAGCGCGGCCTCAAATGCGCCGCGCGCCTGAGCAAGACTTGCGCCAATTGCCTGCGCGCTGGCATCTCCTTTTGCCAGTTGCGCTTCAGTCTCGGCTATTCGGGCGGCGAACCGGCGGGCGGTTTCTCCTCCGTCGCGCATCACCTTGCGGCCCAGAAGATCGTTGGCCTGAATGGCTGTGGTGCCTTCGTAAATCGGCAGAATGCGGGCGTCGCGGTAGTGCTGCGCGGCTCCTGTTTCTTCGATAAAGCCCATGCCGCCGTGGATTTGCACGCCCAGCGAGGCGACCTCGACCGCGCGTTCCGAGCAGAAGCCTTTGACCAGCGGGACCATGAATTCGGCCAGCGCAGCGATTGCCGGATCGTCCTGAAGATGCGCGATGTCCAGCAGGCCTGCCGTTGCGGCCGCCATAGCCCGGCCACCTTCGGTCAGGCCGCGCATCCGCATGAGCATACGGCGTACGTCCGGGTGTTCGATGATGGCGACCGCGTCTTTGGCCTGACCATTCACGGGACGGCTCTGCACCCGGTCGCGCGCATAAGCCAGAGCGCGTTGGTAAGCCCGTTCAGAGGTCGCGATGCCCTGAACCCCAACAGAAAACCGAGCGGCGTTCATCATGATGAACATGTATTCCAGTCCGCGGTTTTCCTCGCCGATCAGGAAACCGGTGGCGTCTTTGTATTCCAGAACCGCCGTCGGGCTGGCACGAACGCCCAGTTTGTGTTCGATGCTTATGCAATTGACCGTGTTCTCGACGCCCGGAGTGCCATCCGGCCCCACCAGTTTTTGCGGAACGATGAACAGGCTCAGCCCCTTCGGCCCGTCAGGCGCGTCAGGTGTGCGGGCCAGCACCAGATGAATGATGTTCTCGGTCAGATCGTGCGCGCCATATGTGATGAAGATCTTGGTGCCAGAGACGCCGTAGCTGCCATCCCCACGCTGCGCCGCCCTGGTCGCCACGCGGCCCAGATCACTGCCTGCCTGCGGTTCGGTCAGGTTCATCGTGCCGGACCAGCGCCCTGCGATCAGCGGTTCCAGATAGGTGGCTTTCTGTTCGTCCGAACCGGTCAGCAGCAACGCCTCAATCGCCCCGTCGGTCAGCAGCGGGCAAAGACCAAAGCTCATATCAGCGGCATTCAGCATTTCAACGGCAGCCGCGCCGACGGCACGCGGCAATCCCATCCCGCCATATTCCACCGGATGGGTCAGCGCCTGCCACCCCATTTCGACGAACTGCGCGTAAGCTTGCGCATCACCTTCGGGCATCGACACGCGGCCACTGTCGAACTGCGCGCCCAGCGTGTCCCCGATATGTGACAATGGCGCGATCTGTTCGCTGCAGAACCGGGCATATCCCTCGAGCGCGGCACCAATATCCGTCAGGTCGTATTCCGAATACACTTCCACCCGAGACACCTTTTCCCAGTGGGACAAGTGTTCGATGCAAAACATCAAATCCTGAACGGGCGGCTGATAGGACATGCCAGGCTCCCCTGCGGCGACTATGGTTTCGCGTCATCTACCCGCCCAATGGTTTGCCGATAAGCTCATTTCTTGACAAAATGGTATCCGATCACGCCAACCTGAGGTTCAGATGACGAGCCATGACCCCATATCTCTGACGACTGTATCGGCGGGATTTATCCAGGATTGGCTGGATGCGCTGAAGTCCCGTTGCACTCCGGCTGAGATGACATCGCTGTTGGAGCGTTCGGGCCTGCAGGCCAACCAGATGGCACCTTCTCAACGCGTCACACTGAATGAAATCGCCCGGCTTTATCAGCTTGCCGCGCCCGAAACCGGGGACGAAATGATGGGCCTCTGGAGCCGTCCGATCCGGCCCCGCGCCCTGCAGCATCTGGTGACTGTACAGCGCGAAGCGAGCAGCCTGGCCTCGGCACTTTATCGTTTCTCGACATTTTGGAACCTGCTTCTGGATGACTTCCACCTGGACTTGCACAGCAAATCCGACGCGGTGGAACTGGCGTTGGTCCCATATTCGGACGACACCCGCCCGCAGCGTTTCGGCCACATGCTGATCCTGAAACTGGCGCATGGGCTTTTGTCCTGGCTTGGCGGGACGGAAACACCGGTAAAAGCCGTTCGCTTTGCCTTTGCCCGCCCGGAGTTTGCCGCCGACTACGCCGTCGTCTTCCCATGCGCGGTCGAGTTTGACGCTCGGCAGACCAGTATCCTTTTCGACCCGCGTCTGTTCACCCGCCCGGTAACCCGCAGTTCGGCTGAGGCGTCCGTGTTCCTTGAACGCGCGCCGCTGGACTGGATCTTTACTGGTTCGCGCGCGCATACAAACAGCCTTCGCGTCCGCGCGTTTCTCTACGGCGCAACATGGCAAACCTGCCAGCTTCCGGATGCAGCGCGTGCCCTGAAAATGACGCCGCGGACCTTGAACAGGCGTTTGAAAGAAGAAGGAACTTCTTTTCAGGACATCAAGGATGCACTGCGCCGCGACATTGCCATCCGCGCGCTTCAGCAAAGTACGCTCAGTATTGAACAGATCGCCTTTGACACCGGATTTTCGGCTCCGGCGAATTTTCACCGCGCCTTTCGAAAGTGGACCAGCCGGACCCCCGGGTCATACCGTGTGCACGCGCAGGCTTCCTGACGACGGCACTTCGTCGCGGACGTTCGCATACCTCGTGGGAACAGATCATTCACTTGGGCTGACAATCCGCCCGTTCCGCAGTTCCAGCGTATCCGGCGCCAGTGCTTCCCGAAACGATGGTGCGTGGCTGACCAGCAGAATTGCCTGCGGCAGGCCACAAAGAATCTCTAGAAGTCGCGCTTCATTTTTGGCGTCAAGCGCATTGGTGGGCTCATCCAAAAGCAGCGCCTCGGGCTCCATCGCCAAAACGGTTGCAAGGGTCACAAGCCGCTTCTCTCCACCAGAGAGCTTGTGCGTAATGCGATCACGCAGACTTGACAGATCCAGATCGGAAAGCACTCTGTCGACTATGGCCAGCGCCTCGGACTTGCTGCGCCCGAGGTTGAGAGGACCAAATGCGATGTCTTCCGCCACTGTCGGACAAAACAGCTGATCATCAGGATCCTGAAAAACCAGCCCGACCTGACGGCGGACTTCGTGAAAATCCGCCTCGACGCGCCTTTCCTTTCCCAGGACGGTCACGCGCCCGGCGCTTGGTGTTTGCAGGCCAAGGGCGATGCGAAACAGGGTAGATTTTCCCGCGCCATTCGGGCCCGCAATCGACAGGCGCTGCCCCGGTTCAAGCTGCAGCGAAGCGCCGTCCAGCACTGGTGGCTGGCCGGGATATGCAAAACAAATGTCTTCAAGCTTGAGGATCGTCATAGATAATCCAGGAACAGCAGGCCAAGGCAAACGGTGCACAGCATCGCGGCGAACATGTGATCGCGTCGTGTCATGTTAAAGTCCTGCAGCAACAAAAGACGCCCGGAAAACCCCCGGCATTTCATCGCCGCCAGAATCCGCTCGGACCGTTCAATCGCGCGCACCAGCATCATGCCGACCAGATACCCGAAGCTTCGGTAGGTGTGCCAGTTTGTGCCGGGGCGAAATCCGCGGATCTTCATCGCGCCGCGCAGGCGCAGGTATTCTTCCCGCAACACCTCGATGTAGCGGATGGTGAACATCAAAAGGTGCACAAGCGCCTCGGGGCAGCGCAGCTTGTGCAAAGCGTGTCCAAGCGTCACAGGTTCCATCGTTCCGACCAGAACCATCAGCGCAAGGATGACCGCGTTGGCCGTCAGTGCAATCTCGACAGCTTTCCAAAGGCCCTGCCAACTGGCCGGAAAGCCAAAAACCGTGAACATCGCGTCACCGGGCATTGAGAATGGCAGCAACACCAGCATGAAGATGATGAAGCTGTCCATCATGGCCATACGCTTGAGGGTCCGGCCGACTGGCAAGCGTGACATCACCAGTAACCCAAGCGAGACGGACAAAGCGCCGATCAGCGCCGGAATGCTGTTGAGGGCAACCGTGACGATGGCAAAGATGCAGGCCAAAACGATGCGCATACGGGGATCGTAGTCTCCGATCATCCCGAAATGGGCGGCTTTGCCTGCCTCGGCCAGTGTTTTGGCCTGTGGTTCCAGCGCATGTGCCATCAGGTGGCCATCTTTTTTCGCGCGGCCAGGTAAAAGCCGATGCCGAACAGACCAATGATATAGCCAATACCACCCAAGATGTTCTGCAGATCATTGTGCTCGCGGTAGGCGGCGATCTCGCGCCGCAGTGGGCGGGTTTCGTCGCGCACCGCTTTGGCGATGGCGGCGCGTTCCTCATCCGAGAGCGAGGCCACAGTCACCGCTGCCGCGCCATCCGCAGATGCAACCGGCGTGGCTGTTTCAGAAAGCTCGGCTTCGACCCCCATGATTTCTGCCACTTCGTCGGCCGACATGGCAACTTCGGCGACGTGCCCTGCACCCAGATCTGCCTTGAATGTATGAGTCACCGCTCTGGTCGGGCTGTAGAGAAAGAAACCGTCCGTATCGGTTACTGTGCGTCCCAGTTCAGAGCCGTCGGGGCCATAGACGATGACCTCCTGGTCTGCGGCCATATCGCCATTGGAAAACCCCAGCTCGCCTTCGATTGCGTCGCCTGCCGGAAAAACGCCTGCAATAACCTTATGCGCAAGAGCCGGGAGCGGGGCGAGAGCAAGCGTACAAACAAGGATCAACTGTTTCATGTGGACGCAACCTTTACAAAAAGTTCCGGTTTGACCTTGCGGGCCAGAAGAACGGCAAAACCTGTCAGCACGGCCTCGATAGCCATGACGGGAATGTGGGCGAAAAAGACAAGCTTGGCAGCGGGCAGGAACTCATCGCCGGACAGCGCCAGCGAGACCGCGACAAAAGCCGTCGTGGCGGCGATCGAAAACGCACCGCCGATGCCGCCCCAGATCGCCCCCTGAACAGGCGAGCCACGTGCGATCAGACGACCAAAGATCATCCAGGTCAACACCGCCGGAAGGGCGATATTCACCGTGTTGATCCCCAGCACGGTCAATCCGCCAAAACCGAAGAACACGGCTTGCAGCAGCAAGCCGACAAAAAGGGCCGGAAAGGCGGCCCAGCCGAGCAGAAGCCCGGCCAGACCGTTCAGAATCAAATGCACAGACGACGGGCCAATCGGCACATGGATCAGCGAGGCGACAAAAAAGCTGGCCGACAACACGCCCGCCGTGGGAATGCGATCCAGATCCAGCGATTTCAGGCCCAATGCGATCCCGCCAGCCGCGGCGACCGCACCGCCGATCACGACAGGGTTTGAAAGGGCTCCGTCGACGACGTGCATTCAGGCTTACTCCAGATCCCAGGCGCGGATCCAGATGACCGCATCCTGGCTCAGCTCTTTGCCTTCATGCTCGGTTTCCGGACCCACGCCCAAAGCGGCGAAGCCCCAGTACCCGGCTTTTGGCACACCAAAAGTGAAATATCCGTTGTCATCCGAAATCGCGACCAACGCGCCGCCCGGCAATGGGGACACGGTGGCGTCCTTCGCGCCGGTGCCGGTCATGTCCGGTGCTGCGGCGATGTACTCGATTTCGATTTCTGCGCCGGCGACGGGCTGTCCCTCGCTCAACACGCGACCGGTAAAGGTTGACCCGGCGATGATGTTGTAAGGTTTGTTCAGCGGCAGAATCTCGGTGGCCAGCCCCTGCGGCTGATCCCAGTCGGTCGGCAGTTCGTTTCGGTTGAGGTAAGCCTTGGTGATTTGCTGGATATAGATATCCTCTGATTCTTCGTAGTAAGGCGCAGGAACTGTAACCACCACATAGTCACCCGAGCGTTTAACCTGAATCGAGCCCAGGAACGCTTTGGCGATGTTGTCCGGTCCTTCAAAAGTGGTTTCTTCCAGCGTATCCATCAGATCGGTTTTTTCACCGTTGTGGATTACAAAGAATTCTTCCGGTCTTTCCAGGGTCATCACGTGACCAGCTTCAAACGGGTGCCAGAAAACCAGTTTGACCGGAACGTCACCGGGGCGTTCGATCATCGTGTCGTCGGTATATTCCAGCAGGAAATGGGCCTGCGCCAATGCAGGCATCGCCAAAGCAGCCGTTGCAGCCACCAGCAGTTTTTTCACAAATCGAGTCCTTCTCACGTCGCGCCTTCCCCGGCACAATTCTGCTTTGACGATGGGGAACGCGAAGCCATCTGCCTTGTCGGGCAAACAGATCCGGCGCACACCCCGTCGCCGATGATGAACGCCCCTTCCAAGGGCGCATGTTCGGCAGGTCTCCTGACTTGCGGGTCAAAGCGCTAAACTAACCTTCCCGGGATACCCCAGTGGCATTATCAGCCGCGCTCGCCGCCTACAGTTGCGGGGGCAGTTGCAGAGTTGGCGAAATGTGCCGCACTGCATTCCCTATTGCTTCCGAGGATGTCCCCGGAACCGAACATGGCCCGTTCATGCCAGAATATGTAAGACACGGTCAACAATTGATTGCGGCGTTGCATGGGCCATTTGCGAAATCAGAAATTGCATGTTCGCGCTTGCTACGCGGTTTGGTATGCGCCACCGCGAGTGTGTGTATTTTCTTAGATATCTTTCCGCGTTCAATAGTCGTCGGTTCAGTTCGCGGACTTGAGATTTTTAGGCCTGAAACTGCGGGCGTTGACTCGCGTTTAAAATTGAACTCGCCGCAAATATGTAGGGTCGCTCCGATGCACAAAAGGTCCGACCGGCCCAGCGCTCGATGCAGAAGCAGAGTTGTTGTATTTGCCGCCGTGTTCACGCTACCATCGGGCAAAACAACAGTGCAGGTGCCTCGTGACCACAGAAACAAAACGCCCGCTTACCCTTCGCGATGTCTCGGAAGCGTCGGGGGTATCCGAAATGACGGTCAGCAGGGTCCTGCGCAATCGGGGTGATGTATCAGATGCGACCCGAACACGGGTTCTGGCCGCCGCAAAAGAGCTGGGATACGTGCCCAACAAAATTGCGGGTGCGCTGGCATCCAGCCGGGTCAATCTGGTCGCTGTCATCATCCCGTCACTGTCCAACATGGTCTTCCCCGAGGTCCTGACCGGCATCAATCAGGTGCTGGAAGACACCGAATTGCAGCCAGTGGTCGGCGTGACCGATTATTTGCCGGAAAAAGAGGAAAAGGTCCTTTACGAGATGCTCTCGTGGCGGCCTTCGGGCGTGATCATCGCGGGTCTGGAACACACGGAAGCGGCCCGGGCGATGCTGGATTCCGCGGGCATTCCGGTGGTCGAAATCATGGATACCGACGGCAAACCAGTGGATGCGATGGTCGGCATTTCGCACCGCCGTGCCGGCCGCGAAATGGCGCAGGCCATACTGAAGGCCGGATACCAGCATATCGGTTTCATGGGGACCAAGATGCCTTTGGACCACCGCGCGCGCAAACGATTCGAAGGCTTTACCGAGGTTCTGGGCAAACACGGGATCGAGATCGAGGACCGCGAGTTCTACTCGGGCGGGTCGGCACTGGCCAAGGGGCGCGAGATGACGCAGGCGATGCTGGAACGGTCGCCGGAACTGGATTTTCTGTATTATTCCAATGATATGATCGGCGCTGGCGGGCTGTTGTACCTGCTGGATCAGGGGATAGACATCCCTGGTCAAATCGGGCTGGCAGGGTTCAACAATGTCGAACTGCTGCAAGGTCTGCCTCGCAAACTGGCAACCATGGATGCCTGCCGGCTGGAAATTGGCCGTCAGGCCGCAGGGATCATCGCGGCACAGCTGGCCGACCCGGAAGCCGAGATTGAAACCCGCGTGACACTGACGCCAAAAATCAGCTACGGCGACACACTGAAGCGGCGTTAGAGTCTTGGCACTGCCGAAACTGGACAACCGGACAGCCCGTGCGGCGTTCATGGATCGTCACTTGCTGTCCGAAACCCCGTCGGGCAGCGCAAAGGGCGCGGATCTTCTGGACCTGATCCGACGGCTTGGTTTTGTTCAGTTGGACAGTATCAACACCGTGGCCCGCGCCCATGACATGATCCTGTTTTCGCGCAGGTCCACCTATCGCAGCACACATCTGAAGCGCCTGTATGAACGGGACAGGGCGCTGTTCGAGCATTGGACACATGACGCCGCCGTTATTCCGATGGAGTTCTACCGGCATTGGCACCTGCGCTTTCAGCGCGACGCCGATTTGTTGAAAGCCCGCTGGAAGAATTGGCGGCGGGATGGATTTGAACAACAGTTCGCCTCGGTTCTGCTGCACATCCGCGATCACGGTCCGGTATCCTCGTCCGATGTGGGAAAGGACGAAAAGAAAGGATCGGGCGGCTGGTGGGACTGGCACCCGTCCAAAACCGCGCTGGAGTTCTTGTGGCGCTCGGGCGCGCTGACCGTCATTGGCCGGGACGGCTTTCAGAAACGCTACGACCTGACCGAACGGGTGATCGAAACTCATCTGTGCCCCGGTCATGCACCATGCGATGCCGAAGGAACGGTGGACTGGCTGTGCAACGCCGCCCTGGACAGGTTGGGGTTTGCAACATCGGGCGAACTAGCTGCGTTCTGGGATACGGTCGGCGCGGCCGAGGCGAAAGACTGGTGCGCCGCGGCCCAGAAAAACGGCGCAATTGAGGAAGTCGAAATCAGTTGCGCGGATGGGCGTAAGAGGAAAGTGTTTTCCCGCCCGGGTTTGGTTGAAGAGGCCCGTGAACTGCCCGCGCCACCGGGCAGGATTCGCGTGCTCAGCCCGTTTGACCCGATGCTGCGGGATCGAAACCGCGCCGAACGCCTGTTCGGGTTTCACTACAGGATCGAAGTGTTTGTGCCCGCACCCAAAAGAACCTACGGCTATTATGTCTTCCCCCTGCTCGAAGGTGATCGGCTGATCGGCCGGATCGACATGAAGGCCCACAGGGATTGCGGCGAATTGCGGGTACAATCCGTCTGGCCCGAGCGAAAGTTGCGCTGGTCAGAGGCGCGCACCCGCCGTCTGGAGGCCGAGCTGGACCGGGTGCGCAGGTTTGCCGGCCTTGATCGTGTTGAGCTTGCCGACGGCTGGCTGAAAGACCCTAAATAGGCTCTATTCAGCCTTTGACAGGGTCAGGTGGATCGGTTCAAGACCGTCAATTCCGCCATCAATCACATCACCGGCCTGGACCGCACCAACACCGGCCGGGGTGCCTGTCATGATCAGATCGCCCGGACGAAGGTGATAGTAATTTGAAAGATGGCTGACGATCTCATCTATTTTCCAGATCAGCTCATCCAGGGTCGCATCCTGCCGGACTTCACCGTTGACGCTCAGATGAATGCGTTTGTCTTCGTCCGGCGACCAGTTCTCTGACCGGGTCAGCGGCGCAAAAACGGCACCGTTTTCCAGATCCTTGCCCAGATCCCACGGGCGCTGCTTGTTCCGTTCACGGATTTGCAGGTCGCGGCGGGTCATGTCCAGCGCGCAGCCATAGGCAAACACCGCGCCCAAAGCCTGCTCGCGACTGACGCGGAACACCGGCTGACCGATCGCAATCGCCAGCTCCATTTCGTGATGATAGTTTTCGGTGCCCGGCGGATATGGCACGGTCGCCCCGGTCAGGATGGCGTTTGGTGCGGACTTGGTGAAATAGAACGGCGCCTCGCGGTCCACAGTATTTCCCATTTCAGCCGCATGGGCCGCATAGTTCCGCCCGACGCAAAAAATCCGGCCCACCGGATATTCGGCCTGCTCGCCGACAACCGGTATCGCAACAGGGTCGGGAAAAGAAAACAGCTTGTCCTGCATGACAGCCCCCAGTTTGAAACATCGCCGGGCATCTTAGGTGTCTTCCCATCACTGGCAAGACGTTGGCGACCGGGATGCACACCGTTTTGACCTGACATTCAAGACTTCGGGTTTCTTAGACGCATTGACCTTTCGCTCCGGATAACTCTCACTGCCCCGGAAATTCAAACACCCGGGACATCCCGGATCAGACGGAAACACGGGGAATAGCATGCAGTGGAACGAATTCGCGGAATGGGGCCGAAAAGTCGCTGACTGGACGCAGAACTATCACGAAACCGTTGGCGACAGGCCCGTCCGGGCACGGTGCGAACCGGGTGAGGTCTTGAATGCGTTACCGTCTGAACCGCCCGAAACCGCCCAGCCCATGGAAGACATCTTCCGGGATTTTGAGCAGATCGTAATGCCCGGCATCACCCATTGGCAGCACCCCCGGTTCTTTGCCTACTTCAACTCCAACGCCTCGGCCCCGTCGGTTCTGGGTGAGTTTCTGGCCAGCGCCATCGCACCGCAATGCATGTTGTGGCAAACCTCGCCTGCCGCGACCGAGATGGAAACCCGGATGATGGATTGGTTGCGGCAGGCTTTGGATTTGCCGGACGGATTCGCCGGTGTGATTCAGGACTCGGCCTCGTCGGCGACGCTGGCCGCCGTTTTGACGATGCGGGAAAAGGCACTGGCCTGGCAGGGCAACAAACAGGGGCTGTTCGCGCAGAAACCCCTGCGCATCTATTGTTCATCCGAGGTTCACACCTCAATCGACAGGGCCATCTGGGTTGCCGGAATTGGCGAAGACAACCTTGTGCGCGTTCCCATCAAGGGCGACTGGCGCGGAATGGATCCCGACGCGCTGGAAGCGGCCATTCAGGCAGATTTAGACTCTGGTTTGCAGCCTGCGGGCGTCATTTTGTGCGTCGGCGGAACTGGCGTCGGGGCAACCGATCCTGTGGATCGTTGCTTAGAAATCGCCGCCGAATACGGCCTCTATTCCCATGTCGATGCAGCCTGGGCCGGGTCGGCCATGATCTGCCCCGAATACCGGCACTACTGGCCCGGGATCGAACAGGCTGACAGCATCGTCTTCAACCCCCACAAGTGGCTGGGGGTACAGTTCGACTGCTGCGCGCATTTCCTGAAGAAGCCCGAAGATCTGGTCCAGACGCTGGCTATCAGCCCGGAATACCTGAAAACACATGGTAAAGACGGGATCGTCAATTACTCGGAATGGTCCGTTCCATTGGGGCGTCGCTTCCGCGCGCTGAAACTGTGGTTCGTGATACGCACCTACGGGCTGGAAGGCCTACGCCAGCGGATGCGAAATCACGTCAACTGGTCCAAAGCGCTGCATGACAAACTTGCGTCGGAACCGGATTTTCAGATCACGACGGCGCCGATGTGGTCACTCTGGTCCTTTCGGTACATGCCCGAAGGCTGCGCCGACCCGGATGATCTGAATTTGCGGTTGGTCAACGCCATCAATGATGACGGACGGATTTACCTGACACAAACACGTGTGGATGGCGATCTGGTCATCCGGTTTCAGGCCGGACAATTCGAAACCACGGAACAGGACGTGATGATGGCCTATGACGTCATAACGGACATTGCCCGGGGCCTGACACCTTAGAGACTAAGCCCTCATCCCGGCGGCGGCCTGGGCGTAACCGCCGGATGCGCCGTCAACAAAATGAACGTGATCATCGCGAACGGCAGAGGGCACAAAACAGGTCATCATCGCCTCGTCCTGAGCATGGATGCCATAGCGGATCTTGCCCTGCTGGCGCGCCTGTTCCAGCATCTGCCGGATGCGTGCCAGCGTGGCCTGGTCGCAATCCAGCGTCATCTTGAGGCCGTCGTCGAATTTGCGGAAATCCGCATTTTTGCTGACCATTTCTTTGTAATGTTCGGGCTCGAAACTGCCCAGTCGCCTACCGGACAGAAACAGCAGAAAGATGAACAGGTTTTCACCCAACATCTTCACAGTGTGCCAAAGAATGTTGCCGCCGGCGCGCATGACACGCGCATTGATCGCAATACCCGGCGGCGGCCACGAGATTGGCGGCCCGTTGACCGGCACCGGGTGGCCCGCGCGATCCAGCGCCTCGGACACGGACAGCACCGACTGCGCCAGATCGGCAAAATCGATTTCTGTCGCGGTCGCGGTCGGTTGCACAACCAGCGATACGATCTGGCCATGTTTCGCCGGGCTGTTGGACCACCGGCAGGACAAGCCCGTCAGATCCGGTTGCGCGCCGGGTGCCGCATCGGGAACGGCGTATTGCCCCGACTTCATCTGCGTCTCGGCCCAGGCCAGCCCACCGCCCGAAAACATCGCGTAGTCCACGCCCGAAGATGGCGCATAGCGGGCAACGCGCAAATCCCGCCCCGCATTCCGGATATCCGCAACCGGCACCACGGCGCCGCGCAGGGAAATCGAAAACTCTTCATGCGCCCAGCGCTGCAAAGTGGACAGGGTGGCGCGGGCTGTATCCGCTGCGCTGGCCGGGACAGCGAAACCCGCGCCGTCGCCGCCAAAGATATAGGGAAACAGCTTGCCGCCCACTGCGTTGATCATGCCCGAAATCACCGCCGCACCGACCATATTCACGGTTTTGTACCGGCCCCGCGCGATTTCACCGGTCGAATCGACGATATCCGCAACCCCGACGACCCAGTCATCCGGTACTGGTGTAAACCGCGCAGGCTTTGCAAGTTCGGTAAAGTCCCTCAACAGCGGCAGGGATTCATAGAAATCGGAATGAACGTCTTTCATTGTCCCCTCAGCGTTGGTGCCTTGTGTCGGTTCCTGATTTGAACAATAGCCCGATTGTGATGTCTGTCCGCCAAATTCAGCATAGCACACGCGCTTGTGCATGATGGCACGACATGCCAAGCATGGCCCGTATTCAGGTTGAGGGCAGATCATGCAGGCAGGATTGGTGGTTTTGTGTCTGGCCTATGTGCTCAGCCAGTTTTTTCGCGCTTTTCTGGCTGTGCTCAGCGTGGATCTGGGCCGCGACCTGGGGGCCACGCCCGAGGACCTGGCCTTTGCCTCGGGCCTGTGGTTCTTCATATTCGCCCTGATGCAGATTCCGGTCGGCTGGGCGCTTGACCGGATCGGACCCCGCCTGACCGCTTCCTTGTTGCTAATGATCGGCGGTGCAGGAGGGGCCGCTGTTTTTGCGATGGCAACTGCGCCGTTGCATATCAGTATCGCGATGGCCCTGATCGGCATCGGGTGTTCTCCGGTGCTGATGGCCTCGTACTATATCTTCGCGCGCGAGTTCCCACCCGCCCGTTTTGCCACGCTGGCCGCCGTCATGCTGGGTGTCGGTTCCGTCGGTAATCTGGTGGCCTCGTACCCGACGGCACTGGCGGTCGAACTGATGGGCTGGCGCGCAACGCTGGCCGGACTGGCGGCGATCTCGGGCTTTGTGGCGATTGGAATCTGGCTGACGGTCCACGATCCGCATAAGATCGAAACAGAACAGAAAGGATCGTTGCTGGATCTGCTCAGGGAACCAGCGCTCTGGACGATACTTCCGTTGATGCTGGTGGCCTATGCGCCTTCCGGGGCGCTGCGAGGATTGTGGGCCGGGCCGTACCTGCAGGACGTCTTTGGCCTGGGCACCGCGCAAATCGGGCAGGCAACCCTGGTAATGGGTGCAGCGATGATTGCGGGAACCTTTGTCTATGGCCCGCTTGACCGGATTCTTGGCACACGCAAATGGGTGATCTTCGGCGGCAACGCGCTCAGCGCTGTGTCCCTGATCCTGTTGTGTATCTGGGTCGCCGACGCGGTCTGGGTGTCCGTCATCCTGCTGGCCCTGATCGGATTTACCGGCGCCACATTTCCCGTGATCATGGCGCATGGCCGCGCGTTCATCCCCCCGCATCTGGTCGGCCGGGGCGTCACCCTGCTGAACCTGTTTGGAATTGGCGGCGTTGGCGTGGCGCAGTTTGCCACCGGGCGGCTTCATGCCGCTACAGAAGGCGCGGGGCACGCTGCGCCCTATACGGCCATTTTCGGGTTCTTTGCCATAACAGTTGCGATTGGCTGCCTGATTTACCTATTCAGCCGCGACAGCATAGACTGATGCCAATCAACCCTGAACAGGAGATCACAGTGCGGGAAATCGAGGTCATCGCGCCCAACCTGAAACACAGCCTGTCAGGCGTGACCACAACGATCATTCGGCTTTTACCGATCCAACGCGACATGATCGAAATTCGCGCGACAGGACCCGGACTGCCCGACGATCTGCCGCACATCCGGCTATGGAAGGTTCCGTTTCTGTCAAACCGGGTGCAACGGGTCTGGCATGCCCGGCGCAACACCGAGATGCTGGCAGGACTGGCGCTGAAACATCTGTTCCGGCGCAATTTCCGCCTGCTCTTCACTTCGGCCGCGCAGCGCGATCATTCGGGGTTTACCAAGTGGCTGATCTCGAAGATGGATGCGCTGATCGCGACCACGCCGCAGGCGGCTTCGTTTCTGAAACACCCGGCAACTGTCATCATGCACGGAGTGAACACGGACCTGTTTCATCCCGCACAATCCAAGCAAGCCCTGCGCCAGAAGCTCGGTCTGTACGATGGCGTTCTGATCGGCTGTTTTGGCCGTATCCGCCCGCAAAAGGGCGTGGACCTTCTGGTGGACGCCGCAATCGAGGTTCTGCCGTCCCACCCTGATGCGCAGATTATCTTCACCGGCCGTGCCACCAATGAGTTCGAAGGCTTTCAGCAGGAACAGGAACAAAAGCTCAAGGCCGCCCGGTTGGCGGACCGGGTGCATTTTCTGGGCGAGCGTCCGTGGGAAGAGATCGTGGAAACCTATCGCGCGCTGGACCTGTTCGTGGCCCCTGCACGGCACGAAGGCTTCGGCCTGACCCCGCTCGAGGCGATGGCGTCAGGCGTGCCTGCCATCGCCTGTCACGGCGTTGGCGCATTCAGCGCGCAGATCGAAGATGGTGTGACCGGCCGTCTGGTCGAGAAAGACAACGCAAAGGCGCTGGCGGGCGCGTTGCAGGACATGTTGGAAGACCGCGAAAAACTGGCGCAGGCCGGGCAGGCTGCACGGGCCCATGTCGAGCAGAAATTTCGAATCGAGGGCGAGGCAGAAGCCATCGTTCGGGTCTATCGATCCTTGTTGGAGGAGCATTGACCCGCTCCAACGGTGTCAAATTGGTGTTCCGCGCCGAAATTCGCTTCGATTAGTCTTTTTTCTTCGCCGCAACGCGGCTATGAACGCGCGTCCTTAGACTTCAGGAGACATGATATGGGCTATCGCGTCGTCGTCGTTGGCGCCACAGGCAATGTGGGCCGCGAAATGCTGAACATCCTGGCTGAACGCCAGTTCCCCGTGGACGAACTTGCCGCGCTGGCAAGCCGCCGTTCGCTGGGCACCGAGGTCAGCTTTGGCGACAAGACATTGACGACCAAGGATCTGGATACATTCGATTTCAGCGGTTGGGACATCGCGCTGTTTGCCGTGGGTTCAGCGGCAACCAAGGACTATGCGCCCAAAGCCGCGGCTGCCGGCTGCGTGGTGATCGATAACTCGTCGCTGTATCGCTATGACCCTGACATTCCGCTGATCGTGCCGGAATGTAACCCGCAGGCGATCCACGACTACAAGAACAAGAACATCATCGCCAACCCCAACTGCTCGACCGCGCAGATGGTTGTGGCGCTGAAACCGCTGCATGACCGCGCCAAGATCAAGCGCGTTGTCGTGTCGACTTATCAGTCGGTTTCGGGCGCAGGCAAGGAAGGCATGGACGAGCTGTGGGATCAGACCAAGGCCGTGTACAACCCGATCAACGAGGTTGAGCCGAAGAAGTTCCAGAAGCAGATCGCTTTCAACGTCATTCCGCAGATCGACGTTTTCATGGAAGACGGCTCGACCAAGGAAGAGTGGAAGATGGTTGTCGAAACCAAGAAGATCGTCGATCCGTCGATCAAGGTCACGGCCACTTGCGTTCGTGTTCCGGTCTTTGTCGGCCATTCCGAGGCGGTGAATATCGAGTTCGAGGAATTCCTCGACGAAGACGAAGCCCGCGACATCCTGCGCGAGGCACCCGGCATCATGGTGATCGACAAGCGTGAGGCGGGTGGCTACGTCTCGCCCATTGAATGCGTCGGTGATTTCGCCACTTTCATCAGCCGCATCCGTCAGGACTCGACCGTCGAAAACGGTCTGAACCTGTGGTGTGTGTCGGACAACCTGCGCAAGGGTGCGGCCCTGAACGCCGTTCAGATTGCCGAGCTGCTGGGCCGTGAGGTTCTGAAAAAGGGCTGAATTCTTCCCATCCGAATGTACGAAGGGGCCGCTTCACATGAAGTGGCCCTTTTTTCGCGGCCCCGGCCCGGTGATAGGCCGGACGTTCGAGACCCTCACACCAGTTTCAACTGGACGTATACACCACAAAATGCACAGTGTTTGCCCTGAGCATTTCGATTGAGGCAGAACGTGCGTTTCCTGAACAACAACAGGTTTGCCCGATCCGCTATTCTGGGTTGTGCAACGCTTCTCATGGGTTTGGTGATCTTTGGATTCACCGGACGGTATTTTGCACCCGGTGACTCGGTCGCCCTGATGAGACCCCAGATTGGCGTGCTGCTGATCGTCTTTGCCGCGATCCTCATGGCCGTGCGTGCCAGGGGTTTCGCGTTGGCCTCCCTTGTTTTCGCAGTGATTGCGGTGGGGTCTGTTGCCGCCGGGCTCGTACCTGTATCAGACGAATGCGATGATCCTTGTGTGACCTTGTATCAAAAGAACCTGATGTCTGTGGCATGGCCCCGGTATTCCCTTGCCGACGACATCCTTTATTCGGACGCGGACATCGTGACACTTCAGGAAGTTTCCAGCCACAACCGGCAATATATGGAAAACCTGTTCGGGAATTACCCGACATCGGCAAT
The DNA here is from genome assembly GCF_056536425.1 of Ruegeria sp. D1(2025). Taxonomy (NCBI): domain Bacteria; kingdom Pseudomonadati; phylum Pseudomonadota; class Alphaproteobacteria; order Rhodobacterales; family Roseobacteraceae; genus Ruegeria; species Ruegeria sp. D1(2025). The sequence continues at coordinate 276,842 of NZ_JBQFPO010000003.1, read as the reverse complement.
ATGTGAGTTCAGGCCCGAGCAGAACGTTGCGATACTGACCAGACTGGCCATTGTTGAGGATTCAGAATTTTGCCTACAGGGGCTTGGACTGGTGGGTCTTCAGGTCATCGGTCCGGGTGGTCAGCCGGTTTGGGTTGTCTCCGTTCACCTCAACTGGCCCTACCCTTATGGCCAGTTCGAACAGAGCAAAAAGATCGCCCACCAAATCGAACAACTGGACGGCCCTGTTCTGATCGCCGGGGACTTCAACATGGCCCATTGGGGCAGCAGCGTGCGCCGTATCGGTATGGCTGCCGGCAATCACGTGTTTGGCGCAGTTATGAACACGCACATTCTTGGCAACTGGATGATGCCGATGCCGATCGACAACCTTTTGGTGCCCAATGGCACGACGGGCACGGCGGAACTGCGACCGTTCATGGGATCCGACCATATGGGAATCAGGGCCCGCATCAGCCTGCCATGAGAACTCATATTTTCAGCTTTTTTAGAGCCTGTTTGTGCCTTACTGGCCGGATTCGACCAGTTCTTTGAGGTTGGAAAGCCCGCGCTCGTAATCGCCGCCGACCCATTCATCCATCATGAGCCCCATCCAGCGCGACATGGGGTTCATACCAAGATCACTTTCAAAGCCCCACGTAATCTCGGTCTGATCGCCTTCGGGCTGCAGAGTAAACGACGCACTTGCCGTCCCCATGGATCCGAAATCCAGCGCGGTTCTGACGAACTGGTTTTCAACGCTTTCGATGATTTCTTGTGATCCCGATCCGACCTGAGGATGCTCAGAGCTCCAGTTAAGGGTATTCCCGACGCCGGCTTCTGGGCCGCTGTAGGCCAGTTTGGTTTCCGGATCGCGCGACAGCCATGGCGACCATTTCTCGGTCGCCTGCATCGAGTTCACAAAAGGAAAGATGGCAGCAGCCGGCGCGTTGATGGTGACGCTTCGCGAGACTTCGGCCTTACCGGGCAGCAGATAGGACGCGCCCACCAGAACCAGTATCAATACAAGTAAAATCAGAAGAACTCGTTTTATCCATCGCATGGCTGTCTCCGATTCCAAGCAGAATAATCTCATGTTCAAAAACCGGCGGCGCCAGATTGGACCAGAGCCGCGCCAGCTTGACTTTGCCGCGCCACGCAAACGGAATTCAACATAAATTCGAAGAACTTTCCCGACCCAATGCAAGGTTTTGCAAAGATTATGGGGCGCATTCTCTGCCCGTGCCGTGTGGGCATGAACATAGGGGTGAACGTGGTGGATAATGTAATCACGCTGGAGCACACAGAATCCGTGCGGCTGGATCCGGATCGCATCGGCGGCTTGTGCCGTCAACTTGGTGACAAGAACGCGCTGGATGTCATGTGCCGAACCGTTGAAGAACTGGCCGTGCGGCTTTCGAACTGCGAACGTTTCTGGCGGCAACGCAACTGGGCCGATCTGCGCAAATGCGCCAGATCACTGGTGGCGATTGCCGATCAGATCGGAATGACGGCGCTGGCCCATGTGGCAAGCGATGTGGCCCGGACAGTGGATGCCGGGGACGCGGTGGCCTCGGGGGCGACGCTGTGCCGTCTGATCCGTGTGGGCGAGCGATCGCTGACGGCAATTTGGGATCAGCAGGATCTTTCCGTTTGACGGGGGTTGCAGGCGCGCGTCCGGTAGCTAGTCTGGGCGCGAACCGAGCCAGCCGAGAACCCTATGACCCTGTCCTTTGCACCTGCCTCTGAACCGTCCTTGCCGCTTCATGTGATCGAACAATCCCGGCTGGAGGACTGGCTTAAAAACCAGAGCGCGAAAGTGCAATCATGGATTGCCGTCAACGGTTTCACCGGTGCTTTGGGACAGGCCCTGTTGATACCGGACACTGATGGTGTGCCGGGCTGCGCGGTTGCGGGATACGGAACGGGCGCCACGCGGGCGCGCAAACGTTTTCCTCTGGCGGCCGCGGCCGAAGCGTTTCCCCAAGGCAACTACCGCATTGCGTCAGGTGTTCCCGAGGATGCGCTGGACACAGAAAGCCTTGGCTGGCTTTTGACCGGATACACTTTTGATCGCTACGCCAGCCAGTCTCCTGTTGGTGCCAGGTTGGTTGCACCCGACGGGTTGAACAGCGCGCGGATTGAAGCGATCGCCACCGCCGAGGCGCTGATCCGAGATCTTGTCAATACGCCCGCGTCCGACATGGGGCCGGATCAGTTGCAGGCCGCCGCGGAAACGCTCGCGCAGGAATTCGGGGCCTCTTGCAACGTGATCGCAGGCAACGCTCTGCTGGAAAACAACTTTCCAATGATCCACGCTGTCGGTCGTGCCGCCGCGCAGGAACCTCGGCTGATCGAAGTGAACTGGGGCACCAGCGGCCCCAAACTGACGCTGGTGGGCAAAGGTGTCTGTTTCGATACCGGTGGGCTGGATCTGAAACCGGCGGCGGCGATGGGACTGATGAAAAAGGATATGGGCGGGGCGGCCAATGTGCTGGGTCTGGCCCGCATGATCATGTCCCTAAACCTTCCGCTACAGCTTCGGGTCTTGATCCCTGCCGTGGAAAACGCGGTTTCGGGTAGTGCATTCCGTCCCGGCGACATCCTGACCTCGCGCAAGGGGTTGACCGTCGAGATCAACAACACCGATGCAGAGGGACGGCTGGTTCTGGCCGATGCCCTGGCATTGGCGGATGAGGGGCAGCCGGACCTGCTGATCTCGATGGCCACGCTCACCGGCGCGGCGCGCGTTGCGGTCGGAGCGGATCTGGCTCCATTCTACACCGATGACGATGGAGCGGCGGAAATCCTGACCGGCGCGGCGCGGTTAGCGGCGGATCCCGTCTGGAGGATGCCGTTCCACGAACCTTATGAAGCCTTGATCGAACCCGGCATAGCAGATCTGGACAATGCCCCATCGGGCGGGTTCGCAGGTTCGATCACTGCGGCCTTGTTTCTGCGACGCTTTGCAGGCCAAAGTCGCTACATGCATTTTGACATCTATTCATGGCAACGCGCCAAGGAGCCGGGACGCAGCAAAGGTGGCCTTGGACAAGGCCCTCGGGCCTTGCTGGCCGCGTTGCCGGAGTTGTTGGACCTATGAGCCGTCTTCGAGTCATCGAACCGGTCGTCGACCTTCTGCGCCAACCGGACGGACCGCGCGACCGTCAATTGCTGTTTGGTGATACGGTTGAGGTCCGTGAAAACCGGGAAGGGTGGAGCCGCGTCACTTCGGACAAGGACGGATATCAGGGCTGGGTTGCGACAGACCGTTTGGGGCCCGAGGCGTCACCGACCCACTGGATCACGGCCCCGTCGACTCATACCTATGTGTGGGCGGACATCAAAAGCGCGGATCGGGCATCGCTGAGTTTTGGCAGCAAGGTTCAGGCTCTTTCCAAGCAAAACGGGTTTCTTGAGACCGAGCTGGGGTTCATTCCGTCGACCCACACCACCACGATTTCCGACACAGTGAATGACCCGGTTGCCGTAGCCGAACTGTTTTTGGGCACGCCCTATCTTTGGGGTGGCAACAGCCGGTTTGGCCTGGATTGCTCGGGTCTTGTTCAGGCCGGGTTGCTGGCCTGTGGCATTGCCTGCCCCGGTGACAGTGGCGATCAGGAAAGGGCGTTGGGACACCTGGTGCCGCAGGATGCACCCGCAAAACGGGGCGATCTGTTATTCTGGAAAGGACATGTGGCCTGGGTCAGCGGCGACGACATGCTGCTGCACGCCAACGCCCACGATATGGCGGTCGTATATGAACCGATGGATCGGGCCATTGCCCGTATCCGGGAACAGGGCGACGGGCCGGTTACGTCACATAAAAGGCTCTAATCCAGGTCAACCGCCCGGATCAGCTTCCGCTCAAGCACGCGCAGCACGGTGCGCAGGTCATGGCCGCGTTTCAGAATGCGACCGTCCATGCCAATGACCGAGTACATTCCTTGTCGCTGCCGAAGGCGGGGATGTTTTTCCACCCGATAAATCGGATGCTCGGCCGTGCGTCGGAAGATCGAAAAAACTGCCGTATCCCGAAGATTTGAAATGCCATAGTCGCGCCATTCTCCGGCGGCGACCATTCGGCCATAAACAGACAGGATCTGGGTCATCTCGCGCCGGTCAAAAGCGACTGGCATCTGAGCCGGGCTGGCAGAAAACCCGCTGGGTGGCTGCATGTTCATACTCTCAGCCTTGCCGGAAATTCTGTTTTAATCAACCCCGAGGCAGACACGCTGGTTCATTTTGCCTTGAACCTGTTACCTGCGGCCAACCTGCCGGCAGATCAGGATCACGGGCAACAATCCAACAGCCAGTATCACAAGCGAGGGTACGGCGGCCCCTTCCAGCCGCTCATCAGACGCCAATCTGTAAGCCTGCACTGCCAGCGTGTCGAAGTTGAAGGGCCGCATGATCAGCGTCGCGGGCAGTTCCTTCATGACATCGACAAACACGATCAGCAGCGCGGTCAGCAGCGATGGCGTCAGAATCGGCAGGTGCACCCGCCGCAGCGTCGCCAGCGGCGTCTGGCCCAAAGACCGCGACGCGGCATCCATATTTGCGTGAACCGTGCTTTGTCCGCCTTCATAGGCGCTGAGCGCGGCGGCCAGAAACCGCACCATATACGCCGCGACCAGCAACCAGATCGAACCGGTGATCAGCAACCCGGTCGAAATATCGAAGGTCTTGCGCATCCATGCGTCCAGCGCGTTGTCGAACCCGGCAAAGGGCACGATCAGACCGACCGCAATGACACCGCCCGGAACCGCGTATCCCAGCCGCGCCAGATAAGCCGCCGCTGACGAGACGCGCCCCGGTCTCAGGCGCTGATAAAAGCCCACGCAAATGGCAGCGAACACGGTCACCACTGCGGCAACACCGGCCAAAGTCAGCGAGTTCTGGATGAACCCGATATAGCGCCGCGACAGAAGGTTCTGTTCTGAGGTCATCCCCATCTGCACCAGTATGATCACCGGCAGAAGGAAACCCAGGACGACCGGTATGATGCACAGAACAAATGCCCCGACCGACTGCCAGCCTTTCAAATGTGCTGTTGGCAGCGCGGCGTGGCTTTTACCGGCCTGATAGTATTTGGCTTTGCCGCGCTGGGTCCGTTCGGCCACGGCCATCAGCAGCGCGAACCCTAGCAGGCACAGGGCCAGTTGAGCGGCAGCGGCGCGGTCGCCTATGGAAAACCAGCTTGTATAGATCCCGGTGGCAAAAGTCTGAACGCCGAAATAGGCGACTGTTCCAAAATCGGCGATGGTCTCCATCACTGCCAGCAGAACACCGCCAGCAATCGCCGGGCGCGCCATCGGCAGGGACACGCGCCAGAATGCCATCCAGGGGCTGTTGCCCAAAGCCCGGGCCGCCAGAAAGGCTGAACCGCTTTGCTGTATGAACGCCGCGCGCGCCAGCAGATATACATAGGGATACAGTACCAGAATCAGCATGACCGCCGCGCCTTCGGTCGAGCGGATTTCGGGGAACCAGTAGTCTCGTGGCCCCCAACCCGTTATCTGCCGCAGGTTGGTTTGAACAATGCCGGGGTGATCCAGGATGAAGGTGTATGCATAAGCCAGAACATAGGCCGGAAAGGCCAGGGGCAGAACCAGAGCGATCTCGAGAAGTCGCACACCGGGAAAGCGTGTCATGGTCACAAGCCACGCGGCACCGACACCGATCGAAAAGGTCCCCGCCGAAACCAGGACCACCAGAACCGCCGTGGTCAGCGCGTATCCGGGCAGAACCGTGGACATCAGATGCGAGATCGTGGCCGTACCGCCGGTTGCGGCCGCCAGGACAACCGCCACCATCGGCAGCAGACAGGCCGCAGCCACAAAAAGAGCGACCCCGCCAACAAGCCTGGTGCCCAATACGCCGCGGTTGCGGGATCCGTGTTCTGAATACTCTATTTCGGCCATTGTCCCGGCTAACGAGTGGCAAATGCGCAGGTTTGGTCTTTCATTGACCAAAACGCTCGGAAAAGCCAGTAGGCGGGGCAACAATTCTGCGGCACTTACTGCCGCAGACTGTTCCGATGCGTCATTCGTAGACGCGCTGATCCTCGATCACCAGCCCATCCTTGGGAAGCGAGCCGGGTGCCACCACCTCGACCGCGCCCTTCAGCTTCAGGACCTCGACGACCGATTTGGCATAGGCCGCGTCGTTTTCGCAGGGGCTTTCGATCTGAACCGTCATCATGTCCATCTCGCCCTGGCGGGCTGCAATCACGCGCGCTTTGACGATTTCCTCGTGCTTGTCCACCAGCGCCGCAACCTGTTCCGGACGCACGAACATGCCCTTGATCTTGGTGGTCTGATCGGCGCGGCCCATCCAGCCCTTAATGCGGGTATTTGTCCGCCCGCAAGGGGACTGGCCCGGCATCATGGCCGACAAGTCACCGGTGGCAAAGCGGATCAGCGGGTAATCCGGGTTGAAGGTCGTGACCACAACCTCACCAACCTCGCCGGGTGCAACCGGAATTCCGGTGCCGGGGGTGACGATCTCGACGATGACATATTCGTCGATGATCATCCCTTCCATCGCGGCACTTTCATAGGCGATGTTGCCCAAATCCGCCGTGGCATAGCATTGCAGGCAGGAAATACCCCGGTCGGCATAGTCCTGCCGCAATGAGGGAAACAGCGCACCCCCGCCCACAACCGCCTTCGAGAAATTCAGCGATACGCCCATCTCGTCAGCCTTATCCAGGATCACTTTCAGGTAATCGGGCGTTCCCGCATATGCGGTGCATCCGATATCACGGGCAGCAGTGACCTGAAGCTCGGTCTGGCCGGTGCCTGCTGGCAACACGGCAGCGCCGACGGCCCGCGCGCCGTTCTCAAAGATCATTCCGGCTGGTGTCAGATGATACCCAAAACAGTTCTGCACGATGTCTCCGGGCCCGACTCCGGCGGCGTGCAGAAACCGGCCCATGCGCCACCAGTCGTGATCCGTGCTGCCCGGTTCGTATATCGGACCCGGTGATTGAAACACATGGTGGAAATGACGCGCCGGTTTTACCGTAAACCCACCAAATGGCGCACGTGCGGCCTGCCCCTGTGTCAGGTCGGACTTCCGCAAAACCGGCAGTTTCGCCAGATCCTCGATCGAGGTAACCGCGTCGACATCCGCATCCGCGAAATGAGCCGAAAATCCCGGTGCCGATTTCGCCCGCTGCAATTGCGCGCGCAATGCCTGGGTCTGATCAGACAAACGCTGATCGGCCGAGCGGGTTTCGAGTGCATCGAAGTAAGTCATCGCCAAATCCTCCATCCGCTCACAGCCACCGCTTGCGGCGGCGATAAGAGCGCACGTCCCGAAAGCTCTTGCGGCCTTCATCCGACATGCCGAGATAGAATTCCTTTACGTCCGGGTTTTCGCGCAATTCTGCGGCGGGGCCGTCCATCACGACGCGACCCGATTCCAGAATGTATCCGTAATGCGCAAACCTAAGCGCTACGTTGGTGTTCTGTTCGGCCAGCAGGAAGGACACGCCTTCTTTCTCGTTCAGATCCTTCACAATGCCGAAAATCTCTTCGACCAGCTGCGGCGCCAATCCCATCGACGGTTCGTCCAGCAGGATTGTCTCGGGCCGGGACATCAGCGCCCGTCCCATCGCAACCATCTGCTGCTCGCCACCCGAGGTATAACCGGCCTGGCTTCGGCGGCGTTCCTTGAGGCGGGGGAAATATGTGTAGACCAGCTCAAGGTCCTGCTGAATCGCGGCCTTGCCATCCTTGCGGGTATAGGCACCGGTCAGCAGGTTTTCCTCGACCGTCAGGTGTTCGAAGCAATGGCGACCCTCCATCACCTGGATCACGCCTTTCTGCACTAGATCGGCCGGATCGCTTTCGTGAACACTGGTTCCGCGATATTTGATGGAACCTTTGGTCACCTCGCCCCGTTCGGAATGCAGCAGGTTCGACACCGCCTTGAGCGTCGTCGTCTTGCCTGCACCATTGCCGCCCAGCAAGGCCGTGATGCCGCCCTTGGGCACAGTCAGGCTGACGCCTTTCAGCACGAGGATCACATGGTTGTAGATCACCTCGATATTGTTGACTTCCAGCAGGGTTTCCGCCTGCACGTCAGTGGTTTGTGCCGCATCCAGCATCAGCGTGTTTCCTCATGCCTGCCCCATCCGGGGCGGTTCATCAGGAGCGGCAGGCGCGCTGCCGCTCCGATTGTTTGGCGGCCCCGGATCGCTCCGGGGCGCGGGCCCTTTTCTTATTCGCAGCGGGCTGCGACGTTGTTTTCAGCTGCGTACGCGTTCGAATCTTCCGCAACCAGCGCGCCGATCACTTCGCCATCGGTTGGCTTGAAGTCGGAAATCAGACTCCAGGTCTTGGTGCCGGCATCCCATTGGGACACACCGATCAGGCCAGGGCCACCATGGTTGTCACACGACACCTGGAAGGTTGGGCCAAAGTTCGGCATGCCCAGTGCGGCCATACGCTCTTCGGTGATATTGAGGTTCTCCATCGCGTCACGCACCATGCCCGGTGTGACGTCGCCGGTTCCGTTGGCCTCTTGCGCGTCTTTGATCGCCTCGGCGGCCAGCATCGCGGAATAGAGACCGCGGTTGTACAGAACGGTACCGACCTGATCGCCTGCGCCTGCGGCCTTACCGGCATCGACAACATGAGTTTTGATGTCATCGAATACGGGGAAGTCATTACCGACCGCGTGGAAGGTGACGGCCTTGTACCCGTTCGCCTTGTCACCTGCGGGCAGCACGTCATGCTGCGCACCCGACCACCAGACGCCGATGAAGTTTTCCATCGGGAAACGGATGTTCGCGGCTTCCTGGATTGCGACCTGGTTCATCACGCCCCAGCCCCACATCAGAACGTAGTCCGGCTTTTCGCGGCGGATTTGCAGCCATTGCGACTTTTGCTCCTGACCGGGGTGATCGACCGGCAGCGTGGACAGTTCAAAACCGTGCTTCTTGGACAGCTCTTCCAGCGTGCGGATCGGCTCTTTGCCGTAGGCCGAGTTGTGATAGACCAGCGCGATTTTCTTGCCGCTCAGATCACCGCCATTTTCTTCCAGCAGATAGTTCACCGCGCCCGAGGCACCGTCCCAGTAATTGGCGGGATAGTTGAAGACATGGCTGAACACCTTGCCGTTGCGGGCCGAAGTCCGGCCATATCCCATGGTGTGAAGCGGGATGTCATCGGCCGTCACTTTCGGGATGAGCTGATAGGTGATGCCGGTCGACAGCGGTTGATAGATCAGCGCGCCCTCGCCCTTGGTCGATTCATAGCATTCCACACCTTTTTCGGTGTTGTAGCCGGTCTCGCATTCGACAACACGAACGGGAACACCGCCGATACCGCCATCCCTCTCATTCAACAGAGTGAAATAGTCGTTGTAGCCGTCCGAGAACGGAATACCGCCCGCAGCATAAGGCCCTGTGCGATAGCTGAGGTCCGGGATCACAAGATCCGCCAAAGCGGGCCCTGCGGCCATCAGAGCGCCCAGCGCCATAGTTGCCAGTTTCTTGTTCATCGGGTGTTTCCTCCCTTGGTTATTCCGATGCGGTTTCGGGCTTTGCACCCGTCTTATGATTGGGCCGGTTCCGTTTAGTGCGGGAACGGCCAGAGTCTGAGCTTTTCCTTGGCCACGCGCCACAGCTGCGCCAGCCCGTGTGGTTCCAGGATCAGGAACATGATGATCAGCGCACCGACGATCACAAGCTGAAGATGCGCCACGATATCGGTGGGCCAGCCCAAAACGTCGACCCCGACAACCTTCAGAACCACCGGCAACAGCACAAGAAACGCAGCCCCGGCAAAGGATCCGAAAATAGAGCCTAATCCGCCGATAATCACCATGAACAGCACCAGGAACGACTTCTGGATGCCGAACACCTCGCCCACTTCGACCGCGCCCAGATAGACCGCAAAGAACAGCGCACCAGCGATGCCCACAAAGAACGAACTGACGGCGAAGGCGCTGATCTTGGCTTTCAGCGGGTTCACCCCGATGATCTCGGCTGCGATGTCCATGTCGCGGATCGCCATCCATGTGCGCCCGGTGGTGCCGCGCGTCAGGTTGCGGGCAATCAGCGCGCTGACCGTCAGGAAGATCAGGCAGAACAGATAGGTCGCCCAGGCCGGAGCATTCGGCCCCGTGATGATGATGCCGAACACATCACGTTCGGGCGCATTGATCTGACCCGAAGCGGAATAGTTGTAGAACCACGGCACCCGGTTGAACAGCCAGACCAGAAAGAACTGCGCCGCCAGCGTGGCCACCGCCAGATAGAACCCTTTGATCCGCAGCGAAGGCAGACCGAACAGCACACCCACGATGGCCGTAATGCCTCCGGCAAGCAGGACATGGATGAACATGCTGACATCGGGAAAGGCCGTCATCAGCTTGTAGCAGGCATATGCGCCCACAGCCATGAACCCGCCGGTCCCCAGCGATACCTGCCCGCAATAGCCCACCAGAATGTTCAGCCCGATGGCCGCAATTGCGTAGATCAGGAACGGCAACAGCAGCGCGTTGGCCCAATAATCGTTGATGATGAACGGAATGATCCCAAACGCCACCGCCAGCACCACGTAGTAGCGGTACCGATCAAACTTGATCGGGAAAGTCTGGCTGTCATCCACGTACGAGACTTTGAAGTCCCCGGCTTCACGATAGAACATGTCTTACTTTCCCCATTCTTCCTGCGCCCGGTTCCGGGTCGCAGCGTCCAATTGTTTTGAAGACTTGGCGTAACCGCTCTGCTCGGTGTTGCGCACCAGTTTCATATAGGCCAGCACGCCTGTCACCAGACCGGCAAACGCCAGGATCGCAGCGATCATCAACTGGCCGTCTGTCAGCCCCTCGGCTGTGATCGCGATGTAGCCGAAGGCCCAGAACCCGGCCCAGGCGATGACGTTAATGATGGCGATCAGCTTCTGCACGACCTAAACCCTTTCGATGATCTTCTCACCGAACAGACCCTGAGGCCGGAACACGAGGAAGATCAGCGCCAGAACATAGGCGAACCAGTTTTCGGTCGCGCCGCCCACCATCGGGCCGATCGCGAATTCGAACAGCTTCTCTCCCACACCGATGATCAGCCCGCCCACGATCGCACCGGGGATCGAGGTGAACCCGCCCAGCATCAACACCGGCAGCGCCTTGAGCGCGATCAGCGACAATGAGAACTGCACGCCGGACTTGGTGCCCCACATGATCCCTGCGACCAGTGCCACGAATCCGGCCACCGACCAGACCATGACCCAGATGAAGTTCAGCGAAATGCCGACCGACAGCGCGGCCTGGTGATCATCCGCAACGGCACGCATGGCCCGACCCTGCTTGGTGTACTGGCTGAAGGCCACCAGCGCCGCCACCAGCAGCGCCGCAATGACTGTCGCCACGATATCCAGATTGTCGATGAAGAAGCCGTAATCAAAGATGTTGAACGTCGTCTCGTCAATCCACAGGTTGATACCCTGCGGCAGGCCAACATCCAGTGTCTTGATCTCGGACCCCCACATCAGGTCGGCCACGCCTTCAAGGAAATAGGCCAGACCGATGGTCGCCATGAACAGAATGATTGGCTCCTGCCCGACCAGATGGCGCATGACGAACCGCTGCACCGCCCAGGCCAGCAAGACCATCACCGCCATTGTCAGAATGATCGCCAGCAACGCGGGCACGTTCCAGCCGAAATAGTGGACATGGGTGCCGAAGATCGCGTTGATCAGATGCGCAAAGGGCACCTGACCGTTCATGATCCCGACCAGTGTCATCGCCGCAAACAGGGCCATAACCCCTTGCGCGTAATTGAAAATCCCGGACGCCTTGTAGATCAGCACAAAGCCCAGCGCGACCAGTGCATAAAGCACCCCGGCCATCAGACCGTTGAGGATGACCTCCATCGCAAATACGAGTTGTTCAGGCATGTCAGCCCCTCCCCAATTCTGCCAAGGCTTCAGTCATGGCTGACCCCCAGATAGGCGTCGATGACTTCCTGATTGTTGCGCACCTCGTCGGGTGTGCCGTCGCCGATCTTTTTGCCGTAATCCATCACGACCACCCGGTCGCTCAGGTCCATCACAACGCCCATGTCGTGTTCGATCAGGGCAATCGTGGTGCCGAATTCGTCATTCACGTCGAGGATAAAGCGGCTCATGTCCTCTTTCTCTTCGACATTCATGCCCGCCATCGGTTCATCCAGCAGCAACAGCTTGGGCTCCGCAGCCAGCGCACGGGCCAGCTCGACGCGTTTTTTCAACCCGTATGGCAAGCGCGCCACAGGCGTCTTTCGGATGTGCTGAATTTCAAGAAAGTCGATGATCTTCTCGACCGCCTCGCGGTTCTCGACCTCTTCCGCCTCGGCCTTACCCTTCCAGAACGCCTGCTGCAGGACGTTGGTCTTCATGAAGTTCAGGCGGCCGGTCATCACGTTATCCAGAACGCTCATCCCCTCGAACAGGGCGATGTTCTGGAACGTGCGCGCAATGCCTTGACGCGCCACTTCGTAGGGGCGCATCGCCGGGCGTTTCGATCCGTGGAACCAGACCTCACCCTCCTGCGGAACATAGAACCCGGAAATCACGTTCAGCATCGAGGATTTACCGGCCCCGTTCGGGCCGATGATCGCGCGAATTTCACCTTCGCGGATGTCAAACGAGATATCCTTGATCGCCACGACGCCACCAAAACGCAGGGTGATGTTCTTCATTTCCATCACCACACCGCCGATCTTGCGGCCGTCTTCGGTGACATATCCTTCGGAATTATCCAGCATCAGTCGCTCCCTGACGTTTGGAAAAACGGGACGGCGGGCGGGGCGATGACCGCAGGTCGAGCGGCGTACGACCGGCCCTCATTCTGCCGCCACCTTGTGCTGCGCGACGGGCACGACCGGCGCATCGACAATCTTCAAGGTCGCGCTGATCGCGCCTTTGCGGCCATCCTCATAGGTCACTTCCGTGGTCGTCGAAATGCTCTCGGACCCATCATAAAGTGCCTGGATGATGTCGTGGAACTTCTCTTCGACGAAGCCGCGCCGCACCTTGCGGGTCCGGGTCATCTCACCGTCATCTGCATCCAGTTCCTTGTGCAGAACCACAAAGCGATGCACCTGGCAGCCCGACAGCATCTCATCAGCGGCTACGGACTTGTTGACCTCTTCCACATGACCGCGAATCGTCTCTAACACACGGGGATGCGCCGCCAGTTCCTGATAAGACGCATAGGCCACATTGTTGCGTTCGGCCCAGTTGCCGACAGCAGTCAGGTCGATATTGATGAAGGCCACGCAGCGATCCTTGCCGTTGCCGAACAGGACAACTTCAAGAATGTCAGGAAAGAACTTCAGTTTGTTTTCGACATATTTCGGCGCGAACATGGACCCGTCGGCCATTTTGCCCACATCCTTGGCGCGGTCGATGATCCGCAGATGGCCGCTGCTTTCCTCGATAAAGCCAGCATCCCCGGTCGCCACCCAACCTTCGGCATCCTTGGTCGATGCCGTCGATTCCGGGTTGTTGTAATACTCGACGAACACTCCGGGCGAACGGTAGTGAATCTCGCCCTTGTCGTCGATCTTCAGTTCGACATCCGGCGCAGGGACGCCAACAGTGTCGGCCCGAACCTCTCCATCCGGCTGAACGGTGATAAAGACCGTCGCTTCGGTCTGGCCGTAAAGCTGTTTCAGGTTGATGCCCAACGAGCGGTAGAAATCGAAAATCTCCGGCCCGATTGCCTCACCCGCCGTGTAGCCGACGCGAAAGCGACCGTAACCAAGCGTGTCCTTCAGCGGACCATACACCAGCAGATTGCCCAGCGCGTATTTCATCCGGTCGCCGAAACCCACCGGCTTGCCGTCTAGCAGCAGGCCTCCGACCTTCTTGGCATGCGCCATGAAGTGGTGGAACATGCGCTGCTTCAGTTTGCTCGCATCCTCCATCCGGATCATCACGTTGGTCAGCTGGGTCTCGAACACGCGCGGCGGGGCAAAGAAATAGGTCGGTCCGATCTCGCGCAGGTCCGTCATCATCGTGTCAGCGCTTTCGGGGCAGTTCACGCAGAAGCCGCACCAATAGGCCTGACCGATCGAAAAGATGAAATCCCCCACCCACGCCATCGGCAGATACGACAAAATGTCTTCGTTCCGTGTCAGATGATCGAAATCGGCCGAGTTCTTGGCGCTTTCGATCACGTTGCGGTTCGACAGCACCACGCCCTTGGGCTTGCCCGTGGTGCCCGAGGTGTAAAGCATCACACATGTGTCGTCATAGGTGATCTCGGAGATGCGCTTGTCCAACTCCTCATCGAACCGCGCATGGCCGGCGCTGCCCTCGGCCATGATATCGGCCAAAGCGTTCATCTGACTGTGGTCGTATTTCCGCATCCCCCGCTTGTCGGTATAGAGGATGTGTTTGACCTGATCCATTTTTTCCTGGATTTCGATGACCTTGTCGACTTGCTCCTGATCACCGCAGACGACGTATTTCGCGCCGCAATGCTCGAGAACATAGGCCATCTCTTCGGCGACCGAATCCTGATAGAGAGGCACCGGAACCGCGCCCACCATCTGGGCCGCGACCATGGACCAGTAATGCGCCGGGCGGTTGCGGCCGATCACCGCGATGTGGTCGCCCTTCTCGACGCCAAGCTCCAGAAAACCCAGCGCGATGGCGCGGATTTCCCGGGCCGCTTCCGCCCAGGTCCAGCATTGCCAGATCCCGAATTCTTTTTCCCGATAGGCCGGGGCATCCCCGAACCGGGTCACATTGCGGTGTAACAGCGCCGGAAGAGACTGCATCCCTTCGGCGCCCGACTGCGTCTGAGCCAATCTTTTCTCCTCCCCATCCGACCCCTCTCCCCGGGGGCGGAAATGGCGGGTCCGGAACAGGGTCCGAACGCCAATGCCCCGATTTGGGACAGTGGCACAATCAGCGTCAACTTTTTCCTGATGTTTTCTCAATTCTTACGAATTGTAACAGGGGTAGAGTGGTGATCTTCTGATTTGTACAAAGCGCGCACTTACAGAAAGAGTGCTTCCGGCAAAAGCGAGGCGGAGAAAGGACGGCCCGTTCTTCAAATGGTCACTGGCATTGCTGCGGGCTGGAGGCGGGGTGCGCGGGTGATTTGAACGGTCCCGGAACAGAAACTGCGCAAGTATTGCGAACTATGACCAACAGTGATTGCTCGGTAGCCCAATTTGCACAGGAAGCTTAATCTGGATGAATTGCCAGCCCCAGTTTCTAGGCTGCGGTCACGAGTGAATGGCCGCAGCTAGCCAAGGTTCAAAGCCGTTTGAAAACTGATGCTTAGGATCGTCGCGGATGAAGACAATAACCCCCCGCCGCCAACTGAGCCCAATAACTTCTGTGGAAGCATCTTTCGGCAAAAGGCAGCTCCGATTGAAATAGTCGGGTGCCTACGACCCGACTTTGACCACCATCTTTCCAAAGTTTCCGCCAATCAATAGCTGGTTAAAGGCCGCAGGAGCGTTTTCGAGCCCTTCCACCATGTGCTCTTTGTATTTGACGGACCCATCTTGAAGCCAAGCGTTCATGTCCCGAGCAAACTCTTCGTACAGCGACAGTGGAAAACTGTCGTAGATGATAAAGCCCTGCATCTTAACCTTCATACGCAGTATGGTGCCCATGATGGCCGGTCCCATATCTGGTCCCTTTGGAAGACCAGGCAAATTATACCAAGCCACCACGCCACACACGGGGATACGAGCAAAAGGGTTAAGCAGCGGCAAAACCGCGTAAAGCACTTTGCCCCCAACGTTTTCGAAATACACGTCAATCCCGTTCGGACATGCTTCGCGCAATTCGGTGGCCAAATCATCCGACCGGTGATCAATGCAGGCATCAAACCCGAGGGTTTCGACCACGTGAGCGCATTTCTCGGGCCCTCCGGCAATACCAACGACCCGGCATCCTTTCAGCTTTGCGATTTGCCCGACTGTTGCCCCGACCGGCCCAGCTGCCGCTGCCACAACGACGGTTTCGCCCGGTTTTGGCTCTCCAATTTTAAAAAGTCCTGCATAGGCGGTGTAGCCAGGCATCCCAAGAATACCCAAAGCCCAGGATGGGTTCTGCGGGTTCTTACCCAGGTTTATCACCTGAACTCCGTCGGAGATCGCATAGTCTTGCCAGCCACTGCCGGAAAGCACGAAGTCGCCTTCTTCGTAGCCCTCGAGATTGGAAGTCACCACCTGCCCAACGACCTGGGCAGTCATGACTTCTCCGATCGCCACAGGCTCGGCGTAGGACTTGGCATCGTTCATGCGCCCCCGCATGTAGGGGTCCAAGGACAGGTAAACCGTACGCACCAGCATTTCGCCTTCGCCGGGCACTGGCACATCGGTTGTCTGCAATTTCAGTGTGCTGTCGTCTGGTTGACCTTTTGGTCGCTCGGCGAGAACAATTTGACGGTTGATATCCGATGTCTGTGCCATTTTGGCCTCCTTCTGTTGCCGAACCATAAAGACATTGCCACGTTATGGGCCGGTGCAGAAGGCGCGTGGCGTGAAACATGCTCTTTGCGGGAAAACTCGGGTCCGATCAATGCGACATTGGCTTTTGGCCGTGTTCCGAACATCGGCAGTGCGCTCCAAGCCGTCTCTGGGTCCGCATACCCGGCGTCCAGGCTGATCACTCTAACTGTCTTATGCATTCCACTCTACAACCAATCCCGCAGGATCGGGATCAGCGGCACATCCGCCGCAGGCATCGGGTAGCTGCGCAAATCATTCGCGCGGACCCATTTCAACGCCTGCCCTTCTTTCGACTGCGGGATGCCCTCCCACTTGCGACAAGCAAACAGTGGCATCAGCAAGTGGAAATCGTCATAGCTGTGGCTGGCGAAGGTTAGCGGGGCGAGGCAAGAGGCCCAGGTATCGATGCCCAGTTCCTCGTGCAATTCGCGGACCAGCGCGGCCTCGGGCGTTTCGCCGGGTTCGATCTTGCCACCGGGGAACTCCCACAGGCCAGCCATGGATTTACCCTCCGGGCGCTGCGCCAAAAGCACCCGGCCTTCGATATCGATCAGGGCGACGGCGGATACCAGGATTGTTTTCATAATCACTTACCAAGACGAATTAGTGTGGGTTTTCAATGCATCTACCAGAGTTTGATTGTGAAAAACTCTTGTCAGAATTCATGGTCAGCATCTGCACTCGAACTGGTTCAGAAGTATTACGTGGTATCATCTGAAGCGTTAGCTTGCTCGGATTGTAGGCTTGTTGCTCCGCTAACCAGACTGCTTCTTTAGAAACCTTAATGACGTCATATTCACGAATACCGCCATCTACCGAGGCCACCATAGTTTCGCTGTCTACAACAATTTCAAAGGAAGATTTATAGTCCCAAGTACATTTCAGGTAGACGTTCTGCGCATGAGCGGGTGATGCTGCCACGCCGGCCAATAGAGCTAAAAAATAGCGCATTCAAGTTTTCCATTTCTGCCGGAATTGCTCCGATTTCACGACCGGTAATCCGCGTTGATTTCGATGTAACCGTGGGTCAGGTCGCAGGTCCAGACAGTGGATTCTCCGTCCCCCAAACCAAGATCAACAGTGATCATCAGGTTCTGACCCTTCATGTATTCTGCGGCATCTTCGTCACGATAATCAGGGCTGACCCAACCCTTTTCGGCCACCAGAATGTCACCGAACGAAATGCTCAGCAGATCGCGGTCGGCTGCAGCTCCCGATTTACCGATCGCCATGACCACCCGACCCCAGTTGGGGTCTTCGCCCGCGATGGCCGTCTTGATCAGTGGAGAGTTGGCGATCGCCAGCCCATGCACCTTGGCATCCGCATCCGAGGCCGCACCAGTCACGCGAATTTCCACGAATTTCGTGGCGCCTTCCCCGTCGCGCACAACTTGCTGCGCAAGGTCCAGCATCACGGTTTCCAACGCCTCGGCAAACGCCGCATTGCCGGTGGCGTCCACACCCGATGCGCCGGTCGCGCACAGCAACAGGCTGTCCGAGGTCGAGGTGTCGCTGTCCACGGTAATGCAGTTGAACGTCCGGTCCGTGTGCGCGCGCAGCATCGCCTGCAGTGCCGATTGCTCGACCCGGGCATCCGTGAAGATGTAGACCAGCATCGTCGCCATGTCCGGCGCGATCATGCCGGAGCCCTTGGCAATCCCTGCAATAGAGACTGTTTTACCATCGATCTGAACCTCCGCTGAGGCTCCTTTCGGGAATGTGTCGGTGGTCATGATGGCGCGGGCGGCATCCTCGATCGCATGACGGCTGAGCCCCGCCTTCAGCGTCTCAAGCTGGGCCACGATGCGTTCATGCGGCAGCGGTTCACCAATCACGCCGGTTGATGAGGTAAAGACCCGTTCGACCGGAACGCCGGTGGCCTTGGAGACGGCCTGGGTCACTTCTGCCACCGAGGTCTGGCCATAATGGCCGGTGAAGGCGTTGGCATTGCCCGAGTTCACAACGATCGCTGCCGGTCCTTCGCTGGATCCGCCAATCTTGTCCTGACAATCCAGCACCGGGGCCGCGCGGGTCGCCGAGCGGGTGAATACTCCGGCCACGGATGTGCCCGGATCCAGCACTGCCAGCATGACATCGGTACGGCCCTGATAGCGCACGCCGGCCTCAACCGTCGCGAAACGCACGCCATCGATGGCCGGAAGGTCGGGGAAGGCCGCAGGTGCCAGCGGCGACACTTTAGTGATATTGGCCAAGGGGCTTACTCCTGAATCAGATCCAGCTGCCGCATGATTTCCGGACCGGCACCTTCCAGCGCCGGACGCTCGATCTGGGCTTTCTGGGTCAGTTCGTCGATACGGGCCTGAATGGCTTCCTGCTGGATGGATTGGGCCAGTTCATTGCGAACATCGGCAAGTTCGGGGGCCTCGGACTTGCGCTGATCGTTCAGGATGATCACGTGCCAGCCGAACTGGGTCTGCACAGGATCCGAGATCTGGCCTACTTCCAGCTCCAGCACGGCGGCCTCAAACTCGGGCACCATGCGGCCCTTGCCGAACCAACCCAGCACGCCGCCATTGGGGCCTGACGGGCCGGTGGACTTTTCCCTGGCGAGCTCCGCGAAATCCGCGCCACCGTCCAGCTGGGTCTTGATCTCCTTGGCCTCATCCTCGGTTTCCACCAGAATGTGGCTGGCCTCGTACTCGTCCTCGCCTTCAAACTCGGCGATCTGTGCGTCATAGGCGGCCTGAATCGACTCGTCCGTCACCAGACCGCCGGTGATTTCGGCAACCGTCTGCACGGCCCTCAGCGAACGTTCCTCGTTCTTGAGTGTCAGGGCGTTGTAGGTGGAAAGGCCTTCCTGTTCCTGGCTGAGCAATTGCTGCTGGACCAGCTGCTCGACAATGAAGTCAAAGAGGAACTGGTCTTCCATCTGCTGGTATTGCTGCGGCAAGCTTGCGGCGGTGGCGATCACGTGACCCAAAGTGATCTCGTCCCCGTTGACGCGCGCAACCACAGTGGTCGCATCCGGCTGGGTCTGGGCGGCCAGTGGCAGGGCCATCACGGCGGTCAGGGCCAGCGATGGCAGAAAAGTGAGGCCTTTGGGCATTGAATTATCCTATTTCCATGCCGCGACAGGGCGCAGCGTTGACACTCTGGAACCTGCCGCTTACATCGCTTTGAAGCCTTGGACAGGGCCGCCTTTCACCCCCCGTATCTATGGGTTGCGCGCAAGGTGGGCAAGCCTGTCGCAACCAAGACAAGAACAGATCCGCTGGAGTGAACATGCTGGGACTCGGAACGCTTGCCAAAAAGGTGTTCGGAACACCGAACGACCGCAAGATCAAGGCGACCCGCCCGCTGGTCGAAAAGATCAACGCGCTGGAGCCGGAGTTTGAGAAACTGTCGGATGAGGGTCTGATCGAGAAGACCAAAGAGCTGCGCCAACGCACGCTGGATGGCGAGAGCTTGGATGCCTTGCTGCCCGAAGCCTTTGCCAACGTGCGCGAGGGTGCTAAGCGGGCGCTGGGCCTGCGCGCCTTTGACGTGCAGCTGATGGGCGGCGCGTTCCTGCATCAGGGCAACATCTCGGAAATGAAAACGGGTGAGGGAAAGACGCTGGTCGCCACCCTCCCGGCCTATCTGAACGCGCTGACCGGCAAAGGTGTGCACGTGGTCACGGTGAACGAATACCTGGCCAAGCGCGACGCGGAATGGATGGGCAAGGTTTTCTCGGCCGTAGGCATGACGACCGGTGTGATCTGGTCCGGTCAGCCGGACGAAGAGAAAAAGGCGGCCTATGCCTGCGACATCACCTATGCCACCAACAATGAGCTGGGCTTCGACTACCTGCGCGACAACATGAGGGCGGACCTGAACGACGTCTATCAGAAGCACCACAATTTCGCGATCGTGGACGAGGTCGACTCGATCCTGATCGACGAGGCGCGGACACCGCTGATCATCTCGGGTCCATCGCAGGACCGGTCGGACTTGTATACCGCCATCGATACGCTGATCCCGTTGCTGCAGGACGATCACTATTCGCTGGACGAAAAGTCGCGCACGGTCACCTTTACCGATGAAGGCAACGAGTATCTTGAGCAGCAGTTGCTGGCAAACGACCTGATCCCCGAAGGTCATTCGCTGTACGACCCCGAAAGCACGACCGTGGTGCACCACGTCAACCAGGGCCTGCGCGCGCACAAGCTGTTTCAGCGCGACAAGGACTACATCGTCCGCGACGGCAATGTGGTACTGATCGACGAATTTACGGGCCGGATGATGCCGGGCCGCCGGTTGTCCGAAGGCCTGCATCAGGCCATCGAAGCCAAGGAAGGCGTGCAGATTCAGCCCGAGAACGTGACCCTGGCCAGCGTGACGTTCCAGAATTACTTCCGTCTTTATGACAAGCTGGGCGGCATGACCGGTACCGCGCTGACCGAAGCCGAGGAATTTGCCGAGATCTATGGGCTGGGTGTGGTCGAAGTTCCAACCAACAAGCCGATCGCCCGTCTGGACGAAGACGATCAGGTCTATCGCACCGCCCCCGAGAAATACGGCGCGATGATCAAGGAAACCAAAAAGGCGGTCGAGAAGGGCCAGCCGGTTTTGCTGGGCACCACCTCGATTGAAAAATCAGAGGTGCTGAGCCAGATGCTGACCAAGGAAGGCATTCAGCACAACGTGCTGAATGCCCGCCAGCACGAGCAGGAAGCGCAAATCGTCGCTGAAGCGGGTCGTCTGGGCGCGGTGACCATCGCCACCAACATGGCCGGACGCGGTACCGACATCCAATTGGGCGGCAACGTGGAAATGAAGGTTCTGCAGGCACTTGCCGAGAACCCCGAAGCGGACCCCGCTGAACTGCGCGCGGCGGAAGAGGCGCGTCACGCCGAGGAAAAACAGAAAGTGCTTGAGGCCGGTGGCCTGTATGTCATGGCCTCGGAACGGCATGAAAGCCGCCGCATCGACAACCAGTTGCGTGGCCGTTCGGGCCGCCAGGGCGACCCGGGCCGCACCGTGTTCTACCTGAGCCTCGAAGACGATCTGATGCGCATCTTCGGCTCGGAACGGCTGGACAAGGTGCTGACAACGCTGGGTATGAAAGAAGGCGAGGCGATCATCCACCCATGGGTGAACAAGTCGCTGGAACGTGCGCAATCCAAGGTCGAAGGCCGTAACTTTGACATGCGCAAGAACGTTCTGAAGTTCGACGACGTAATGAACGACCAGCGCAGGGTGATCTTCAACCAGCGGCGCGAGATCATGTCGACCAGTGACCTGTCGGAAATCGTGTCGGACATGCGCGAACAGGTGATCGACGATCTGATCGACGAATACATGCCGCCGAAAACCTATGCCGACCAGTGGGACACCGACGGTCTGCACGAGGCGATCAAGGACAAGCTGACCATCGACGCCCCGGTTCAGGACTGGGCCGCCGAGGAAGGCGTAGATGACGAGCAGGTGCGCGAGCGCCTGATCAAAGCCGCAGACGAGATGATGGCCCAGAAGGCCGCCGCGTTTGGCCCCGAGAACATGCGCAACATCGAAAAGCAGGTGCTGCTGCAGACCATCGACGGCAAGTGGCGCGAGCATCTGGTGACGCTGGAACATCTGCGCTCGGTCGTGGGCTACCGCAGCTATGCTCAGCGCGATCCGCTGAACGAGTACAAGAACGAAAGCTTCCAGCTGTTCGAAGGGATGCTGGACAGCCTGCGCGAAACCGTGACCCAGCAATTGTCGCGCGTTCGCCCGCTGACCGAGGAAGAGCAGCGTGAGATGCTGGCCCAGATGGCGGCGCAGCAGGCTCAGGCGCAACAGGCGGTCGAACAGGCCGCCGGTCAGGCCGAAGCAGTCGCAGAAGCCGACGCCTCGGGTGATGCCCGGCCCGGATTTGACGAAAGCGATCCGGCAACCTGGGGTAACCCGTCGCGCAACGACCGCTGCCCCTGTGGATCCGGAAAGAAGTTCAAACACTGTCACGGCAGGCTGACCTAACGTCACCTAAATTCGAACACAATGACTTCGCGTCGCGGTCACAAATTGGCCGCGATTGACCGGGAAAGTGTGACTCGCTCCTTCAACTGGGGAGGGTGTCTTGTTCGTTGTAAGAAACTACGTGACCATGGGTGGCACTGTCGTCTGCGCGCTCGCCATCGGTTACCTGATGCAGAATGGATCTGCCGCGCAACCTGATGGAAGTCAGGCCGGTATCTCTGTGGCTTCTGCCGCAGGACAGCCTGTTGGGCTGGCCGGGCTCGAGCAGTTCGCGCTTACCTCGTCTTCTGCAAGCACCGCGTCACTTTCTGCTCCGGCACCCTCGCAACGCAGCCTGCAACCCGGCCAAACCGGCCCCGAAGTAATGACCGACTGCAACCTGAGCGCGCGCGCCACCGCAGTGCCCGGTGCCGCGGCAAGGTTGATCGTCAAGGCCCCCTGCCACGCCAACCAACGGATCGAGGTTCATCACAGCGGGCTGGCCGTTTCTCAACAGACGGATGAAAACGGCACCTTGGATCTGACGATGCCGGTGCTGTCGGAATACGCGATATTTCTGATTTCCTTCGACGATCAAAAAGGCACGGTGGCGACAACACATGTGCCGGATATCAGCCAGTACGACCGCGTCGCGCTGCAATGGAAGGGCACGACCGATCTGCAGATTCACGCGCTGGAGTTTGGTGCCAGTTATGGCGGTGACGGGCATGTTTGGGCGGACAGCTCGGCAACGGGTCTCGGCGAAGTTGTCCATATGGGCCAGCCGGGTCTTGGCACCGCGCAGAATATCGAGATTTATTCCTTCCCTTCCGGCCAGTCTGCGCAATCGGGTGCCATCGGCCTGACGGTCGAGGCTGACGTGACCAAGGCCAATTGCGGCTCGGATCTGAGCGTACAGTCGCTGGAACTGCGCGCCGACCGCCGCCTGCGCTCACGCGATCTGGTGCTGAACCTGCCCGACTGTTCGCAGGTCGGAGAGTTTCTGGTGTTGAATAATCTGTTCCAAGACCTGACAATCGCGGCAAAGTAAACCGCAGGCAGGCTCGAAACTCCTATGACATCCTTACGTGCAGCAGTGGCTGCACTTTTTCTGGCAACGCTGGCATCTGGTGCTCAGGCACAGGACATCACGCTGACCTCGCATGACGGCAAGGTCGAGGTAACTGGAAACCTGCTCGGATATGATGGCGAGTTCTATCGCATAGATACCCAATTCGGAGAACTGACGGTGGACGGGTCCGGCGTGACCTGCGATGGCCCCGCCTGCCCCAATTTGACCGATTTTGTGGCAGAGGTCCGGTTCTCCGGGTCGTCGGTCATGGCCGAGAAGGTCATGCCTGCCCTGATTCTGGGTTTTGCCCAACAAGAAGGGTTGTCGGCGACCCCATCACGGATTGACTCGGCAACCTTTGCCTACGAACTGTTTCAACCCGGTCGACCCGCACCTTTGGGGCGGTTCTTTTTTCGCGTGGGCAATACCGGTCGGGGATTTTCCGATCTGAGCGCGAATGAAACCGATATCGTCATGGCCCTGCGCGAAATCCGTCCGGGTGAGCGACTGGCTGCGGAAGACGCCGGGATGGGCGATCTGACAAAAGCGCGGCGATCGCGGGTTGTGGCGCTGGATGCGATGGTGCCTGTGGTGTCCGCCGTCAACGCGATACGACAGATCTCGCCCACGGATCTGGCACGCGTGTATTCCGGCGAAATACTGAACTGGGCCGAACTGGGCGGGGCCGATGCGCCGATTGCGCTGCACCTGCCTGACATAGGATCGGGCTTGTCCCAGGCCTTCGAGGATCAGTTGCTTGCGCCCGCTGGCGTGGCGCTGTCCGACGCGGTCCTGCGGCATGGGCGCAGCAACGACTTGGTTCACGCAGTGGCCGAGGATCCGTTTGCCATCGGAATCGCCAGCCGGGCCGAAGCTGACAAGGTTCGCGCGCTGCCGCTTGCAGGGGGCTGCGGCCACGCACTGACGGCGACCCGGCAATCGATCAAGACCGAGGATTATCCGCTAACCTCACCCATGTTTCTGTACCTGCCGTCATACCGCCTGTCCCGGATTGCACGACAGTTTCTGGCCTATACCCAAAGCCCGGAAGCTCAGATGGCGATACGGCAGGCCGGTTTCGTGGATCAGGCACCCGAGACCATGCGTATCGGATTGCAGGGGGACCGCCTCGCCAACGCCATCGCAAACGGCGGGGACGAGGTGGGTCTGGACAGCTTGAAACAGATGATCGAAACGCTGCGCCCGATGTCACGCCTTTCGCTGTCTTTCCGGTTCGAGGCCGGGTCTTCGCGCCCGGATGCCCAGTCCCGCGCGAACATCCTGCACTTGGCGCAGGCGCTTGAGGCCGGGGCCTACGAGGCCCGGAAGCTGACCTTCGTGGGATTCAGCGATGGTGACGGGCCAGCGGCGGGGAACGCCCGCATTGCTCTATTGCGGGCCAAAACGGTGCGCAACGCGGTTCTGGCCGCAGTTGAGACCGCGATACCCGATAGTGTCGAGATCTCGGTCGAAGGGTTCGGCGAAGCCATGCCCATGGCCTGCGACGACACCGAATGGGGCCGCAAGATCAACCGCCGGGTCGAAGTCTGGATCGAGTGACTTCGAATCCCACCGACAGCTACAGATAGCCCTGCGACCGGAAACTCAGCTCTGTCGATTTTCCGATGATCAGGTGATCGTGCAGCACCAGGCCAAGCGCGGTGCAGGCATCTTGAATACGATTGGTCATGTCGATGTCGGATTGTGATGGTGTGGGGTCACCCGAGGGGTGGTTGTGCACCAGAATCAAAGCCGAGGCATTCAGTTCCAACGCCCTTTTTGCCACCTCGCGCGGGTAGACGGGAACATGGTCCACCGTGCCCTTGGCCTGTTCCTCATCCGCGATGAGGACGTTCTTGCGATCAAGGTAGAACACGCGAAACTGCTCGGTCTCGCGATGGGCCATGGTGGTGTGACAATAATCCAGCAATGCGTCCCAGCCCGAAATCACATGCCGTTGCATCACCCGTGCGCGGGCCATGCGATGGGCGCAGGCTTCCAGAATCTTCAGATCGGTAATCACGCTTTCGCCGACACCCTTGATCTGTCGTAACCTTTCTTCGGGCGCGGTCAGCACCCGGTTGAAGTCGCCCAGTTCATCCATCAGGGACCGGGCCAGAGGCTTTACGTCTTGCCGGGGGATCGAGCGGAACAGGACCAGCTCCAGCAGCTCATAATCAGGCATCGCTGCAGAACCGCCAGACATGAACCGTTCGCGCAGCCTTTTGCGATGGTCCTTGATATAAGACGGCAACCGGCCTGCCGGCAGCGGCTGCACCGGGGCTTCGTCGTTTTCAAAAAGCATCGGGGCTTCGGCAAAGGCGTCGTTGGTCATACGCGCAGACTGGCGCAGAATTGCTTTCCGAAACGTTAACGCACCTCACCCGCCATGCGCGCCGTGGCGCGGTGCACGACCATGTGCAGCAGGATCGAAAATACACCCAGCGTCAGCATGGCCGCGAACATCAGGTCCGTCTTCGCCCGGCCGTTGGCCAGCAGCATCAGGTTCCCCAGACCCCCGGAGGAACCACCGACCCATTCTCCGATCACGGCCCCGATGGGTGCGTAGACAGCCGCCAGCCGCATCCCCGAAGCCAGCGAGGGCAGGGCGGCCGGTATTTGGATATGCCACAATACCGCGCGCGGGCTGGCCTGCATGGTGCGTGCAAGGTCCAGATATCCGGCCGGAGTGCGCATCAATCCGTCAAAAAAGGACGACGTCACCGGAAAATAGATGATCAGCATGGCCATTGCCACTTTCGACCAAAGATCAAACCCCAGCCAAAGCGTCAAAAGCGGTGCCAGGGCAAAAACCGGCAAGGCTTGCGTGAACACCAGCAAGGGGCGCACCAGGATCCGGGTCATGCGCGAACTGGCCAGCGAGATGGCTGTGACAACGCCCAAGGTTACACCAAAAACGAAGCCGGTCAAAACCTCGACCGCCGTTACCCAGGTGTCTTTTGCGATGATCCACCGGTTGTCCCACCATGTTTCGGCGACAATGGCCGGGCCGGGCAAGATGAATTTCGGCCAGCCCGTGAAGGAGACGATGCCCTGCCAGACGACAAGGGCAAAAAGCGCTGCCACAAGCGGAGAGAGGTATTTCATGCTGCCTCCTGTCTCAGCAGGCGCAGCAAAGCGCCTTGCGTGGCCAACGAGTCCGGGTCGTCCACTTTGCGGGGGGCCGGGGTCCGAGGGGACTGGCATTTGGTCAGTCCGTGCCGGGTCATGACAATAATGGTTTGCCCCAGCCGGGCGGCTTCGGCCGGATCGTGGGTGACTAGCAAAACTGTGCGGCCCAGCAACACCTCGGCCGCGAGATCCTGCATATCGGCGCGGGTTCGGGCATCAAGGGCCGAAAACGGCTCGTCCAGCAATACGAAAGGGCGGTCCTCCATCAGCGTTCGGGCAAGAGCCACGCGCTGGCGCTGACCACCTGACAGTTCCGACGGTTTCGTGGTCAGGTGATCCCAAAGGCGCATCCGTTTGATCAGACGGTCGCGCCGGTTCAGATCGGCCTTTTCCCCCCGCAACTGTGCGCCCAGCGTGATATTCCGGGCAACACTTGCCCAAGGCAGCAACAGATCGTCCTGCGCCATGTACGCGACACGTTCTGGCACCGGCAAGCCATCGTCGGCCGTGATTTGCCCTAAGAAATCCGCCCCGGTCTGCAATCCCGCGATCAGGCGCAGGATGGTGGTTTTTCCGACGCCGGAACCGCCCAGAAGACAGGTCCATTCCCCTGCCGCCAGTGTAAGCGAAAGCGGCACGAACAGGGTCGCGCCGCCGATTGTGGCCTGTCCGCTGATGGTCAGGGCGGGGGCAGACATCATGGCGTCATGCCCATCTGCCAGAAACTGACTTCAAGTTCGGTCGCAGTGCGGAACGTCCGGCTCAGGCGGTCCCAGCGCGGGGAAGCTTTAAAATCGTGCCCAATGCGCCGTGTTAGAGCCTGATCAAGGAACTCTCCAACCGCCTTGCATGCAGCCTGATAGTCTTCGCTGGCATAGGCGTTGATCCAGTCCCGATAGGTTTCGGACGTGGCCTCGGTTGCCAGACGCGCGCCAATCTCGCCATAGCCCATGACGCAAGGCGCAAGCGCTGCCAGCAAGTCCAGCAAGTCACCGCTGTAGCCTGCCTCGAGCACAAAGCGCGTATAGGCCAGGTTCTCGGCACGCTCGGGCGTTGCAAACAGGTCCCGCTGTGAAATGCCCGCAGCCTCGCAGACACCGATATGCAGTTTCATCTCTTCGCTGATCAGACCGTTCACTGTGCGCGAGGCGGCCAGCATCTCTTCGTGGGTTTCCGATTTCACCACCGCAAGCGCCCAGGCACGGGCAAAATGGATCAGAAACACATAGTCCTGCCGCAGATAATGAAGAAACGCTGCGCGCGGAAGCGTTCCGTCCCTCAACCCTTCGACAAAGGCGTGGCGGGTATAATCCCGCCACGGCCCCTGCGCCGCATCGCGCATCAGCGCGAAGGCCTTGCCATATTCATTCATTGCGCAGTCACGTCGATGGCGATGGCGCTGACCGGGTTGATGCTGTCGATCATGCCGCTGTCTTTCAGAAAAGCCTCGAACCGGGTGTACCGCCCGGCATCGAACCCGGCCGGGCGCAGGGCAAAACGCGGCAGCGTGTCGACCCAGGCACGGGCGTTCAGCTCATCCTGCAGCTCGGGCGAGGTTGCTGCGAAGATTTCCCAGCTTTTTTCGGGGTTGTTGACGATGAACTGTGTTGCCTTTTCCGTCGCGGCCAGAAAACGGGCGATCTTATCGGTATCCATTGTGTCCGGGTTCGCGACATAGATCAGTTCGTCATAGGACGGCACGCCCTCTTCCTCGATATAGAAGCAGGTGCCGGGATGGTCTTCGATGTCCATCTGGTTCAGCTCGAAATTGCGGTAGGCGCCGATCACCGCATCTACCTGCCCCGACATCAGCGACGGTGAAAGCGAGAAGTTGACGTTGATCATTTCGACATCGGCCAGCGCGACGTCATATTTGCCCAGAACGGTGCCCAGAACTGCCTCTTCCACGCCAGCGACAGAAAAGCCGATTTTCTTGCCCTTCAGGTCCGCCGGGGTTTTGACCGGGCCATCTTCCAACACCAGAAGGCAGTTGAGCGGGGTCGCAACAAGTGTGCCGACGCGTTTCAGGGGCAGACCCTCGTGGATCTGCAGATGCAGTTGCGGCTGGTAGGACACAGCCAGATCGGCCTGCCCCGCAGCAACCAGACGCGGCGGTGCGGACGGGTCAGCAGGCGGGATGATTTCAACTTCAAGCCCCTGTTCGGCGAAATAGCCGTTTTCCTGCGCCACGATAATGGGGCCGTGATCGGGGTTGATGAACCAGTCCAGCAAAATGGTCATCTTGTCGTCAGCCCAGGCCGGTGCAGCGGCCAGCAGCGATAAGGCTGTGATCAGTTTCTTCATATCTCGCGTTTCCTTCCTGTTCACGAGGTTGAGGCCGCGACGAGGACAATCTCGCCCGGCCAATCCGATTGAATCCGTTCGGCTGCGCGCCACGCCCGTAGACCAGTGGCGCAGCAAAGGGCCAATCTTTTTGCTTGTTTAGGCTCTAATCCGGACAATTCGACTGGCGTTAGTCGTTCTGCGCCGGGGTGTATCGGGATCTGGGCCTCATCCGTGCCGCGAAGTTCGATGATCCGGTCTTCGGCCGTGAGTTGGCTGGCAGACAGGAAACGGAAACAGCTTGCGGGTTCTGGCGCATCATCGAAACGGAAACTGTTGCTGCGCAGGGTGCGGGCATCAAAGTTCACCATCTGGCCCAGCGGCGATGGTTGCAGGCCCAGGATCACGCTCAGCGCCATTTGCGCCTGCATCGCGGCAATCACACCGACAACCGGACCCAAAACACCTGCTGAGGCGCAGCTGGCACCACTGTCGGGCGCGTCTGGAAACAGCGCCCGTAAAGACGGCGCGCCATCGCAAAAGCCGCCCACATAACCTGACAACCCGAGCACCGAGGCACTGATCAGCGGCTTTCCCTGTGCCAGACAGCTGTCCGACAGGACATAACTGGCCGCATAACTATCCGCACAATCCAGGACCACATCCGACCGCGACACCAGATTTGCCGCGTTTTCGCATGTTAGGGCCTGGCTTTGACTGGTGACTTCAAGCTTGGAGTTGAGGTCGCGACAGCGCCGCGCCGCAACTTCAGCCTTTGGCAGGCCGATATCCCGTTCCGTGAAAAGCGTTTGCCGGTGCAGGTTTGACAGATCAACGACATCGCCATCAACAACCATGATGTGACCCACCCCTGCCCCTGCCAACAGCGGCAGAACCGGCGCAGCCAGCCCTCCGGCTCCGATGACAAGTACTCGTGCAGCGGACAAGCCCGCCTGCCCTTCGGGGCCCACTTCGGGCAGGATCATCTGGCGAGCGTAACGGTTCATCGCGTGATGCCGATCCATTCGCGTACCCGCGCTTCGGGGTCGGGATTCAGCGTGATGTCGGTTACTGCCGCGACAATATCGGCCCCGGCCTCGAACACGCTCGACGCGCGCTCGACGGTCATTCCACCAATGCCGACCAATGGGATACGCCCCACCCGCGCCTTCCATTCGGTAACGCGGGGCAGACCTTGCTGCCGCCACTTCATCTTTTTCAGGATGGTCGGATAGACAGGTCCGAGCGCCACATAGTCGGGGTCCATCGACAGAACCCGCTCAAGCTCATCATCGTCATGGGTTGAAACACCAAGTTTCAGGCCTGCCCGGCGGATGGCATGCAGATCGGCATCATCCAGATCCTCCTGCCCCAGGTGGACCCAGTCGCAACCCGCCTCTATTGCCTGCTGCCAATGGTCGTTCACGACCAGTCGGGCGCCGTGGCTGCGGCACAGTTCGAGCGAGATCATAATCTGGGCGCGCACCGCATCATCCGATTGGTCCTTGATCCGCAACTGCACCAGTTTGACGCCCAGAGGCAGCATCCTGTGCAGCCAGTCGGAATGATCGAAGATCGGATAGAACCGGTCCAACGTCATGACAGAAATGCCTTTCCGATCACGGGGGTTGAGGGTTCAGCCATGTCGCGTGCCTCGATCGGGTCGGCCTTGTGGGCCAATTGACCGGCCTGAATCGCCAATGCCATTGCACGCGCCATCTCGACCGGATCACCGGCACGGGCCACCGCCGTGTTCAGAAGAACAGCATCATAGCCCAGCTCCATCGCATGCGCGGCGTGGCTTGGACGGCCGATACCGGCATCAATGACAAGCGGTACATCGGGAAACGCAGCCCGCAGCGCCCGCAGCGCATATTCGTTGTTCAGACCGCGCCCGGACCCGATGGGCGCGCCCCACGGCATCAGAATCTCGCAACCCGCCTGCAACAGGCGTTCACCGACGATCAGATCGTCCGTTGTGTAGGGAAAGACCTGAAATCCATCTTCCGTCAGGATGCGGGCGGCTTCGACCAGTTGAAACACATCCGGTTGCAGGCTGTCGGTATGACCGATCAGTTCCAGCTTGATCCAATTGGTCTGAAAAACCTCGCGCGCCATCTGGGCGGTTGTCACAGCCTCTTTCACCGTGTGGCATCCGGCGGTGTTGGGCAGGACAATGACACCCAGGTCGCGGATCATCCGCCAAAAGCTCTGCCCGGCCCCACCCGCGCCTTCACGGCGCAGGGATACCGTGGCAACACCAGCCCCGCTGAGGCGAAACGCTTGTTCCAGAATGGCCGGACTGGGATACTGCGCCGTGCCCAGCATCAGCGGGTTAGGCAGCTCTGTGCCGTAAAAGGTCTTCATCGTTAGCCCCCCTGCATCGGGGCGACAACTTCGACCCGGTCACCATCTTCGAGTTTTCGGGCCAGTCGAAGGCTTGAAGGGACGAACTGTTCATTCACAGCGGTAGCTACGCAGCCCGAGAATCCACATTCCGCCAGCAAATCTGACAGGGTTTCTGCGCGGCTTTCGCGCGCCTCGCCATTAAGCACGATCTTCATCGACCATCTCCGAATGTTTGTTTTCCAGCGCCAGATCGGCGACGCCCTGTGCCAACGCGGGCGCAAGCAAGTAGCCATGGCGATACAGGCCATTGGCATAGATCGTTTGACCCAACCGGCGGATGCGAGGCAGGTTGTCGGGAAAAGCGGGGCGAAGATCGACACCGATTTCCAGGATCTCAGCCTCACCAAAGGCCGGGTTCAGCGCATAAGCCGCACTGAGAAGCTCCAACATCGAGCGGGCGGTAATCCGGCCGCTGTCCTCGGATTCGATCATCGTTGCGCCCAGCATGTAGACCCCGTCACCCCGCGGGACGACATAAAGCGGCATGCGCGGGTGCAGCAGTCGCACGGGGCGAGAGAGCGTGACATCCGGGCAGCGGATCACCAGCATCTCGCCTTTGACGCCACGCAGATCATGCAAGATCTCGCGCGCGTGCAACCCCCGGCAATCGATCGCATTCTCCAACCGGGAAGGGGCCAGTTTACGGTGAAAGGGCACACCTCGGTCCCTGAGGTGGCTGTAGAGGTCTCGCAACGCTTGCCGGGGATCAAGATGGGCCTCTGCCCGGAAGAAGAGACAGTTACCGAAATTGCTCATGTCAGGCTCTAAATTGGAGATTTTTCCACCTCCGATTTCTGAATACCCATCCGTTCGGCGTGCAAAGCGGCGCAGATCCGGTAGGTCGCGCGAATGCGAAACAACCAGCGTTCCGCACCGATGCACCCGCGTTCTGGCGGCCCACCAGTCAATCGCTGTTTGTCCAAGCCGCAGAACCGGTTCCTCGGCATTTTCATATTCACACCAGGGGGCAAGCATGCCACCCGCCCACCAGGAACAGCCATGTGGGCCTGGCGCACCTGCCGGGTCGAATATCTGCACGTCAGCGCCGCGCGATACCAGCTCGGTTGCAACAGTCAGACCGGCTACTCCGGCACCTATGACCGACCAGACGGTCATGCGGGCCAAAGCTGATGAAAATGATGAACCGGCCCATGCCCGCGACCAATGTCCAGATCATCGGACCGGGCTATCGCGCCTTGCAGATAGCTGTGCGCATCTGCAACGGCCGTCATCAGCGTTTTTCCCAGCGCCAGCCCGGCAGCAATTGACGCGGACAGTGTGCAGCCAGTACCATGCGTATTTCTGGTTTTCCGGCGCAGCGCCTTGAACTCTGCCACCA
Source organism: Ruegeria sp. D1(2025) (assembly GCF_056536425.1). Taxonomy (NCBI): domain Bacteria; kingdom Pseudomonadati; phylum Pseudomonadota; class Alphaproteobacteria; order Rhodobacterales; family Roseobacteraceae; genus Ruegeria; species Ruegeria sp. D1(2025). The sequence continues at coordinate 244,211 of NZ_JBQFPO010000003.1, read as the reverse complement.
AGCCCGAAGCGTCGATCAAGAGATCACGGCAAATGTCGCCGGATCCATGCCCGCCCTTCATCAGAACGGAACCTGCGCCCATGTCACACAAGGCAAGCCCCTGTTTTACCATCTGATCCGGCGTCTCCGCAGCCGGGCAATCCAGAAGGCGTCCGGCCTCAGGCAAGTTCGGCGTCAATAGCGTGGCTATGGGCACGAGCACCGCCCGCAATGTCTCAACCGCGTCTTCTGTCAACAAGGCATCACCGGATTTGGCGATCATCACAGGGTCCAGTACGATGGGACCACGAAACGCTGCAAGGCTGTCTGCAACACATCGGATGATGTCCGGCGTCGCCAACATGCCAATCTTGACGGCGCCCACGCTCAGATCAGACAGAACGGCATCGATCTGTGCGGCGACAGTATTCAATGGGATCCCGTGAACGGCGGTAACGGCCCGTGTGTTTTGCGCGGTCACGGCGGTGATCACGCTGGCACCATAAACCCCTAAGGCAGACATTGCCTTGATGTCAGCCTGAATTCCGGCCCCACCGCCGCTGTCCGAGCCTGCAATTGTGAGCGCAATAGGCGTCATATCGTTGCTCCATCAAAATTGGGCAACGCGCGCATGGAAAACGTCTGACATTCTGAGACCGTTCCCTACGCCGGTATTGCCCGGATCAGGTTCGATGGGTTAGCGCATTCACGCCTCTCAGCCCTTCGATAAGGGCACCCCAACGGTTGACCGGACAATCACAGGCACATCGGAAAAACACAAGACTGAATTTGATCTGTATTATGGCCACCCTGATCCCTTGGGTAAGGCCAATGGTATTTGCGAGGCTCTGCCTCGCGCTCCGGGATATTTGGGGCCAGATGAACAAGGGATCTTTCCTTCATCTGGCCAAAAATATCCCGGGGGAGGCGCCCAAAGGGCGGCGGGGGCAGCGCCCCCTGCAACAAAAAAGCCGCCCGAAACCGGGCGGCTTTGGTCGGGAAAGCGGTTCCCTTAGCTTTTCATCCCATCCCAGAAGGACTTGACCGACGAGAAAAAGCTTTTTGATTCCGGGTGGTTGTCCTCTCCCAGATCGTCAAACTCACGCAGCAGTTCTTTCTGGCGACTGGTCAGGTTGACCGGTGTTTCCACAGCCAGTTCGATGAACATGTCACCCACGCCACCGCCACGCAGGGCGGGCATTCCCTTGCCACGCAAACGCATCTGGCGGCCCGACTGGCTACCTGCCGGAATCTGAACCCGGCCACGACCGCCATCGATGGTGGGCACTTCGATCGAACCACCAAGAGCGGCCTTGGCCATACTGACCGGCACGCGGCAATAGAGGTTTATGCTGTCACGCTCAAACAGCTTGTGATCGGACACTTCGACAAAGATGTACAGATCGCCCGGGGGGCCACCACGCATTCCGGCCTCACCCTCACCCGCCAGACGGATACGGGTGCCGGTTTCGACACCGGCGGGGATGTTGACGGACAGTGCCCGTTCTTTTTCCACGCGCCCCGCGCCGCCGCAGGATTTGCACGGATTCTTGATGATCTGACCCAATCCCGAGCAGGTCGGACAGGTGCGTTCAACGGTGAAAAAGCCCTGTTGCGCGCGGACCTTACCCATACCCGAACAGGTCGGGCAGGTGGTCGGTTCAACGCCGCTTTCAGCGCCCGATCCATCACAGGCCGAACAGGCCACGGCAGCGGGCACGTTGATGGTTTTTTGCAGGCCCGCAAACGCCTCTTCCAGCGAGACGCGCAGGTTGTAACGCAGGTCGGAACCGCGTGCGGCACGACGGCCACCGCCACCGCGCTGGCCACCCATGAAATCGCCGAACAGGTCGTCGAACACGTCCGAAAACGCGCTGGAGAAATCGCCCTGACCGAAGCCGCCGCCGGGTCGGCCGCCGCCACCCATGCCGTTTTCAAACGCGGCATGGCCAAAGCGGTCATAGGCGGCCTTGCGTTCTGCGTCTTTCAGAACGTCATAGGCTTCGTTCGCTTCCTTGAACTGCGCCTCGGCTTCCGGGTTGTCCTTGTTGCGGTCGGGATGCAACTCTTTGGCTTTCCTGCGAAAACCTTTCTTGATCTCGTCCGCCGATGCACCCTTGGACACGCCGAGTACATCGTAATAATCGCGTTTTGACATCAGTGTTTCCTTCTGCCTCAACGTAAACGGGCCGGCCCGGTATCCGGACCGGCCCGAATTGGCCCGGTTACCCGTTAGTTACGCTTGTCGTCGTCCAGATCTTCGAACTCGGCGTCGACAATATCGTCATCACCCGGAGCGGCGTCCGCAGCTGCCGGTTCATCCTCGGCCTCTTCGGACTGCGCCTTGTAGATGGCCTCGCCCAGTTTCATGGCCGCTTCGGTAACGTTCTGGATGCCCGACTTGATCTTGTCGGCGTTTTCGGTTTCCAGCTCGTCCTTCAGCGCGGCAATCGCCAGCTCGATGGCTTCGATGGTGGTCGGGTCGACCTTGTCGGCATGCTCTTCCATCGACTTCTCGGTCGAGTGGATGAGGCTTTCCGCCTGGTTCTTGGCGTCGACCAGCTCGCGGCGTTCCTTGTCGGCTTCCGCGTTCTCTTCCGCGTCCTTGACCATCTTTTCGATGTCCTCGTCGGACAGACCGCCCGAGGCCTGGATGGTGATCTTCTGCTCTTTGCCTGTGCCTTTGTCCTTGGCCGAAACCGAGACAATGCCGTTGGCGTCGATGTCGAAGGTCACCTCGATCTGCGGCATGCCGCGCGGTGCGGGCGGGATGTCTTCGAGGTTGAACTGACCCAGGATCTTGTTGTCCGAAGCCATCTCACGCTCACCCTGGAACACGCGGATGGTTACGGCGTTCTGGTTGTCTTCGGCGGTCGAGAAAACCTGGGACTTCTTGGTCGGGATCGTGGTGTTGCGGTCGATCAGACGGGTGAACACGCCACCCAGGGTTTCGATGCCCAGCGACAGCGGGGTCACGTCCAGCAGAACCACGTCTTTGACGTCGCCCTGCAGAACACCGGCCTGAATGGCGGCACCCATGGCAACAACTTCGTCCGGGTTCACACCTTTGTGCGGCTCTTTACCGAAGAATTTGGTGACCTCTTCGATCACTTTCGGCATCCGGGTCATACCACCGACCAGAACAACCTCGTCCACGTCAGCAGCCGACAGACCGGCGTCTTTCAGAGCGGCGGCGCAGGGCTTCATCGACTTCTTAATCAGGTCGCCAACCAGCGATTCCAGCTTGGCGCGGGTCAGTTTCATGACCATGTGCAGCGGCTGGCCGTTCGAACCCATCGAGATGAACGGCTGGTTGATCTCGGTCTGCGAGGTCGAGGACAGCTCGATCTTGGCTTTTTCAGCAGCTTCTTTCAGACGCTGCAGCGCCATCTTGTCGGCAGACAGGTCGACGCCGTGTTCCTTTTTGAACTCGTCCGCCAGGTAGTTGACGATGCGCATGTCAAAGTCTTCACCACCCAGGAAGGTGTCACCGTTGGTCGATTTGACCTCGAACAGGCCGTCGTCGATTTCCAGGATGGTCACGTCGAAAGTACCGCCGCCAAGGTCATAGACTGCGATGGTTTGAGTGTCTTTCTTGTCCAGACCGTAGGCCAGCGCGGCAGCTGTCGGTTCGTTGATGATCCGCAGCACTTCCAGACCGGCGATTTTACCGGCGTCTTTGGTGGCCTGACGCTGTGCGTCGTTGAAGTATGCCGGAACGGTGATAACCGCCTGCGTGACTTCCTCACCCAGATAGCTCTCGGCGGTTTCCTTCATCTTACCCAGAGTGAAGGCCGAGATCTGGCTTGGGGAGTACTTTTCGCCGCGGGCTTGGACCCACGCGTCGCCATTGCCGCCATCAACGATGGCGTACGGCACCATTTTCTTGTCTTTTTCGACTTCGGCATCATCCACACGACGACCGATCAGACGCTTGACGCCAAAGATCGTGTTGTCGGGGTTGGTGACCGCCTGACGTTTTGCAGGCTGACCGACCAGTCGCTCATCTTCGGTGAAGGCGACGATCGAGGGCGTGGTCCGCGCCCCTTCGGCGTTTTCGATGACTTTCGGCTGCGAGCCGTCCATGATGGCCACGCACGAGTTTGTGGTACCAAGGTCAATCCCGATTACTTTACCCATATTTTCAATCCCTTTCTCTTCAAGGCGATGTCCCGAGGCCGGGACCCGTTATGGCATCCCTGCCCCGATCTGCATTGCGTAATGGCCCTACACCATTGCGCGTCCCGGCGTATATAAGGGCGCGACGAAAGGCCTGCAAGCGGTGTAAAACGCAGGTTTTCGGGATTTTGTGGCCTTTTTCGGCAAGGTTTTGGCAAGGATTGAGGATTCTGGGATGGCCCGGCTGATTTTGCGCGGATTCGACATCAGAAAGGGCTGGCTGGATGCATCGGCCCAGACGCAACTGATCGAAACGCTGCGCCCGATTCTGAAAGCGGCGCCACTGGTGCGGCCGGTGACGCCGCAAGGCAAGGCGATGTCGGTGCGCATGACCTCGGCCGGGGCCGTTGGCTGGGTCACGGACCGGGATGGCTACCGGTATCAAACACAGCACCCGCAAGGGAAGGCTTGGCCTGACATTCCCGAACCGATCCTGAACCTGTGGCACGACCTTGCCAGCAGTGAACGCGACCCCGATTGCTGTCTGATCAATTATTACGGGGAAGGCGCCCGAATGGGTCTGCATCAGGACAAGGACGAGGCCGATTTTTCCTGGCCGGTTCTTTCGGTTTCGCTTGGGGATGATGCGCTTTTTCGGATCGGCAACACCACCCGAGGCGGCAAGACCGAGTCGATCTGGCTGAATTCGGGCGACGTTGTCATCATGGGCGGGCCGGCACGGCTGACATATCACGGGATCGATCGCATCCGTTTCGGATCTTCCAAACTCTTGCCAAAAGGCGGGCGGATCAATCTGACGCTGCGGGTGGCCCGTTAGCGGCGTGCGTCCCAGCTTTGAGACACGTGTTTGCGTGTAAAGAACTCACCCAACAGCCCGATCATCAGCAGCGCTATGCCGACCCATAAGGCATATTCCCAGTTTGTGTTCCGTGGAAAATAGTTGCGGAAAATGAAGCCCCGGGCCTGGTCGATGATGTGAAACAGCGGGTTCCAGGCGAACATCATCAGGATATAGCCGCCCAGCGCATTGGCGACGAACATCTTGCCCGAGAACACCATGTTGAGGCGCCGATAGATGTTTTTCAACATCTCCGCCGTCCTTGGAAACCACGGCTTCAGGGCCATCAGGTTCAATCCCACCGTGCATCCCACAAACCAAGACAGGATCAGCATTCCGAAGGCGCCGCCTGGGTCCAGAATGTCCAAAGGCTCAACCGCGACATGATACACGAACAGGATCACCAGTATTGAAACAAGCTGCGTGTACAGCGCGCCGAAGGCCGCCGCCAGCAGCATGATCATCGGATTCATCGGCGAATGCAGCATCATCGGATTGTTCCCCGGCGCAATACCGGCAATCGCGGATACCGACTTTACATGCATGATGAACATGAAAACGCCGGACAGCATGTAAAGCACGAAGTTGCCGCGGATTTTGGCAACACGTCCCCCCATGAATGACAGGATCAGGTAGAAGACCGTGGCCAGAATGACGATCTGCATGATGTTGATGAAAATCGCGATAACAGCATTCGAATGTTGCGAGCGTATCTGCCGCACGACGGCGTGAAACACCAGTTCCGCCGTGGTGAAGGCACCGCCCAAAAGCGTTTGGTTGCGCTTGTAATAAAACACCCGACGCGTCTTTCCTGCTTCTTTGCCCAAAAACTGGCACGAAATTCTTGCCGTTCCGTAACCGTCACATCATAAGTCCAACAGGACATTGGATCAACAAATCCCAGGAACGGAGCATTTTTGTGACCTACGACGCGTTAATTCCCGTCATCAGACGCCTTGCCCTGCAAGCAGGGGACAAGATCATGCAGATATATGAGGCGGATGATTTCGACGTGAAGGTCAAATCCGATAGCAGCCCCGTCACCGAAGCGGACGAGGCGGCAGATGCCCTGATCTCGGCCGGCCTGCGCGAAGCCTTTCCCGATACCCTGCTGGTGACCGAGGAACAGGCGGCCTCGCACACGCAGAAGGGCGACACGTTCCTGATCGTCGACCCGCTGGACGGCACCAAGGAATTCATCAACCGGCGAGGTGATTTCACCGTCAATATCGCGCTGGTCGAAAACGGCGTTCCCACGCGCGGCGTTGTTTATGCACCTGCCCGGGGCCGCATGTTCTACACGCAGGCCGATGGCCGGTCGGTCGAAGAAACAGGTGCGCTTGAGATGGACATTAGCGGGGACGTTACGCCAATTTCAGTGTCTGAACCGGACAATTCCGCCCTTTTGGTCGTGGCCTCGAAATCGCATCGGGACCAGGCGACCGAGGATTACATCAACAAATATCAGGTGAAGGACAGCAAAAGCGCGGGCTCGTCGCTCAAGTTCTGCCTTGTGGCCACTGGCGAGGCCGACATCTATCCACGGGTTGGCCGCACGATGGAGTGGGACACCGCCGCCGGACACGCGGTTCTGGCCGGCGCCGGGGGCAAGGTCGTTCGCTTCGACGATCATTCACCGCTGACCTATGGCAAGGAAGACTATGCAAATCCGTTCTTCATTGCCTACGCTCCGGGTGTGGAACTGAAGGAAGCCTGATGTCTGTACTGATCGCAATCCCCGCCCGTTACGCGTCGACCCGCTATCCGGGCAAACCGCTGGTGCCGCTGACCGGTGCAAGTGGCGTGTCCATGACCCTGATCGAACGATCCTGGCGCGCTGCGTGTTCGGTATCCGGCGTGGACCGCGTTGTAGTGGCCACAGACGATGACCGCATTCGTGACGTGTGCGAAGGGTTTGGGGCGGAAGTGGTCATGACCTCCGAGACCTGCGGTAATGGCACGGAACGCTGCGCCGAAACCCATGCCAATCTGGGTTCGGGCTACGAGATCGTCGTCAATCTGCAGGGAGACGCACCGCTGACACCGCATTGGTTCGTCGAAGATCTGATCGCGGGGTTACGTACGGCCCCTGACGCGGGTGTGGCCACGCCGGTCCTGCGCTGTGACGGTGATGCGCTGAACAGCCTGCTGAATGATCGCAGGAACGGACGGGTCGGCGGAACAACCGCCGTTTTTGGGGCAGATCACAGCGCAATGTACTTCTCGAAAGAGGTGGTCCCCTTTACCACGGCCACTTATGCGGGTGACGAGCCAACCCCGGTGTTCCATCACGTTGGTGTTTATGCCTATCGACCCGATGCGTTGGCCGCTTATCCCGACTGGCCGGTGGGGCCGTTGGAGAAACTGGAAGGACTGGAGCAGCTTCGGTTCATGGAGAACGGCCGCAAGGTTTTGTGCGTCGAGGTTGAGGCCAAGGGCCGCCAGTTCTGGGAACTGAACAACCCGCAGGACGTGCCCAAGATCGAAGAAATGATGGCCGCGATGGGGTTGGATTGAACGTTTTTCCCCATTTCACCGCTTCCGTTCATGGCCTATTGTTTTTTGACATTCGGAAATTGGATCACCCATGACAGTTGTTCTTGTCACCGGCGGCGCCGGATATATCGGGTCGCATGCCTGCAAGGCCCTTGCTGCCGCAGGCTATACGCCTGTGACATATGACAATCTGGTTACCGGCTGGCAGGACGCGGTGAAATTCGGACCGTTCGAGCATGGTGATCTGCTGGACCGAAACAGGCTGGATCAGGTCTTTGCCAAATACCGTCCCGCTGCGGTGATGCACTTCGCCGCCCTCAGCCAGGTGGGCGAAGCGATGGCGCAACCCGGCAGATACTGGGCGAACAATGTCACCGGTTCGCTGAACCTCATCGAAGCAGCCGTCGAAGCCGGGTGTCTGGAATTCGTCTTTTCGTCGACCTGTGCCACTTACGGCGATCAGGACAACGTGGTGCTGGACGAAAACGCGCCACAGAACCCGGTGAATGCCTACAGCTCCTCGAAACGCGCGATTGAGGATATTCTGCATGACTTCGGGGCCGCGCACGGGCTGAATCACGTCATTTTCCGCTATTTCAATGTTGCAGGAGCTGATCCTGACGCAGAAGTTGGCGAGTTTCACCGGCCCGAAACCCATCTGGTGCCGCTGATGCTGGATGCCATCGACGGCAACCGGGATGGTCTGACCGTGTTCGGAACCGATTACGATACGCCAGACGGCACCTGTATCCGCGATTACGTTCATGTCTGCGATCTGGTCGATGCCCATGTTCTGGGGCTTAAATGGCTGGAAAACGGCAAAGGCAACCGGGTGTTCAACCTGGGGACCGGGTCGGGGTTTTCGGTGATGGAAGTGATCGAGCAATCCGGGGCGGTCACCAACCGAACAGTGCCCCATACGATCGGACCCCGTCGCGCCGGGGATTGTACGCGGCTGGTTTCGGGCTCGGACCGGGCGGAACAGGAACTGGGCTGGCGGCCGAAAAGATCAACGTTAGAGACGATTGTCCGGGACGCATGGCGCTGGCACCAGACCGGACACTACGAGAAATGAGGGTCATGTGACCGCGCACCCGGTACAGGATCTGCCATCCATTGGCTGGGCGCAGATGTACCGGTTGCGGCTGAAACGCCGCGGGCTCTTGTGGCGCTCATTCCGAAGCCGCTGCCAGCTGTCCTGTCTTGAGGACCGCACGGAGAAAATCGGTAAGGGAGATATTCTGGCCTTTACCACACTGCGCAACGAGATGACGCGGCTGCCGTGGTTTTTTGAACACTACCGAACCCACGGCGTGGATCATTTTCTGATCGTGGATAACGGCAGCGACGACGGATCGACCGAATATCTGTTGGAACAACCCGATGTTTCGGTCTGGAACACGACGGCCAGCTACCGTGCCGCGCGGTTTGGCCTGGACTGGTTGACCTGGCTGCAGATGAGATACGGGCACGGGCACTGGACCTTGATGGCTGATGCGGACGAGTTGCTGATTTACGCCCATCACGAGACCAGATCGCTACATGATCTGACCGCATGGCTGGAGTCGCACGGGCAGGAGGCCTTTGGCGCGCTGATGCTGGATCTGTATCCGCAAGGGCCGCTGGGGGATCAAGGCTATGACCCCGAGACCGACCCGACCCGGGTACTGGACGGGTTCGACAGCGGTCCCTACCGGGTGCAGCGTCAAAGCCCGCTGGGTAATCTTTGGGTGCAGGGCGGAGCCCGCGAGAGGATGTTTTTCTCAAATGCCCCGCGTCGGTCGCCCACGCTGAACAAGATCCCTCTGGTACGCTGGTCCCGGCATTATGCCTTTGTAAACTCGTGCCATTCCGCGCTGCCGCGCCGGTTGAACACCACCTATGACGGCCCGGGGGGGACTGTGGCCTCGGGTATCCTGCTGCACACCAAATTCCTGCCGGATGTCGTCGACAGGTCCGAAACAGAGAAGACCAGGCGTCAGCATTTTCATGATCCGGACCAATTCGGGCCATATTACGATGGCATAATTGCGCAGCCTGTCATGTGGACAGAGCGATCAGAGCACTACGCCGGATGGCAGCAATTGCGATCGCTGGGGCTGATGAATGACGGGGGCTGGAACTGAATTGCCGCCTTCCCGACAGAATTGCAACGCCCCCGGCTAACAACTTTTAAACCCGTTGCCTCGCAAGATGCATAGGTGGCATAAAACGGCAATGGCTCGGATCCACTCAGGCTTGAACAGGCCCCGGGCCTGCTCGCGTAATAATAAGGGTTGGGCAGTCGCGTGAGCCTGTTGGATTCATATAGAATGAGGCTTCGGCGCAAGCGCCGTCTGGTGCGCTGTGTGCGCAAACGACGTGAGCTGCGCGCGGTTTCAAACAACACCGCGCAAATACAGCGTGGCGATGTCCTGCTGATGAGCGTTGTGCGCAACGAAAAGATCAGGCTGCCGTTCTTTCTGGACTATTATCGCAACCTGGGCATCAATCACTTCCTGTTTGTCGATAACGACAGCGATGACGGAACCTGCGCCTTTCTTGAGGCGCAGCCGGATGTGTCCGTTTGGCAGGCCGAGGCCAGCTATAAACGCGCATCCTTTGGTCTGGACTGGTCGAACTATCTGCTGCGCAAATACGCGCCCGATCACTGGGTCCTGACGGTCGACCCGGATGAGTTCTTCATTTACCCGTTTTGTGACACCCGCCCGATCCGCGCGTTGACGGACTGGCTGGATGGCTGCGCAGTACGCAGCTTTGGCACCATGCTGATCGACATGTATCCGCAGGGTCCGGTCGATGAGGCGCCATATCAAGAAGGGCAGGATCCGTTCGAAATCGCGAACTGGTTCGACTCGGGCAACTACATGATTACGCGGAACCCCGATTATGGAAATCTGTGGATTCAGGGCGGCCCCCGCGCGCGGGTGTTCTTTCAGGACAATCCCTCAAAAGCTCCGGCGCTGAATAAGATACCGCTGGTCAAATGGGACAAGCGGTATGTCTATGTCAGCTCGACCCATTCCCTGCTGCCGCGCGGGCTGAACCAGGTCTACGACGAATGGGGCGGTGAAAAGGCCAGCGGCGCGTTGCTGCATGCCAAGCTGATCAACACTCTGGGCGACAAGGCGCGCGAAGAACTGCACCGCGGCCAGCATTATCGCGGCTCGGACGAGTACCGGGCCTATGCCCAGCGGCTGGAAGGCAAACCGGTTTTCTGGTGCGACTGGTCCGAGAAATACATCAACTGGAGACAGCTTGAGATTCTGGGCCTCATGTCGAAAGGAAACTGGGCATGAGCGGTCTGGGCATCGTCATGCTGGTGCATACAGCACTGGATCGGGCCGAGCAGGTCGCGCGCCACTGGACAACGTCCGGCTGCCCGGTAGTGATCCACGTGGATCGCAAGGTTTCCGACCAGGCATTTGCCGAGTTTTCCGAGGCCTGCGCCGACAATCCCCTGATTGTATTCTCGGACCGGCATGCCTGCGAATGGGGCGGCTGGGGCATCGTCGCAGCCTCGCGATGCGCGGCGACGCTGATGCTTGAACAGTTCCCGGATGTGCGCCACGTATTTTTGTCGTCCGGGGCCTGTCTGCCCCTGCGGCCCGTGCAGGAGCTGATCGACTATCTGTCGGACCGCCCGCGCGTCGATTTCATCGAAAGCGCGACCACCGCCGATGTCAGCTGGACCATCGGCGGTCTGGATCATGAACGGTTCACCCTGCGGTTCCCGTTTTCCTGGCGCAAGCGCCGCAAATTGTTTGACACTTACGTCAAATTTCAACGTGCCCTGGGCTTGCGGCGTCGTATCCCGGACGGGCTGGTCCCGCATATGGGCAGCCAGTGGTGGTGCCTGACCCGGCAGACCCTGTCGGCCATTCTGCAGGACCCCAAACGCCCCGTGTATGACCGCTATTTCCGCCGCGTCTGGATACCCGATGAAAGCTATTTCCAGACGCTGGCAAGGCTCTATTCAACGCATATCGAAAGCCGCTCGCTGACCTTGTCCAAGTTCGACTATCAGGGTCGGCCGCACATATTCTATGATGACCACCTGCAATTGCTGCGCCGTTCGGACTGTTTTGTGGCCCGCAAGATCTGGTGGAAGGCCGACCGGCTGTATCAGTCGTTTTTGACCGATCAGGCTGGGGCGATGAAACCGGCCGAGCCAAATCCGGGCAAGATCGACCGGGTGTTTTCCAAAGCGGTCGAGCGGCGCATGCGCGGGCGCGACGGGCTGTACATGCAAAGCCGGTTTCCCCGACATGGCAGCGAAAACGGCCTGACGTCGTTTCCATATTCGGTATTTCAGGGCTTTTCCGACCTTTTTGAAGATTTCGAAACCTGGCTGGAAAACACGACAAACACACGTGTGCATGGTCATGTGTTCAGCCCTCAACGGGCAGAGTTTGCAGGTGATCAGACGATCACCAACGGCGCACTCAGCGATTGCGCGACATTGCGCGACTACAACACGAAGGCTTTCCTATCGAACCTGATCTGGAATACTCGCGGCGAAAGACAGTGTTTTCAGTTCGGCCCGGCGGACACGCAGGATATCAACTGGTTTCTGGCGCGCGACAAGAACGCACAGATTTCAGTGATCACCGGAGCCTGGGCAATTCCTCTGTTCCGGTCGAACCGGAACTTCGCCGACATCCGCAACGAGGCCGCGCGCCTGCAACAGATCGAAAGCAAACAGCTTGAGGTTCTGACCTCGGTCTGGACCAAGGCGCGGGTGCGCACCTGGTGTCTGGCAGAGTTTGTCGAATCTCCGATCGAGGCGCTGCATGAGGTGATAGACGAGATCGGGACCCAGCAACCGAGCCACCTGATTGAGGCGCCGAAGATGGTTGATCTGTCCGGCTTCGGTCAATTCCTGCAAAACCTGAAGAACCAGGGAATGCACCCGTATCTGATGGGCGATTTCCCGGTAGACGACGTGTTTGGCAGCCAGACCAAACCGTTCCGAAAACCCTATTTGGTTCAATAAGTCGCCATGTCCGGTCCCTGGGATTACTTCATCGTTCTTGGCGCCATGCGCACGGGATCCAACCTGCTGGAAGCCAATCTGAACGCACTGGAGGGCGTGACCTGCCACGGAGAAGCGTTCAATCCGCATTTCATCGGCCGATTGAAGTCCGAGGAATTGCTGGGTGTTTCGCTGACCGAACGCGACCAGAATCCCGACCTGTTACTGGACGCCATCAAAGCAGCCCCCGGCGCACTGAACGGGTTTCGCTATTTTCAGGGGCACGATCCCCGCGTGCTGGAGCCTGCGCTGAACGACCCGCGCTGTGCCAAGATTGTTCTGACGCGAAATCCGCTGGACAGCTACATCTCACTGAAAATTGCGCGGGAGACCATGCAATGGCAGTTGAAGAACATAAAGCGCCGCCGCGATGCTCTGGTCACGTTTCAGGCTGAAGAGTTCTCGGACTACCTGGATCAGCAGCAGGAATTTCAACTGATGCTGCTGAACCAACTGCAGAAAACCGGGCAGACCGCATTTTTTCTGGCCTATGACGACCTGAACCGGCTGGATATTCTAAACGGTCTGGCATCGTGGCTGGGGATACAGGCGCGGCTGACGGCGCTGGACGACACGCTCAAACCCCAGAATCCCGGCCCGGCATTGTCAAAAGTCTCAAACCCGGAGGAATTGGAACAGGCGTTGTCCGGAATGGACACGTTCAACCTGCATCGCAATCCGGGTTTCGAGCCGCGCCGCGGGCCAGCAGTAGGCCAATACGTTACTGCCGCCCGGACACCTTTGATGTATCTTCCCTTGCGCGGCGGAAACGACGACGCGGTGACGGCTTGGATGGCCGATCTTGATGGCAGCGCGCCGGTCACGAACCGCAATCGCAGGCAAATCCGGCAATGGCTGGAAGCCAACCCCGGACACCGAAAATTCAGTGTCTTGCGCCACCCTTTGGCGCGGGCCCATACCGCGTTCTGTTCAAAGATTCTAAGTACCGATCCAGGCGCCTATGCTTCCATCCGAAATACCCTGCGCAACCGTTTCAAACTGCCCATTCCCGGCCAGATCCGCAACGGTAATTACCCCTTGGAACAGCACTATCAGGCGTTTGCGGCCTTTCTGAAGTTCCTGCTCCACAATCTGTCCGGGCAAACGTCCATTCGGGTGGACGGCGTTTGGTGCAGTCAGGCGCAGGCGCTGGAGGGGATGTCGGCCTTTGCGCTGCCCGATCTGATCCTGCGGGAAGATGAACTGGCCGCCGCCCTGCCGGAACTGGCGCGTAAAACGGGCCATCCGTCACCCCCCCAACCGGCAACATGTGCGCCGGACACCCCCTACGCGCTGGATCAGATTTATGACACAGAACTGGAAGCGCTGGCGGTCGAAACCTACCAGCGCGACTATCAGCAATTCGGGTTTGGAGACTGGAAACCGATCTAGGATCAGGGGCGCAGGGTGATCAGCGTGCCTTTGTTCACCATCGCGTAAATCTCTTCGATTTCTTTGTTTTTTACGGCGATACAGCCTGCCGTCCAGTCGGGCGTCTTACGGGAGCGGCGGATTTCTGACCTGAGGCTGGGCTCACCATGAATGAAGATGTCGCCGCCCGGATCGACGCCTGCGGCTTTGGCCTGCGCAATGTCTTCCGAATTCGGGTAGGAAATCCCGATCGACAGGTGATAGCGGCTGCGCGGGTTACGGCGGTCAATCAGGTACGACCCTTCGGGTGTGCGGCCATCGCCGCGTTTTGTCTTGGTGCCTTGGGGCGCAAAGCCCAGCGCGACATCGTATTCTTTCAGTATCCGTTCGTTGTGCAACAGATACAGCTTGCGCGCGCCCTTGTTGACGACCAGCGACGTCACCTCGGGTCCGCGATATGTCAGAAATTTCGGGTTGGCGGATGCACATGCCGAAAGGGCCAGCGTCGCCATCGCCCCTAATCCAAATACTCGACGATCCATTTATTCACTGCCTGCTTCTGCTTTTTTGCGATGATTATGCCAGAAAACGCGAAATTTGAAATCACTTTTTGCTGTTCAACTGCCTGGTCAGGTGGCGCTCGATGGTTTCCAGACGCTCCAGAACCTCATCGCGGTAGGCATCGGTTTTAACTTCATCCTCGGCATGGTGGGCATCCTGCATCGAGTTGACGATCAGACCGACCAGCAGGTTCACCACGGCAAAGGTCGTGACCATGATGAAGGGCACAAAGAAAATCCACGCGTAGGGATAAACCTCCATTACCGGGCGGACGATGCCCATCGACCAGCTCTCCAGCGTCATGATCTGAAACAGCGTATAGGCGGACAAGCCTAGATCACCGAACCAGTCCGGGAAAGACTGCGAGAACAGCTTGGTCGCGATGACGGCGCCGATATAGAACAAGATCGCCATCAGCAGAAACACGCTGGCCATGCCGGGAAGCGCCGAGATGAACCCTTCCACAACGCGGCGCAGGCGCGGGGCCACCGAAATGACACGCAGAACCCGCAGGATACGCAGCGCCCGCAGCACTGACAGACCCGCACCACCCGGAATGAGGGCGATACCCACAATCAGAAAATCGAAAATATTCCAGCCACTTTGAAAGAACCGCCGACCGGTTGCCACAAGCTTCATGGCGATCTCGGCCACAAAGATTGTCAGGCACAGGCTGTCCAGCGTCACGATCAGGGGACCTGCGTGTTCCATCAGGCTGGGTGAAGTTTCCATGCCCAGCAAGATGGCGTTAAAGATGATGACACCGGTGATGAAACGCCCGAATGCCGGGGCTTCGATGACAGTCGAAAGGCGCTGGGTGATCCCCATTGTGAATATCTCCGGTCTGATCATTGTGCTGGGCCTAAAGTGAACCGCGCGGCAAGTTCGGTGTGTGACGACCATCGAAATTGGTCAACGACCTGTACCCATTCAAGGGCATATCCGGCATCAACCAGAATTTTTGCATCCCGTGCAAAGGTCACGGGGTTGCAGGACACATAGGCCACGACCGGACGCAGCGCCTGCGCCAGTTCGGCCACCTGCGCCTGCGCGCCCGCACGAGGCGGGTCCAGCACAATGGCGTCAAAGGACTTGAGCTCATCCGGCATCAAGGGTCGGCGAAACAGATCGCGGGCCTCGGTCGTGATCCGTTTCAGACCTTTGGACTTGCGCCAGCCCTGGTCCAGCGCCTTGGTCATCGCCGCTTCGCCTTCGACAGCGTGAACCTCGGCCTGTTCCGCAAGCGGTAACGAGAACGTACCGCAACCCGCAAACAGATCAGCGACGCGCTTCGCGCCCTGCGTGGCCTGCAAAACCGCCTGTATCAGAGCCTGTTCTCCGTCCTTCGTGGCCTGCAGGAATGCGCCGGGCGGCGGGGTGACTTCGGCCTCGCCAAACCTCTGGAACGGAGGCGTGCGCATGGCGATCACCTCGCCATCCCAGGCCAGCCTTGCCAGCCCGTTTGCCTCAGTCGCCTGCGCCAGTGCCAGTTCCAGCGGTCCGTCCAGCGGCTTGCCGCCCTGAACGGATACATCCAGGCCGGCCTCGGACAATGTCAGCGTCACGGCCAGCACGCCTTTTCGGCTGCCGCCCAGAACGGCCAACGCCTCGGCAACGGGGATGGCAGCGACCAGCGCCGGGTCGAGCAACTGGCAATCGGGGATCTCGGTGATTGTGTCCGAAGCGCGCCCGTGAAACCCGGCCAACGTTCCCTTTTTCGTTCGACGCACCGCGATTGTTGCCCGACGGCGCGACCGTTCCGGCGACGTATGGATCGGACGCAGGGGCGCGCTCAGGTCCTGTGCTGCCAGTGCGTTGCGCACCACTTCGACCTTCCAGTCCGCGACAAAACTGTCGGCCGCATGTTGCAACTGGCATCCGCCACAAGCTTTGTAGTGGCGGCACGGCGCCTTGACCCTGTTTTCCGATGGGGCGTCCACGCGGATATCGCCGAGAATCTGGCCCTGCAACGTACCGCTGACCGCTTCTCCCGGCAGGGTACGCGGCGCATAGACCGGGCCTTCGGCGATGCCGTCGCCTTGATGGCCAAGACGGGTGATGATGAATTGCTGCGTCATGCGTGGCCTGATACCGGGGCTGCGCACGCAACAAAACCCCTGACCGAACGCTTTGCGCCTTATTCCGCCGCTTCGGCCTGAATGAAGCCACCCGACTGCCGGTGCCAGAACCGGGCATAAAGCCCACCCTGTTCCAGCAGCGCCTCGTGGGTGCCGCTTTCCACGATGCGTCCATGATCCAGCACGATAATCCGGTCCATCTCGATCAGGGTCGACAGGCGATGGGCGATGGCCAGAACGGTTTTGCCCTGCATGACGCGATGCAAGGCGGCCTGGATCGATGCCTCAACCTCGGAATCCAGCGCCGAGGTTGCCTCGTCCAGAACCAGTATCGGCGCATCCTTCAGAATGGCGCGGGCCAGTGCGATTCGCTGGCGCTGACCACCGCTAAGCTTGACGCCCCGCTCCCCCAAATGCGCTTCATAACCGGTTCGACCCTGCGCATCCTCAAGCCCGAGGATGAATTCATGCGCTTCGGCCTTCCGCGCGGCGGCGATCAGTTCGGGTTCCGTGGCGTCGGGTCGGCCATACAGAATATTTTCACGGGCCGAGCGGTTGAACATCGCCGTTTCCTGCGTGACCATCCCGATCTGGCTGCGCAGGCTGTCCTGCGTCACCTTAGAAACGTCCTGTCCATCAATCAGGATCGCGCCCTCTTCCCGATCATAAAGCCGTAGCAGCAGGGAAACCAAAGTCGATTTTCCGGCCCCCGAGGCACCAACCACACCCAGCTTTTCGCCGGGCGCGACGGCCAGGTTCAGATCAGCAACCCCACCGATATCCCGACCATAGGCGAAACTGACATTTTCAAAAGAGATGCGACCTTCGGTGACGCTCAGATGCGTTGCGCCGCTGCGGTCTTCGATCCGGTCCCGCCTGGTCAGTGTCTTCATGCCATTCTCGATCTCGCCGACATTGGCATAAAGGCCCATCAGCGTGAAACTGACCCAGCCTGTCATCTGCGCGATCCGGATCGACACCGCGCCTGCCGCGACGATGTCGCCCGCCGTGGCAATGCCTGCCTGCCACAACCAAAGTGTGGCTCCCAGCAAAAGCACAGGCAACACGCCTGCCAACGCCATCAGGATGGATCGGAAACTGGCCGAGAGCCAACCGAAATCCAGCGACTTTTCGCGCAGGGTCATCATGGCGTCACGCGCGGCCTGATCTTCGTTGTCGGAATGGGCGAACAGTTTGACCGTCTTGATGTTCGTGATGGTATCCACCACCTGCCCCGACACCATGGCCCGGGCTCCTGCCCGCGCGGCCGAACGCAGCCGGATGCGCGGTAAGTACCATCGGATCAACAGCAGATACACCGCAAGCCATCCGGCAAAAGGCAGCATGACCAGCGGGTGAATCGACCCTAACAAAAGCAAAGACCCTGCAAGCGAAGCCAGCGCAAATACGATTGCACTGATGACATCTGACACCACCGACGCCATTGCATTCGACGTCTGCATCTGTTTCTGGGCGATCCGGCCGGCAAAATCGTCATCGAAATAGGTCGTCGACTGGCCCAGCGTCCAACGATTCAACCGGGCCAGAACCAGCGGCGTAATGTTGGGCATCACAACGTAATTGTTCGAGAAGGACGACAAGGCCGCGATGATCGGCCGCAACAGCATCAAAAAGATCGCGGCACCACCGAAGGCCCACAGGTTCCGTTCATTGAACAGGTTCTCCGGCCCGCTGGTGGTGGCAATGTCGATCACCTTTCCCAGTATCCACGCGGTGGCCACTTCTGCTGCTCCGCCCAGCATGGACAGGAGCGCCGCCACAAACAGGATCGGCCAGGACCCCGCCAGGCACCAGCGAATGAACGCCCCCAACTTCTGCGGTGGGGGCGTTTCAGCACCTTTGAAAGGATCGATGAGGTTTGCAAGCCTCATTCAGCAGCCTCAGGGTTCAGGAAGCCGCCAGACTGCCGCGCCCAGAACTGCGAGTAAAGCCCGCCTTGCGACAGCAGTTCAGAGTGCCTGCCCTGTTCCACGATCCGGCCCCCATCCATCACCAAAATGCGATCCATCTGCGCGATGGTGCTGAGCCTGTGGGCGATGGCGATTACGGTTTTACCTTGCATCATGCCGTATAGAGTTTCCTGAATTGAGGCTTCGACCTCGGAATCTAGAGCAGAAGTCGCCTCGTCCAACAACAAGATCGGGGCGTCCTTCAGGATCACCCGCGCCAGCGTGACCCGCTGCCGCTGACCGCCGCTTAGTTTCACGCCGCGTTCACCCACATGGGCATCGTAACCTGTGCGCCCTTGCGGGTCTTGCAGGTCAAGGATGAAGTCATGCGCCTCGGCCTGTTTGGCGGCGGCGATCATCTGATCTTCCGTGGCATCGGGTCGACCATAGAGGATGTTGTCCCGCACCGATCGATGCAACAGCGCACTGTCCTGCTGGACCATGCCGATGTGGCTGCGCAGACTGTCCTGCGTGATGTTGGCGATGTTCTGATTGTCGATCAGGATTGCACCGCTCTCGACGTCGTAAAACCGCAAAAGCAGCTTGACCAGGGTCGATTTCCCGGCCCCCGATCGCCCGATCAGGCCGATTTTTTCACCCGGACGGATTGTCAGATCGACGTGATCCAGACCACCGGTTTCACGGCCATAGTGATGCGACAGGTCGCGGATTTCGATCTGGCCTTTGGTCAGCTGCAAATCGTCGGCCTTCGGTGCGTCCAGCAAGTCGATGGGCTGCGCAATCGTTTCCATCCCTTCGGCAACGATACCGAGCTGGCGGAAAAAACTGGTCAGCGCCCACATGATCCAGCCGGTCATGGCATTCAGCCGCAAGGTCAGGGCGGTGGCGGCGGCAACCACACCGACCGTTGCGCTGCCCTGCATCCACAGGGAAATGGCCCAGCCCACAACGCCGACGATCAGCAGACCGTTCAGCGTGACCAGAACGGCATCCATCACGGTGAAGATCCGCATCTCGATCTGAAAGGTCCGCCGCGTTTCCTCGATCGCTTCGCGGGCGTAGTCGAGCTCCTGCGTATCGTGCGCGAACATCTTAACCGAATGGATGTTGGTGTAGCTGTCCACCACCCGCCCGGTCACGTTCGAGCGCGCATCAGACGCCGCCTTTGACGCCGGTTGCACTCTCCGCACGGTCCACCGGACCAGAGCTGCATAGAGCGCGAACCAGATCAGCAGCGGGATCAGAAGACGCGCGTCTGCCGCGTAAAGAAGGATTGCCGCACCGATCAGATAGGCCAGTGAAAAGGAAATCGCGTCGAAGACCTGAAAAATCACCTCGCCAGCAGCCGGAGGGGTTTGCATGATCCGGTTTGCGATACGTCCGGCAAAGTCGTTTTCAAACCAGCCAACAGACTGGCGCAGCACGTGTTTATGCGCGCGCCACCGGATCAGGGTGCCAAAATTCGGCAGGATCGCGTTGTTCAGCAACAGCACGTCCACCACATGCAGCAAAGGCCGCAGGAACAAGACAAAGACCGCCATCAGGATCAGTTCCGTTCCATGCGCCTGCCAAACCTCGGTGGGCGATCCGCTGAGCAGGTCCACGACGCGCCCCATATAGTAGATCAGACCGATCTCGACCCCGGCCACAATGACAGAAATCAGCGCCGTCCAGATGAAGATCCTGTAGAACGGGCTCGAATAGTCCAGCATGAATGGCCACAGCCGCGTCGGCGGTGTGTCGGTCTCGGTATAGGCGACAAAAGGGTCAACAAGGTTTTCGAAATAGCGAAACATGGAGAGTGCTCCGATTGAGCATAAACTAGGGGCGTGCGAAGAAAGATGGCGCCAGAACACCACCCTTACGGGTCAAAGTGTTCCGGCTTTAGCCGAACCAGATCCCGTAATACATTCGCATTCCTCCATCCATGTGACAGGGGCAAGTAACCACAAACGATTTGACTTGTCATCCCTTTTTGAGACCTAGCGCTAATCGGCAAGCAGCTCTTTGCGGCTTAGCCGGAAGCCCGACTCGATCCAACGGCGCTCCAGTTCGGCAAGTTTCTGGCCCAGTGCGGGCCCGGAAAAATCGGGGATCAGGTCCGTTGCACCGATTGGAAAACGGGCCGCCGCGCCAGCTTTCAACTGCTGTTTCAGGTCATCCGACCAGGGTTGTTCCAGCAACGCACAGCGCAGCAGGGTTTCATGCAATCCACCCTCTTCGCCATAGCGATAACCCAACTCGGCCACGCTTGCGGTCCCCGAGGCCTCTTCCCGCATTCGGGTCAGCCGCTGCAGTTGCGCCCGGCTAAGGCGCAGGGTCGCGGCGTCTTCGGGTGTTGCAATGGCTGCCAGCCTGCGTACTGCATCAGGGGACGCGCCGGCCTGCTGTTCCAGTGCAATCAGCGGCGCCAGTGATCTGTCATCCGCCCCGGGCAGCACTTGCATCAGAACGCCGGTACTGCGCATTCCCGCCACCGACGGTGCGGGATCAGGGGCTGCCAGCAGCTTCAGCAACTCGGCCCCGACCCGTTCGCGCGACAGTTGACGCAGCCCGTCCGGGTTTGCCGCAATCGCCGCCAGCGCATCCTGATCGAACCCGGCCTGCGGATCGCCATACCAAGCGTGAAACCGGAAAAAGCGCAGGGATCGCAGGTAATCCTCGCGAATGCGGTGTTCGGCGGTTCCGATAAAACGGACCCGGCGCGCCTTCAGATCCGGCAGGCCGTTCAACGGGTCACGAACCGTCCCGTCCGGGGCGGCATAGATCGCATTCATGGTGAAATCACGGCGGGCGGCGTCTTCTTCCACCTTATCCGAAAATGCCACCACTGCGCGGCGACCGTCTGTTTGCACGTCCCGGCGGAACGTGGTGATTTCATGCGCGATGCAATGACAAACGACCGTGATGGTTCCGTGATCAATCCCGGTAGGGATAGCCTTGAGGCCCGCATGCCGTGCAAGCTGCATGACCCGTTCCGGCGGCGCATCTGTGGCGATGTCGATATCCGACACAGGTTCGCCCAACAAAGCGTTGCGCACGCAACCACCGACAAACAACGCCTGCGCCCCGGCTTCTGTCAGGGCCGCACAGACCTTCTGCGTTGCCGGTTCCGTAACCCAGGGTTCAATAATCCGCTTCATTCATTCAACCGTGCTGCCAATCCCCGCAACATGCGGGCCGTTGCGCCCCAGATGTAATAAGGACCGAACGGAACCGTGAAATAGTGCCGTCTCTGGCCCCGCCAACGACGCGATTCCACGATATAATTCGCAGGGTTGAGGACATGTGCAAGCGGAACCGAGAAAACTTCCTCCACCTCACCGGGTTCGGGGATCGGGGTGAATGGCCGCCGCAATATGGCGACGACCGGTGTCACCTGAAACGATGTCACGGTCTCATGCGCGGGCAGGTGTCCCAGGATTTCGGGCAGTTCAGGTGGCAGCGCGATCTCTTCGCGGGCTTCGCGCAGGGCCGTGGCAGTGACGTCGGCATCGTCACCGTCCTGCTTGCCACCCGGAAAGGCGATCTGCCCGGGATGGTGTTTCAGGGCCGACGACCGTTTGGTCAGGATCAGGCGCGGCTGGTCTCCGACCAGCGAAATTGGCACCAGCACACCCGCAGGACGCAGTTTCCGCCCCAGCGGAAGAACCGCATCCGGGTTCAGGTCAAAATCGCTGGACCCACCGCCCGGTCGGCGCAGGGCCGCCCTGAGCTGTTCAGTCAGGTCATGCACCGCCGGACTCTTTGGCATCGAAACCCACGGTTTCGGGGTCAAGCACGTAATGTGCGCCACAGAACTGGCAGTCAGCCGTCACCAGACCTTCGGGCGTGGTCATCTTTTCGATGTCCTTGGCGGAATAAATCGACAGGCTCTGCCGTACACGGTCCTCGGAACAGGTACAGCCGAACTGCACGGCTTGCGCGTCATAAACGCGGGGCTGTTCCTCGTGAAACAGACGGATCAGCAGGTCCGTGGGTGCCACCGAGGGCCCGATGAGCTCCAGATCTTCGACCGTATCCAGCAGGATATTGACCCGGCCCCAGTTTTCGCCTTCTTCGCCGTCGACCAAATCCGTTGCCGTCAGGATTTCGCCCTCGCCCTGACTGCTCGCCACAAAGGGCGAGGCCTTGGGCATATGCTGCAACATGACACCGCCCGCGCGCCAGTGTTCGCCGACGCCGGGTTCAGTCGATTTGCCAAAGCTCAGTGAAAACCGGGTTGGCAATTGTTCGGATTGCGCAAAATATGCCTCGGCGCAGGCGCTAAGCGAGCCGCCGGCCAGCGGTGTGATGCCCTGATAGGGCTGTGTGCCTTTACCCTGGTCGATCAGAATCGCGAAATAGCCTTCGCCCACCTGATCAAACGGCGCGGCATCGGTCAGCCGATCGCGGTCAAAGCTTGCATAAGCGCGGATGCGGGCAAGCTCACCCTCTTTTTGAGGCGCGTAATAATCCGTTGCGATCATCCGCACCGCACCCTTGGACTGTACCTGCAGCGAAAGCTTCCAGCGCAACGCGACGGTCTGTCCGATCAGCGCGGTCAGCAGGGCCATCTCGGCCACCAATGCCTCGACCTTTTCGGGATAGTCGTGCTGTTTCAGGATGCCGTCCAGAACGCCATCCAGACGGGCCACGCGGCCGCGCATATCCGATACATCGAGTTGAAAGGGCAAGACGGTGTCGTCCCACGCGATTTTCGTTCCAAGAGACATGGGGTTTCCTTACACGCCACGGGTTGGCATACCGCCACCATATAGGTCGAACAGATTGGGTTGTAAGGGGCCATACATGATCAGACGGTTCGGTGAAACCCCGGAACCGGGGCGCAAGTACATACGCAGGGTGGGCGTTTACGGTCTGCTGCCGCGAGGCCGGCACCTGTTGCTGACCTGCCAGACCGAACCTGGGCCAGACCTTCAGTTACCCGGTGGCGGTATCGATCCCGGCGAATCCCCGATCACTGCGCTGCACCGCGAGGTTTACGAGGAGACAGGTTGGCAAATCGCCGCGCCCCGGCGCATCGGCGCGTTTCGACGGTTCACGTTCATGCCGGAATACGATCTGTGGGCCGAAAAGGTTTGCCTGATCTATCGCGCAAGGCCTGTGCGCCGCATGGGCCCGCCCAGCGAACCCTTTCACGAAGCATTGTGGATGCATGGCGCGGACGCGGTTGAGATGTTGGGCAACGGCGGCGATCGGCACTTTGCCAGACTTCATTTGAACAGGCTCTAACAAACATTGAACTCAAAAAATACTGCCGAGACATCGTCGTCCATGCCTTCACCGGGCGAAGCGGTCTGGGTGAGCTGCCAGAACATGTCGTCCAGAAACTCGCTTCCTGCCCGGTCCGACGCGCAGCCCAGCGCCATTTGCTGCAATCCGGATTCGTCCAGCAAACCGCCATCGGCCAGGCGGCATTCCGTGAACCCATCGGAATACAGCATCAACCTGTCGCCGGGCCTGAGGTAGAGTTCGGTCTGTTGGAAGTGAACATCCGGCAGCAAGCCGATCGGCAGACCGCCCTCACCCAGAAACTCAGCGCTGCCATCCTGGCGCAGCAGAAGCGGGTGCGGATGCCCTGCTTGCACCATTTTCACATGACCGTTGCGCAGATCGACAATGGCGTAGACCATCGTGAAATATTCTTCGACACCGGCATCCGCCATCAGGCGTGAGTTGAGCGTTGCAGCGACCTGTTCCGGTGGAAGCAAGGCATAGAACTTGTCGAACCGACGCTCCATCGCCACGTTCTGATCGAAGTGTGTGCTTGACAGATACCCGCCAAGACGCGCCGTCATCATCGCCGAAGTGATGCCGTGCCCGGACACATCAATGCTGTAAAACCCAAGGCGATTGATGCCGGGGGAAAACATGCCAACAAGGTCACCGCCAATGTGGCCACATGGTTTGAGCAACAGACTGACCCGGGATTTGCCGAATTCCCGGCTGAACTCGGGCACCAGTGACTGCTGGATCTTTCGGGCCTGCATCAGGTCCTTGTCGATGGCGTCGTGGGCCTGCTTCAACTCGTTCAGCGCGTTTTCGATCAGACGGTTCTTTTCCGACAGTTCGCGTTGCATATCCAGAATGCGTGCACCGGCCGAGATACGGGCGCGCAACTCATCCGCCTCGAGCGGTTTGATCAGAAAATCGTCTGCACCGGCATCCAGCCCGCGCGCGACCTCCTGCTTTTCGCTTTTGGAAGTTAGAAGGATGAAATAGCTGTAGTGATCGCCGCCCAGCGCCCGGAAGGCGCGGCAGAATTCCAGCCCGCTCATCCCCGGCATGACCCAATCGCTGACAACCAGATCCGGAAGGCTTTCGGCACATAAGGCAATGGCGGCTTCACCGCCGTCCGCCTCGATCACCTCGAACCCCCATTTTCTGAGGGATGCGACCAGAATGCGCCGTTGCAGGCGGCTGTCATCCACGACCAGCACCCTGCGGATCGCACCAAACTCCAGCTCTGCGCTGGCTTCCGCCTGTCCGGGTCCTGACACCATCACCCTCTGCACCGCACGCGTTTTCGAATGTCACAACCCTAGCGCGCGGTGATTTAACATCCGATGAAGGTGCAATCCGAGGTTTCTTCGACCGGCTTAACCGGACCTTTACCGCACAGATGTTAATTCCATGGCCAACAGAACGAGGCGGGAAGGGCACCATGATCCACTGGCACAGGGTCAGACAATTGCGGGATGAGGTTGGCGCCGACGAGTTTGACGAGGTGGTGCAGATCTTTCTGGATGAGGTTCAGGAAGCTCTTGCGCGTTTGCACAATGATACCACGCGGGCAGAACTGGAACAAAACCTGCATTTCCTGAAGGGCAGCGCGCTGAGCCTGGGATTCGATCAGTTTTCCAAACTTTGCCAGGATGGCGAACGGCGGGCAGCAGCCGGTGAAGGCGACAATGTGGATCTGAACGCAATCCTGACCGCCTACGATGAATCCCGGGCAGTATTTTTAGCAAACCGGGCGGAGAGCCTTAGTTAGAGGCTGTTTTTTGCGCTCAGATCACAAACTGGGCCAGTGTTTCGTCTTCAGTTATGTCGGTATAGGTGAACCCGGCCTCGTCCAGATGCGCAAACAGCCGCATGAAGTTTTCCGGCTTGCGGGTTTCGATCCCGATCAGGACCGAGCCGAAATTGCGCGCCGATTTCTTCATATATTCGAAGCGCGCGATGTCATCCTCGGGGCCGAGAATGCCCAGAAACTCTTTCAACGCACCGGGGCGCTGGGGCAGGCGCAGGATGAAATACTTTTTGACGCCGGAATAGCGCTGCGCCCGCTCCTTCACTTCGGGCAGACGCTCGAAATCGAAGTTGCCGCCCGAGGTGACGCAAACCACCGTCTTGCCGCGCACAAAGCTTTGAACATCCGTCACCGCCTCGACCGCCAGCGCACCGGCGGGCTCCAGAACGATGCCTTCGACATTCAGCATCTCGATCATGGTGGCGCAAATACGATCTTCGGACATCACCAGGACATCCGACAGGTGGCAATTGCGCAGCAGTTCAAAGGGCTTTTCGCCAATCCGGCCGACGGCGGCGCCATCGACAAATGTGTCGACGCGATCCAGCGCCACCGGATGACCCGCCGCCAACGCCGCGCGCAGGCAGGCCCCGCCTGCCGGTTCCACGAACAGGCAATGGGTGCGATCCCCGAACCAGGTCGCCACACCCGCCGACATCCCGCCGCCGCCCACCGGCAACAGCAGGTGATCAGGCACACCGCCCAGCTGTTCCTCGATCTCGACTGCAAGCGAGGCCTGCCCTTCGATCACATCCTCATCGTCGAACGGCGACAGGAAATGCCCGCCTTTTTCCGCACACCATTTTTGCGCCGCCTTCAGCGTGTCGTCGAAATAGTCCCCGGTCAGATGAATCTCGATATTGTCACCGCCGAAGATCCGGGTTTTCTGAATTTTTTGCTGCGGGGTGGTCACGGGCATGAAAATCACACCGTTCACACCCATGTGCTTGCACATAAAGGCCACGCCTTGCGCGTGATTGCCCGCGCTGGCGCAAACGAACAGATCCTGACCCGGCTGCTTGCGCATGGCGTTGAACGCGCCCCGGATCTTGTAAGACCGCACCGGGCTGAGGTCTTCACGTTTGAGCCAGATATCAGCCCCAAACCGGTCGGACAGGTGGGCGTTCCGCTGCAACGGCGTTGGCGGAAACACGGTGCGCATCGCCTGTTCGGCGGCACGGGCGCGGGTCATGAAATCAGTCATGACCGTTTCAGTGCCGCATCAGTGCGAGAAGGGCAAGGAATACATATGTGTACGCGGCTCAGGTGAGTTCGCGTTTTTCGACAAAGATCCCATACATCGTGGTCAGGATGCTGACATTGATCATCGGCAGAATGAGAGATCCGAAAAACACGGTCAGCAAAACGCCCAGAACCGGGATAATGGCAAGCGCCGCAAGCGCAAACTGCACCAGGATCTGAAACACAAAACTGACCACTAGCAGAACAACAATCGCCCCAGCCACACCCGATGTTCGGTTCCATGCATCGCCCAGTGTAATCGGGTTGCCGATCGCGGCAGCCGGCAGGATGATGGACAAGCGGTAGAAGCAAACAACCAGAACTAGCGCGGCACCGAAGCTTATGACAACCGCGATCAGTCCGGCGCTTTCACCCAGGACAGACAGAATTAGTCCGACCGGTATGAACCCGATTGCCATCAACAGGCCCAACAAAACAAAGCGGCCAAGATAGGCGAGAATTCTGTCGAAGCGGAATGTGGGCAACAGCCCGCTGGGGTATTCTTCCAACAATATGAACCTGTGCCAGGACACGGCGATCCAGAACATCACGATGAACACCACGACGACAACCAAAAAGGTAAAGACCGTAATCGAACCAAGGTTTTCTGGCGACGCATTGGCGGTGTCATCAAACGACTCGAGTGGAATTCCCAGCAGCAGAAACAGCCCGACGATCACGGCGGTTGCGATCACGGCCGGTCCCAGTGCGATCTGCAAAACCTGTCTGAAATTCCCGAATACCATCCGCACCGAATGCGCAAAAATCTCCCAACCCAGCATCTGAAAACCGCCCTCTCAACCAATCCTTGTTCTCTTTCCAACTGTTTCACCCCAATTCCCGCCCTGCGTCAATCCACACAGCTTGCCCCCGGGTCCAAAACCCGCTAGGGGCCAAGCGTTCTACGCATAAGGGGAAGTCAGATGTCCGCGCCCAAGAAAGTTGTTCTGGCCTATTCCGGTGGCCTTGATACCTCGATCATTCTGAAATGGCTGCAGACCGAGTATGGCTGTGAGGTCGTAACCTTTACCGCCGACCTGGGTCAGGGTGAGGAACTGGAACCCGCCCGCAAAAAGGCTGAACTGCTGGGGATCAAGCCCGAGAATATCTATATCGAGGACATCCGCGAGGAATTTGTCCGCGATTTCGTCTTCCCGATGTTCCGCGCCAATGCGCAGTACGAAGGATTGTACCTGCTGGGCACTTCGATCGCGCGTCCGCTGATTTCAAAACGTCTGGTCGAGATTGCGCAAGCCACCGGTGCCGATGCCGTCGCCCATGGCGCAACCGGCAAGGGCAACGATCAGGTCCGCTTTGAACTGGCGGCCTATGCGCTGAACCCCGACATCAAGGTCATCGCCCCGTGGCGGGAGTGGGACCTGACCAGCCGCACCAAGCTGCTGGAATTTGCCGAGGCGAACCAGATCCCGATTGCCAAAGACAAACGCGGTGAGGCGCCCTTCTCGGTCGACGCCAACCTGCTGCACACCTCGTCCGAGGGCAAAGTTCTGGAAGATCCCGCCGATATGGCGCCCGACTATGTCTACCAACGCACCGTCCACCCCGAGGATGCGCCGAACGAGCCGGAATTCATCGAAATCGGCTTTGAAAAAGGCGATGCGGTCAGCATCAATGGTGAGGCGATGAGCCCCGCAACCATTCTGACCAAGCTGAACGAATATGGCGGCAAGCACGGTATTGGCCGTCTCGATCTGGTCGAAGGCCGGTTCGTGGGCATGAAATCGCGCGGCATCTATGAAACGCCGGGCGGCACCATCCTGCTGGAGGCGCATCGCGGGATCGAGTCCATTACAATGGACCGCGGCGCGATGCATCTGAAAGACCAGCTGATGCCGCAATATGCCGAGCTGATCTACAACGGCTTCTGGTACTCGCCCGAGCGGGAAATGCTGCAGGCCGCAATTGACAGGTCTCAGGAACACGTCACCGGCACCGTGCGTGTGAAACTGTACAAAGGCCTGGCCTCGACCGTGGGCCGCTGGTCGGATCATTCGCTGTATTCCGAGGCGCATGTGACCTTCGAGGAAGACGCCGGTGCCTATGATCAGAAGGACGCAGCCGGATTCATCCAGCTGAACGCCCTGCGCCTGAAACTACTGGCGGCGCGGGACAAGCGGCTTTCAAAATAAGCCCTGCTCGACCGAATTCTAAAACCCCGGCCCGCAATCCGGTGCCGGGGTTATTTTGTTGCGTGCTGCGGTTCCTGTTGCGTCACCCTTGCCCGCGGCCCCCGTTTGTCCTTACGCAAAGGTCAATTGGGAAAAGGACAACACATGCTGCAAGAGATCGCCGACGGAATTCAGAAAGGTCTGAACGGCAAAAGCTTTGACGGATCGCTCAAATTCGATTGCGGCGCGGATGGCGTCATCGTTCTGGCGGACAACATGGCGTCGACGACGGATCAGGACACTGACTGCACCATTCGGATTTCCAGGGACAACCTGACAAAGCTGCTGACCGGCAAGCTGAACCCGATGACGGGCATCGCGATGGGCAAGCTGAAAATCTCGGGCAACATGGGCGTGGCGATGAAGCTGGGGCAGTTGCTGGGTTAGCGCGCGATAACTTCGCTTCACCAGCATGTGACAAACGATGTCAGCGGATTGCATGATCGGGGAACACGGGGCAGCCTGTCTCTGGAAGGAGACCTGCCATGACCCGGACTGCAAATGCCGTTTGTTTCAAACCGACCCTGCTGTTCATTCTGATCGTTCTGGCCGCGCTGCTGCGCGCACTGCCAGCGCCTGCCGCCGGGACCGAGACACTGACGGTTGCGGGCGGCTGTTTCTGGTGTGTTGAATCCGATTTTGAATCCGTCCCGGGCGTGACCGGCGCCGTTTCGGGTTATACGGGCGGCACGGTGGACAATCCGACCTACAAGCAGGTGACACGTGGCGGAACCGGACACTACGAAGCCGTTCAGATCACCTTCGATCCGTCGCGTGTGTCACGTGAAACGCTGCTGAACATGTTTTTCCGCTCGGTCGACCCAACCGATGCCGGTGGGCAGTTCTGCGACCGGGGCGACAGCTATCGGACGGCCATCTTCGTCTCTAACACAGGGGAAAAGGTGCTGGCGGAAAAAGCCAAGTCCAATGCGCAATCAGCATTGGGGCAAACGGTGGTCACACCCATTCTGAACGCATCCACGTTCTACCCGGCCGAAAAATACCATCAGGATTATTACAAAGGCGACAAACTGGTCTTAACCCGCTTTGGCCCCAAACGTCAGAGCAGCGCTTACAAGGCCTACCGCAAAGCATGCGGACGCGATGCGCGGGTCAAACAACTGTGGGGCAGTGATGCGCCCTTCGCCGGGTCCTAGTCGAACCGAGCTGCCCGCACTTCCTTCAGATCGGGAATAACGTCAGCCGTCCCGTGCCGCATGACCATCAGGGCGCCGGCGCGGGTCGCCTGTGCGATGGCCTGCTCCATCGGCAGCCCCCGGTCCATTCCAGCCAGTACGTAGCCGGTGAATGTATCCCCCGCGCCTGTTGTATCGACAGCCTTGACCGCATGGGCTGGAAAGTCCTGTGGTTCGGCACCCCGTTGATAGTAGCGCGCGCCTTTTGATCCGAGGGTTACGATGACATGCCGGACGGGCAGATCATTGGCGTTCAGACCGGTTTCCTGCTGTAGCTGCTCGGCCTCCACCTCGTTCAGGATCAGGAAATCGAGGTAAGGTAAAACCGCCTTGACCGCATCGGCCTGAAACGGGGCTGCGGCGTAACAGACGGTCAGACCCAGTTCGTGCCCCAGCCGGGCCGCTTCGACCTGCGCGTTGGTTTCGTTCTGCATCACCAGCAGATCGCCAGTATCGGTCGCGGACAGTGCCTGGCCCAACTGATCGGCCTGCAATGCATGATTGGCGCCAGGATACAGGACGATCAGGTTCTCGCCCTGCGCATCCACCGCGATGATCGCATGGCCTGTAGGTGTGTCAACTTCGGCAATGTGGCGGGTGTCCACGCCGTATTCTGTCAGCCGGTCCTTTGCCCAGCGCCCATCTGGACCAACTGCCCCGATATGGCAGACATGCGACCCGGCCCGCGCAGCGGCGACGGACATGTTCGCCCCTTTGCCGCCCAAAAAACGCTCCAGCCCATTTGCGGCCAGAGTTTCCCCCGGCGCAGGCAGGTGCGGCAGGGCATAAACCATATCCGCGTTGATTGAACCGAGGTTCCAGATCGTCATGACTTACCCGATATCGCAAGAGGCCAGGATGGCCATATTCAGAATGTCATTCGCCGTCGATACGGTCGAGCAGATCTGGATCGGCTTGTCGACCCCGGACAGGATCGGGCCAATCACCGTCGCGCCGCCCATTTCCTGCATCAGCTTGGTTGAAATCGACGCTGAGTGACGCGCAGGCACGATCAGGATATTGGCCGGGCCGGTCAGACGCGAGAACGGATATGCCGCCTGCTGATCCACGTTCAGCGCAACATCCACGGTCATCTCGCCTTCGTATTCGAAGTTGACGCCGCGCTGGTCCAGAACCGCTGGCGCGCGGTGCATCTTTTCCGCCCGCTCCGAGACCGGATACCCGAAGGTCGAGAAGCTGACAAAGGCGACCCGCGGTTCGATCCCCATATGGCGCGCCACGGCGGCCGAGCGTTCGGCGATTGTGGCCAGGTCGTTCTCGTCCGGCCATTCATGGACAAGCGTGTCACCGATCAGAACGATGCGCCCCTTATGCAGCAGCGCCGTAACCCCGGCCGCTCCATGAGTGGCGTCGGCATCGAACACGTGATTGATACGATCCAGAACATGCGCGGATTTTCGCGTCGCACCGGTCACAAGCCCGTCTGCGTGGCCGTGGGCCAGCATCAGGGATGAAAACACATGCCTGTCCCGCGCGGCAAGGCGGTGAATATCCTTGGAATCAAAGCCTTTACGCTGAAGCCGGTTGTACAGGAAAGATTTGTAAGTCTCGAGATGCGTGGTGTTTGCTGCATTCACCACCTCCAGCTCACGCACTGCGTCCCCGAGGCCGGCGTCCTCGAGCTTTTTCTTGACGTCATCGGGTCGGCCAACGACCAGGGCCTTGCCGAAACCCGAACGCTGATACATCACGGCTGCGCGCAACACACGGGGATCGTCACCCTCGGCAAAGATCATCCGGCTTTGCGCGGCGCGGGCGCGAGCGTTCAGACCGCGCAGGATGCTGGCCGTCGGGTCCATGCGGGATTTCAGGCTCAGCTCATAGGCGTCCATGTCGATGATCGGACGGCGGGCCGCACCGGTATCCATCCCAGCCTTGGCCACGGCAGGCGGGATGCGGTGGATCAGGCGCGGGTCAAACGGCGTCGGAATGATGTAATCCCGTCCGAATGTCAGAGATTTGCCATAGGCCATGGCAACCTCATCCGGCACGTCCTCGCGTGCCAGATTGGCCAAAGCATGGGCACAAGCGATTTTCATCTCGTCATTGATGGCACGGGCATGGATGTCCAGCGCCCCGCGGAACAGGTAGGGAAAACCCAGAACGTTGTTCACCTGGTTCGGATAGTCGCTGCGACCGGTTGCAACGATGGCATCTACCCGAACCTCGTGCGCCTCTTCCGGAGTGATCTCGGGGTCGGGGTTCGCCATCGCAAAGATCACCGGATTGTCGGCCATGCTGGCCACCATGTCCTGCGTGACCGCACCCTTGACCGACACGCCCAGGAAGACGTCGGCACCCTTCATGGCCTCGTCCAGCGTACGCAGCTCCGTCGAGATCGCGTGGGCCGATTTCCACTGGTTCATACCCTCGGTCCGGCCCTGATAGATCACACCCTTGGTGTCGCACACAATACAGTTGTCATGCCGCGCGCCCATCGCCTTGAGCAGTTCGATACAGGCGATCCCTGCAGCACCCGCACCGTTCAGGACGATCTTCACATCTTCAATCTTCTTGCCCGAGATATGCAGCGCGTTCAGCAGACCCGCCGCACAGATCACTGCAGTGCCGTGCTGGTCGTCGTGGAAGACCGGAATGTCCATCTCTTCCTTCAGACGCTGTTCGATGATGAAGCATTCGGGCGCTTTGATATCCTCAAGATTGATGCCGCCAAAAGTCGGCCCCATCAGACGCACGGCGCGGCAGAACTCATCCGGGTCCTCGGTATCCAGTTCGATGTCGATCGAGTTCACATCGGCGAACCGTTTGAACAGGACCGATTTGCCTTCCATCACCGGTTTCGAGCCCAGCGCGCCCAGATTTCCCAGACCCAGCACAGCGGTCCCGTTCGAAATCACGGCCACCAGGTTGCCCTTGTTGGTATAGTCATAGGCCGTTTCCGGCGCTTCGGCGATTGCTTCACATGGAACAGCGACACCGGGGCTGTAGGCCAGCGACAGATCCCGCTGCGTGGTCATGGGAACGGTGGCCTGCACCTCCCATTTTCCGGGGGTTGGTTCCAGGTGAAAGGCCAGCGCCTCTTCGTTGGTGATCTTCGCTTTGGGCATGTGATGGGTCGTTTCTTTACATCTGCGGGACGATTGCCTCATAGCGCAGGAGAACGCGCGCCTCAACGGGAATGAGTTTTCGGCTTTTACAGAAGATGCGGGATTTGTAAGGTCGCGTCCGGAATACGCCAGAAGGGATCAGCCTTGTCCACAGTCACGCCGATGATGGCGCAATATCTCGAAATCAAAGAGGCCCATGCCGACGCCCTGCTGTTTTATCGCATGGGCGATTTTTACGAGATGTTCTTTGAAGACGCCGTCAACGCCGCCGAGGCGCTGGATATCGCGCTGACCAAACGGGGCAAGCACAACGGAGCCGACATCCCCATGTGCGGCGTGCCCGTGCATTCCGCCGAGGGGTATCTGCTGACACTGATCCGAAAAGGTTTCCGAGTCGCCGTCTGCGAGCAGATGGAAAGCCCGGCGGAAGCGAAAAAAAGAGGCTCTAAATCGGTCGTAAAGCGCGATGTTGTGCGTCTTGTGACACCCGGAACGCTGACCGAAGACGCGTTGTTGGAGGCTCGCCGCCACAACTTTCTGGCCGCTTATGCCGAGGTCCGGGATGAAGCCGCCTTGGCCTGGGCCGATATCTCGACCGGGGCGTTTCACGTGATGCCTTTGACGTCCGTGCGTCTTAGCCCTGAACTGGCCCGGCTGGCGCCATCCGAGTTGATCGTGGCCGATGGAGTTCAGGACAAACTGAACGAACCTGCCCGTGATCTTGGTGTCTCGCTAACCCCGATCGGGCGCGCCAGCTTTGACAGCACCGCGGCGGAAAAGCGTATCTGCGGATTGTTTCACGTAAGCGCCCTGGACGCATTCGGCAGTTTTGGGCGCGCAGAGATTTCGGCCATGGGCGCGCTGATCGCCTATCTGGAAATCACACAAAAGGGCAAACTGCCGCTGCTGCAAACCCCGCTCAAGGAATCCGAAGACCGCGTTGTTCAGATCGACAGCGCAACTCGGCGCAATCTGGAACTCACCCGATCCCTGTCTGGAGGCCGCGCCGGTTCACTGCTGTCTGTGGTCGACCGAACCGTCACACCGGGCGGCGCGCGTCTTTTGGAGCAGCGCCTCTCCAGCCCCTCCCGCAATCTGAATGTCATCCACGGGCGGTTGGATGCGGTGAGTTTTGCGACCGAAGACAGCCTGATCGCTTCGGACCTGCGCGAGGCGCTGAGGAAAACCCCTGATCTGGATCGGGCCTTGTCTCGCCTGTCACTGGATCGCGGCGGTCCGCGCGATCTCGCGGCCATTCGCAACGGCCTGACACAAGCAGCGGCAATTGCCGAGCTTTGTGCGGACCGGGACTTGCCTGTCCTTCTGGCAACGGCGTTGCAAAATCTGGTTGGCTTCGATGACCTCCTGAACCTGCTTGATGATGCCCTTGTCGCAGAACCCCCGCTGCTGGCCCGCGACGGTGGTTTCATCGCCCCGGAGTATGACGCCGAGCTGGACGAGGCCCGCACCTTACGCGACGAAGGCCGCTCGGTCATCGCGGGCTTTCAGCAGAAATACGCGGAACATACCGGTATCACGTCACTAAAGATCAAGCACAACAATGTGCTGGGCTACTTCATTGAAACGACGGCCACCCATGCCCAGAAGATGCTGAACCCGCCCTTCAGTGAAACCTATATCCACCGCCAGACGACCGCGAACCAAGTACGCTTCACCACGGTTGAACTGTCTGAGATCGAAACCCGCATCCTGAACGCAGGAAATCTGGCGCTGGAGATCGAAAAGCGGCTCTATCAAAAGCTTTCTGACGAAATTCTGGACAAAGCCGCGCGCCTGAACCAAGCCGCGCGCGGTCTGGCCGAACTGGATCTGACCACCGCTCTGGCGGATCTGGCGCGTGGTGAAAACTGGTGTCGCCCGCAAGTCGACGCCTCGCGTACATTCGATGTCCAGGGGGGCAGACATCCGGTTGTCGAGCACGCATTACGCCAGCAAAGCGGTGACGCCTTCATCGCGAATGACTGCGATCTCAGCGCCAATGATGGTGCGGCGATCTGGCTGCTGACCGGTCCAAACATGGCCGGTAAATCAACGTTTCTGCGCCAGAATGCACTGATTGCTTTGCTGGCCCAGATGGGCAGCTATGTCCCCGCTGAACAGGCGCATATCGGTCTTGTCAGCCAGTTGTTCAGCCGCGTCGGAGCATCAGACGATCTGGCCCGTGGGCGCTCGACCTTTATGGTCGAAATGGTCGAAACCGCCGCTATCCTCAATCAGGCGGATAACCGCGCGCTGGTCATTCTTGATGAAATCGG
Source organism: Ruegeria sp. D1(2025) (assembly GCF_056536425.1). Lineage (NCBI taxonomy): Bacteria > Pseudomonadati > Pseudomonadota > Alphaproteobacteria > Rhodobacterales > Roseobacteraceae > Ruegeria > Ruegeria sp. D1(2025). Next base: position 208,754 of record NZ_JBQFPO010000003.1, on the reverse strand, counting down.
TCGCGGTACCGCCACCTATGACGGTCTGTCCATCGCTTGGGCCACGCTGGAACATCTTCACGCCGCCAACCAGTGCCGCGCCCTGTTTGCTACTCACTACCACGAACTGACCGCTCTTGCCGGACAACTGGATGGCGTCGAAAACGCGACTGTCGCCGTCAAGGAATGGGAGGGAGAAGTCATCTTCCTTCACGAAGTTCACAAGGGCGCGGCCGACAGATCCTACGGAGTTCAGGTCGCGCAGCTCGCCGGACTGCCGGCATCTGTGGTCGAACGGGCCCGCATTGTTCTGGACCAGCTGGAAAAAACCGAACGCGAAGGTGGCAAACAAAAGGCCCTGATCGACGACCTGCCTTTGTTTTCGGCTGCGCCACCTCCACCGCCACCGGCACCGAAAGCCTCGCCCGTTACCGACCTGCTGGATCAAGTTCTGCCGGACGAACTGACCCCGCGGGACGCACTTGACCTTATCTACAAACTGAAAGAGGCGGCCAGATCATGACCGCCCCTTCATCTTTTCAAAATACTCTCGCCGAAGGCTTGGCTTCAAAGAAGCCAATCAGTTCGCAGGCATCGACGATACCCCGACCTGCGCCGGACGCAGCAGGCGGTCATGCAGCATGAACCCCTCGGCCGAAACCTGAATGATATCACCCGCACGAGTCCCCGGCACCGGGGCTTCGAACATCGCTTCATGCACATTCGGATCGAACCGGTCGCCAACCTCGGGCGTGATCACTTCGATTCCGTGCTTCTGGAACACGTCCTTCAAGGCCCGCATGGTCAGTTCAACGCCTTCGATCAGACCGGCGGCAACCTCTTTCTGTTCATCCGTCACAGTCTCAAGCGCGCGCTTCATGTTGTCGTAGACCGGCAGCATGTCACGGGCCAGTTTCGATCCGCCATACTGTTCCGCATCGCGGCGCGCCTTGTCGCCCCGCTTGCGCGCGTTTTCCGCATCCGCCAGGGCGCGCATGAACTTGTCCTTGAAATCGTCCCGCTCAGCGCGCAGCGCATCGATCTCCAGCGCCTCTTCGCTGATATCCATCAGCTCCTCAGCAAGTTCTTCCGCCTCGGCGGTTGCGATATCATCCAGAAATTCTTCGTTCTTGGGCTCTGCCATCTCTTACCCTCTAGCTCCGGTCGGATATCAGCTTGCCGACCAGTTGCGCCGTATAATCCACGATCGGCACGATCCGTCCATAATTCAGACGCGTGGGCCCGATGACCCCGACCGCACCAATTATCTTACGATCAGCGTTCATATATGGAGACACCACCAAAGAGGAACCCGAAAGTGAGAAAAGTTTGTTCTCTGAGCCGATAAAAATGCGCACACCCTCGCCTTCTTCGGTCAGTTCCAGAAATTCCGCGATGTCCCGCTTGCGTTCCAGGTCATCAAACAGCGTTCGAATGCGGTCCAGTTCCTCGGTCGCGCCGGTCTCCCCCAACAGATTCGCCCGCCCCCGCACGATCAAACGGGCCGAGTCGCCCGCATCGCCGTCCCAGGCGGCCATGCCGCTTTCGACCATCCCGCGCGCCAGCACATCGATTTCCTGCTTCCGCGCATCGATCTGGGTCTGCATCTGGCGCCGCACTTCGCTCAGCGTCCGGCCCTCAATCAGCGCATTCAGGAAATTTGCAGCCTCCCGCATCGAACTGGGTGTCTGGCCGGGCGGTGGTGTGAACAGCCGGTTCTCAACATGTCCGTCCGCAAAAACCAGAACCACCAGGGCCCGGTCATGAGCCAGCGATACAAACTCGATATGCTTGATCTCGGATTCGTGTTTTGGGGTCAGAACCAGTGATGCGCCATGTGTCACGTGTGACAAGGCGGAACCGACCCGGTCCAGCATTCCCCCCACATCACCCGCGTTAGAGCCTAATGTCTCATCCAGCTTTTGCCGGTCATCCGCTCGCAGATCGCCAACCTCAAGCAGACCATCGACAAACATCCGCAGGCCCATTTGCGTCGGCACCCGACCCGCACTGATATGCGGGCTGTCGAGCAAGCCCAAAAACTCCAGATCCTGCATCACGTTGCGCACGGTCGCGGCGCTGACTTTTTCCGACAGGGTGCGAGTCAGGGTCCGGCTTCCTACGGGCTCACCACTGTCCAGATAACTCTCAACGATCAGCCGGAACACCTCGCGCGACCGGTCATTCATCTCGTTCAGAATTTTACTTGCTTCGCTCATCGGCGGTCCCCTGCTGGGTCGTCATTAAATCGCAGGCAATTGAAAGGTCAATCGGGGTTGCATCGTAAGCCAAGGGGGCGTTATCCCCAAGCCAGCAAACAAAGGATTTTCAATGCGACCCTCTGGACGTGATCTAAACGAAATGCGCCCGGTTTCAATTGAAACGGGCTTTACCAAACATGCCGAAGGTTCCTGTCTGATCAAGATGGGCGATACCCATGTGTTGTGTACCGCCACGATCGAGGATCGTGTGCCGCCCTTTATCAAAGGCTCGGGCCTTGGCTGGGTCACAGCCGAATACGGCATGCTGCCCCGCGCGACCAATACAAGAATGCGGCGCGAGGCGGCATCGGGCAAGCAAGGCGGACGCACCGTGGAAATCCAGCGCCTGATCGGCCGCGCCCTGCGCGCCGGTGTGGATCGAGTTGCACTGGGCGAGCGTCAGATCACCGTGGATTGTGATGTGATCCAGGCCGATGGCGGCACTCGCTGCGCTTCGATCACCGGTGGATGGGTTGCCTTGCGTTTGGCAGTCAACAAACTGATGAAAACTGGCGATGTGATCTCGGACCCCTTGGTGGACCCTGTTGCAGCAGTTTCTTGCGGTATATACGCAGGCCAGCCGGTACTGGATCTGGACTACCCCGAAGACAGCGAAGCCGGCGTCGATGGCAACTTTATCATGACCGGGTCGGGCAAGCTGATCGAGGTACAGATTAGCGCTGAAGGGTCTGTCTTTAGTCGCACTCAGATGGACCAGCTTATGGATTTGGCGGAAAAGGGCGTGGCGGAATTGGCTGCAGCGCAAAAGGCCGCCGCCGCATGACCCGCAAGTTCGACGGCGACAGGCTGCTGGTGGCCACGCACAACAAAGGAAAACTTGAGGAGATGGCGCATCTCCTCGAACCCTTTGGTGTGACCGTTGTGGGCGCGGCTGAGATGAATTTGCCGGAACCCGAGGAAACCGAGGATACATTCGTCGGTAACGCCCGGATCAAAGCCCATGCCGCCGCCAAGGCGACCGGCCTGCCTGCCCTGTCGGACGATTCCGGGATCACCATCGACGCGCTGGACGGCGCGCCCGGTGTTTACACCGCCGATTGGGCCGAAACCGGCAATGGCCGCGATTTCCTGATGGCCATGACACGCGCGCACAACGAATTGGAGGCCAAAGACGCCGCCCATCCTCGTACCGCGCAATTCCGCAGCACGCTGGTTCTGGCCTGGCCCGATGGACATGATGAGGTGTTCGAAGGCATCGCGCCGGGCCACCTTGTCTGGCCCATTCGGGGTGAAGGTGGTTTTGGCTATGACCCGATGTTTGTCCCTGACGGATACGACATTACCTTTGCCGAGATGGATCGCTGGGAAAAGAACAAGATCAGCCATCGCGGCCGCGCGGTGGAAATGTTCGTGAAAGGCTGCTTTGGCGGATGATTGGCGCAACGGGGGCTTTGGCCTGTATGTGCATTGGCCTTTTTGCGAGGCCAAATGCCCCTATTGTGACTTCAACAGCCATGTTTCCAGAAATATCGATCAAAAACAATGGCTTGAAGCGTTTCTTGCTGAGCTGAACCGCTCGGCCGCCGAAACGCCAGGCCGGGTTCTGAACACGATCTTCTTTGGCGGCGGAACACCATCTTTGATGGCGCCGGAAACCGTTGCTGGTGTGATCGAGCAGGCGCGCAGCCTGTGGCGCCCGTCTAACAGCCTTGAAATTACACTGGAAGCCAATCCCGGTTCGGTCGAGGCCGGACGCTTTGCCGCCTATCGCGACGCCGGGGTCAATCGCATTTCGATGGGCATTCAGGCCCTGAACGATGATGATCTGCGCCGTTTGGGACGCATTCACACAGTGGCCGAAGCGCAAGCGGCGTTCGACATTGCCCGTCACTGTTTTGACCGCGTCAGCTTCGACCTGATCTATGCCCGCCAGCACCAAACGCTGGAGGCGTGGAAACCGGAGTTGACCGAAGCACTGGGCATGGCGGTGGACCACCTGTCGCTTTATCAGCTGACAATCGAAGAAGGCACGGCTTTCGGTGACCGCTATGCGGTCGGCAAACTGCGCGGGCTTCCGGAAGATGACAGTGCGGCAGATATGTACCTGGCCACGCAGGAGATTTGCGAAGCTCATGGTCTGCCGGCATACGAGATTTCAAATCATGCCCGCACAGACGCGGAATCCCGACACAACCTTATATACTGGCGGTACGGAGATTACGTCGGCATTGGCCCTGGTGCACATGGGCGCCTGACGCTGTCGGGGCAAAAGATGGCGACCGAAACCTATTTGTCTCCGACCAGGTGGCTGACGGCTGCTTTGAGCGGCAATGGCGAAAAGTCCCGAACCGCCCTGTCATCAAAAGATCAGGCAAATGAATACCTGTTGATGGGAATGCGCATTGCCGAGGGGCTGGACATGGACCGGTTCGCAACCCTTTCCAAAGCCCCGTTGAATCCGGACAAATTGGATGAGCTCGAGTCCTACGGGATGATCAGTCGTGATCAAAACCGACTTTTTGCAACCAAAGACGGTCGCGCGGTGCTGAATGCCGTGATCCGCGAATTGTTGGAGTAGCGCATGCAGTTTCTTTGGGCCGGACTGGGGTTGCTATGCGTGGCACTGGCGGTTGTGGGGATTGTCCTGCCGTTGCTTCCAACGGTGCCGTTCTTGCTGCTTGCAGCGTTTTTCTTCGCGCGCTCCTCATCCCGGTTGCACAATTGGCTGATCACCCACAGGACCTTTGGCCCGATGATTCTGGATTGGCAAAGCTCCGGTGCGATCCGCCCAGCCGCAAAAAAGGCGGCAACCTTGTCAGTTGCCGCCGTGTTTGGATTATCTGTTCTGCTTTCCCTGCCAGCCCACGTCCTGATCATTCAGGCCCTGGTTCTGGGCGGCGTAATGGGTTTCATCTGGACCCGACCTAACGGCTGAGCTTGGCGCACAAATCGTCCAACTGATCCAGGTTTTCATAGGTCAAAACAACTTGGCCCGATTCAGTTCCGGCCTTGTGATTGATGGACACTTTCATCGCAAGTATAGCCGAAAGATCTTTTTCCAGCGCTCGGGTATCCGCATCCTTGCCCGCATCCAGATTTCTGGCCCTGGGTGCCGTTGTTGCCGGACCGTCTTGCTTCTTTTTGACCAAAGCTTCGGTTGCTCGTACAGACAACCCATCTCGGACGACAATTTTTGCCAATTCAGACGGGTTTTCGGCCGTGATCAGCGCCCTCGCATGTCCTGCGGACAATTTCCCTTCAATAACAAGGGTTTGAACGTCAATTGGCAGAGACAGAAGGCGGAGTAGGTTGGCTATGTGGCTGCGGCTTTTGCCCAAGGCTTCTGCAAGCTTTTCCTGCGTGTGGCCAAAGCGATCCATCAACTGTTTATAGCCGGCGGCCTCTTCCACCGCGTTCAGATCAGCGCGCTGGATGTTTTCAATGATGGCAACTTCCAGAACCTCGGTGTCGTCAAAGTCACGAACAATGACCGGGATGTCGTGCAGCTGCGCCATCTGTGCAGCCCGCCACCGTCGCTCCCCCGCAACGATCTCATACTCGCTACCATTGATCTGGCGCACGATCAGCGGCTGGATGATGCCCTTTTCTTTTACCGACGCCGCAAGTTCATCCAACTGATCGGTTGAGAAAGTCCGGCGTGGCTGGTTCGGGTTCGCACGCAGTTTTTCGATCGGAACCTTGAGATCAGGGCGGCGGGATTCAGAGAAGCCGCGCCCATCTGTTTCAGTTGCGACATCAGCCATAAGGGCCGACAATCCCCGCCCCAATCCCCGGGATTTTGTTTTTTTGACGTTCACGTCGGCCTCCTCACTGCTACCTAGGCGGCGGCTCTGTTATTTTTTTGCATGACTTCCCGGGCCAGATGACGGTAGGCCATCGCCCCCAGAGACCCCGAGTCGTACTGCAAGACCGGCAACGCATAAGACGGCGCTTCGCTGACCCGAACATTTCTGGGTATCTTGGTTTTAAATACCATCTCACCCAGATTGTCACGCGCGTCTTTTTCAACCTGGCGGGACAAGTTGTTGCGGTTGTCATACATGGTCAACACAACACCTTCGATTCTCAGGTCCGGATTTGCGGTCTGGCGAACCTCTCGAATAGTCAGCATCAACTGAGACAGCCCCTCAAGTGCGAAGAACTCGCTTTGCAACGGAACCAGCACCGAATGGGCCGCAACCATGGCGTTGACCGTCAGCAAATTCAGGGACGGCGGGCAATCGATCAGCACATAGTCCAACTCAAATTTGTCAATTGCGGTCTGACGTAGCGCATCGTGAAGCAGATAGCTGCGTTTTTCATTTGAAATAAGCTCAATGTCGGCTGAACTCAGATCGACAGTGGCTGGGACAACAAAAAGCCCGTCGATTTCCGTTTCCTGAACCACCGCCTCCAGCGGAGCATCGTCAAGAATCAGGTCATAGGTCGTCCAGTCGCGGTCCTCGACGCCCAGACCGGTCGACGCGTTCCCCTGCGGATCAAGGTCCACAACCAGAACTTTGCACCCCGCTTCGGCGAGGCCTGCCGCTAAGTTGATCGCTGTTGTGGTTTTCCCTACCCCACCCTTCTGATTGGCAACCGCAATTATCCGAGGCCCTTCCGGGCGAGACAGATCAACCACGTGATACTCCTTTGACCTTAAGGATAACGGCTTGGGGTTCGGTTAAACTTCTAATTGGCTCAACATCAAAATTCCATTCCTCACGCGCTTCTTCCAGTTCTTTTTTCCAGTTGGCGCCTTTTGGGAACAGCGCTACGCCGGAATCCGCTAAATGCCTGTCGCAGAACGACAATAGTTTGCTCAGATCGGCCAATGCCCTGGCGGATAGTACATCTGCCCCGGCAGGTTCCGCCAACTCAATCCGCTTGGAAACTACAGTGCAATTTGCCCCGCACTCCCGGGCTACATTTCGCAAGAAAGCCGATTTTCGCTGATCGCTTTCCAGGAAAGTAAATCTGGTATCAGGTGCTTCATCAATGGCCATAAGTGCGCAAACCATGCCCGGGAAGCCCCCTCCGCTGCCCAGATCCACCCAATGCCCAAAGCTCTCGACACAACGGAATACCTGCACGGAATCCAGGATGTGGCGTGTCCAGATCTCCGAAAGACTGTTTTTCGAAACAAGGTTGATCTTAGGGTTCCAGCGATTCACCAAATCTACGTAGGTCTCAAACCGAGCAAATGTTTCACGTGAAACATTCAGCCCGTCAAACAAGGCAAGCTCTGAGTTCATGCTTTCCGGGCTTTCAGGCCGCGCCTTAGTTTTGCAAGAACCAGTGCCAGAGCGGCAGGAGTAACGCCTTCGACCCGACTGGCCTGTGCAATATTTTCGGGCCTTGCTGACGAGAGTTTTTGCTTCATCTCGGAAGAAAGCCCATCCATCCCGAAATAATCGAAATCTCGTGGGATTTCATAGGATTCATCCCGCTTCATAGCTTCGACATCCCTTTGCTGGCGCGCGATATAATTCGCATAAAGCGCGTCTCGCTCGACCTGCAACCGAATTTCATCTTCGACCTGTTCAAGATCCGGAAGTAGCGGGATCAAATCCTGAAAACTGACATCTGGGAAGGCAAGGATTGCCATTCCATCCCTGCGGTTTCCGTCCTGGTTGACATTGATTCCTGCTGCCCGCACTTCCTGTGGCGTGAAGCTTTGTTCTTTCAGGCGAGATTTAGCCTGATCCAGCTTTTTAACCTTTTCTTCAAACTGGTTTTTTCGATGTTCATCAATACAGCCCAGTTTTATTCCGATTGGCGTCAACCGTTGATCTGCATTGTCAGCACGAAGGGACAGTCTGAATTCTGCCCGAGATGTAAACATTCGATAGGGTTCTGCCACACCACGCGTTGTCAGATCGTCGATCATGACACCGATATAGCTGTCGGCCCTTGTAAAGTGAACCGGATCCCGCACTTGCGCTTCCAAGGCCGCATTCAGACCTGCGACCATACCTTGTGCCGCCGCTTCCTCATATCCTGTGGTACCGTTGATCTGACCCGCAAGATATAGACCCGGTACATCAGGCAAAGACAGTGAGCTCGTCAGAACACGTGGGTCCACGTAATCATATTCGATCGCATATCCAGGTTGCAGTATTTCAGCGGCCTCGAGTCCCTTTATGGACCGCACATAGGCCAGTTGAACATCCTGAGGCAGAGATGTCGAAATTCCATTCGGGTAGATTGTGTGTTCGTTCACACCTTCTGGTTCAAGGAAAATCTGATGGGAATCCTTGTCCGCAAACCTAACGATTTTGTCTTCGATCGAAGGGCAATATCTGGGCCCAACACCGTCTATGTGACCGCCATACATTGCCGATCGGGACAGGTTGTTTTGAATTATCTCGTGGGTACGTTCGTTGGTATGGGTGATCCCGCATGAAATTTGTGGCGCGACCGCTGTTTTTGTCAGGAACGAAAAGAATGTTGGATCCTCATCGCCCTTTTGCTCATCCAGTCCCGACCAATCGATGGTTCTGCCGTCCAATCGCGGTGGTGTCCCGGTTTTGAGACGTGACATCGGAAGATCAAATCCGTCCAGGCGCTCCGCCAGTTTCACCGATGGCCGGTCCCCCATCCGACCTCCGGGCTTTGACACATCTCCGATATGTATCACGCCCCGAAGGAAAGTGCCTGAGGTCAGAATAACAGTTTTCGCGTGAATCTCTGATGAATCAGCCAGTTGAACTCCGGCAACTCGTGATCCATCCATCAGGAAGTCGACGACTTCCCCGGTAATCACGGACAGGTTTTCCTGTCTTTTCGTCGTCGCTTGCATGGCGGACCGATACAACGCGCGGTCAGCCTGTGTTCGGGGGCCCTGCACGGCCGGACCCTTGCGGCGATTAAGCAGGCGAAATTGAATACCAGCCTGATCGGCGACCTGACCCATGACGCCGCCCAGGGCATCAATTTCCCGAACCAGATGCCCCTTGCCCAGCCCGCCGATTGCCGGATTGCAGGACATTACCCCGATATCCGTTTCAGACAAGGTGACCAATGCGGTGGTGGCACCCAACCGAGCTGCGGCATGTGCGGCTTCGGTTCCGGCGTGACCGGCACCAATTACGACGACATCAAACATTGAATGTTTCACGTGAAACACTCCCTACTTACCAAGGCAGAAGCTGGAGAATATTTCATCCAACAAGCTTTCTACATCTATTCTGCCGACCAGTGATTCAAGGGCGCGTATGGCTGAGCGTAGTTCCTCGGCTGCGATATCATACAGATCCGGGCCTGATTCAAGAACGCTTGTTGCGTCGGACAAGGATTGCAGAGCTTTGTTCAGCGATACACGGTGCCGTTCGCGCGTGGCGATACCATGGCTGGTAGATCGATGCGCCAAGACACACGATATCTGGGAGATTAGCTGATCTATCCCTTCCCCGGTTCTCCCTGATATTCCACCTTTAGAATGTGAACGCAGGTCGGATTTAGGAAAGACCTGGATATCTCCTTCGCTCATAGGAACACCCAGATCTTGCGGAGAATCAGCTAAAAATACTCGCAAATCAGCAGCTTCGGCGCGTTTTCGGGCCAGTTCGATTCCTAGGCTTTCAACGTGATCCTCGGTTTCGCGCAACCCGGCCGTGTCCAGCAATGTGACCGGCAACCCGGCAAGATCCATGCGAACCTCGATCACATCACGGGTTGTTCCGGCAAATTCCGAGGTTATTGCAGCTTCCCGCCCGGCCAAGGCATTCAACAAAGTGGACTTGCCCGCATTCGGCAGACCAACGATGGCCACTTCAAATCCTGTTCGGATTCGTTCGGCTATTTTTACGCCTTCCGCTTCCCGGCGCAGGTCATCCATGACACCCGATACAAGCGACCGCACCTCAGGCGTAACATCTGTCGGCACGTCTTCATCGGCAAAATCGATCAAGGCCTCCAACAAGGACGCGGCGCGGATAAGGTCACGACGCCAGCGCTCGGCTAGAACACCCAATTCACCGGCCAAAATCGTTTGCGCCTGTTTACGCTGAGCTTCGGTCTCCGCGTCAATCAGATCGGCCAGACCTTCGACTTGCGTCAAATCCATCTTGCCGTTTTCCAACGCTCTGCGCGTAAACTCTCCGGGTTCAGCCAGCCGCAGATCTTCCATGTCAGACAGACAGCGCAAAACGGCGTTCACTGAAGCCGTACTGCCATGGATCTGCAGCTCAGCCACATCTTCGCCGGTAAAGCTGGCCGGTCCTTCGAAGGTCAGGACAAGGCCATCATCCAACCGCCCACCGTCCTGCGCATACAGGGATCGGAGGTGCATGCCGCGGGAAGGCAATGTACCGCGGGTCAGTTCTGCCGCAGCCTTATGCGCCCGTGGACCAGAGAGGCGGATAACCGCCACCCCTGCTTTGCCTTGCGCGCTGGCCAAGGCGAATATCGTATCCATTCGAAGGCCTCGCGTCGGTTAAGACCTGTGTCAGGTATTCATCGAGTCGAAGAACTCGCCATTTGTCTTGGTCTGCTTCAACTTCGACAACAGGAATTCGATCGCGTCGGTGGTGCCCATCGGGTTGAGGATTCGGCGCAGAACGAAGGTCTTCGCCAGATCACCCTTGTCGACCAGCAGGTCCTCTTTCCGGGTACCGGACTTGAGGATGTCGATCGCCGGGAACACGCGCTTGTCTGCGATCTTGCGATCCAGAACGATCTCCGAGTTGCCTGTACCTTTGAATTCTTCAAAGATAACCTCGTCCATCCGGCTGCCGGTATCGATCAGGGCGGTTGCGATGATGGTCAGCGAACCACCCTCTTCAATGTTCCGCGCCGCACCAAAGAATCGCTTGGGACGTTGCAGAGCATTTGCATCCACACCACCGGTCAGAACTTTACCTGAGGATGGTACTACTGTGTTAAATGCCCTACCAAGTCTTGTGATCGAGTCGAGAAGAATAACAACATCTCGTTTATGTTCGACCAGACGCTTTGCTTTTTCGATCACCATTTCCGAAACCGCCACGTGGCGCGTCGCCGGTTCGTCAAAGGTCGAGGACACAACCTCACCCTTCACCGAGCGCTGCATATCGGTCACCTCTTCAGGGCGTTCGTCGATCAGCAGGACGATCAGGTAGCACTCCGGGTGGTTCTGTTCGATCGAATGCGCAATGTTCTGCAGGATCACCGTCTTACCGGTGCGCGGCGGTGCGACGATCAGCGAACGCTGGCCTTTACCAATTGGCGAAACCAGGTCGATGACACGCGCCGATTTGTCCTTGATGGTGGGATCTTCGATTTCCATCTTCAGACGCTCATCCGGATACAGCGGCGTCAGGTTGTCGAACAGGATTTTGTGCTTGGCCTTCTCAGGATCTTCGAAGTTGATCTTGGTGACCTTGGTCAGCGCAAAATAACGTTCGTTCTCATCTGGTGCCTTGATCTCGCCTTCAACCGTGTCCCCGGTCCGCAGTGAGTGCAGGCGGATCATGTCAGGCGAGACATAGATATCGTCCGGACCCGGCAGATAGTTCGCCTCGGGCGAGCGCAGGAAGCCGAATCCGTCCTGCAGCACTTCAAGCACGCCATCACCGCCAACGGTCCAGCCATCATCCGCGCGTTCGCGCAGAATCTGGAACATCATCTCGCCTTTCCGCATGGTCGAGGCGTTTTCAATCTCCAGTTCTTCGGCCATCGCCAGAAGATCTTTGGGGCTTTTGGCTTTCAGGTCGGCCAGATTCAGGGCTTCAGTTGTCATGATATATACCTTCACCGCTGGCATCGCGGCACGAAGTGGAATTTCAGTACGGAAGATACGCCGCCCGGACGGGCGTGTTGATCCCTACATAAGCGCGACGGCTGGCGGAGTCAAACAGGCCTTCAGAACTTCAGAATGACCGCCAGAACGATGGCAACCATCAAAACGGTCGGTACCTCGTTCATCATGCGATACTGGCGCCCTGTGAGCTTGTTTCGGCCTTCAAGAAAGTCCTTTCGACGTGCCATCAGCCAGTGATGGAACCAAGTCATACCGATCACCGCTGCGCCTTTGACCCAGGGCCAGGACCAATCCCAGCCGACGATGCCCGGTGTGAACACCATGATCAGCCCGCAAACCCACGCCACGATCATCGCAGGACGCATGATCACACGCAGCAGCTTGTCTTCCATTTCAAAGAAAATGGGTTCCGCTCCCTCGACGATTTGCGCCTTTTCTACGTGATAGACGAACAGTCTGGGCAAATAGAACAAACCTGCCATCCAAGAGATCACGGCCATGATATGTAAAGACTTCACCCACGGGTAAATCGTGAAAAGAAGATCGGTCATTTTGGCTCCGGGCGTTGCTCGGAACTCTCCCTAATAAAAAAATAAGAAAAGAGAAAGGATGATGGTTTTGTAGGGCGAACAGAATCCGTGGATTACTTTTTTACCCTTCACTTTTCCCCAGGTGGATAGAGTTGACCGCAATGCCGATGATCTTGTTAGTGTAATAATTTATAGATTAAATTCATATGGTTAGTATACTATTCCGCGATCTTCACTGTGGATAACTCGATGGCGAACTGTGGACATCGCGGTTTTCCCGATTTCTCAAGTTATTCTTGTCCTGCTTTGACAATTTTCGGGCGACTCGGGGAAGATCCGCGCCGAAATCGCAGGGTTGCGTGTCAACCTAAAAACCATACAAAACGTCCCAGATCACTCAACGCTTTGCCCACGGGGTTTTCCACATGCCTGTCCCCATCATACTCGCTTCGGGCTCGGCCATCCGGGCACAACTTCTGGAGAACGCAGGTGTCCCGTTTTCCGTTCAGGTCGCGCGCGTAGATGAAGACAGCATGAAACGCGCGCTGCTGGCGGAAGAGGCATCACCGCGCGATATTGCTGATGCGCTGGCCGAAATGAAGGCGCGAAAAATCAGCGACAAGAATCCGGGGGCCATGGTTCTGGGATGCGATCAGGTTCTGGACTTCGAAGGCCGTTTGTTGTCCAAGCCGGAGACGCCTGATGACGCACTGGCCCAGTTAAAGGCGATGCGGGGGAAACGGCACATGTTGCTGTCGGCTGCTGTCATTTGTCAGAACGGGGAACCGATCTGGCGACATGTGGGGCAGGTCCGTCTGCGGATGCGGGCCAGTTCGGATGCTTATCTGAAGGATTATGTGGCGCGCAATTGGGACAGTATCCGATACGCCGTAGGTGCCTATAAGCTGGAAGAAGAAGGCGCGCGGCTGTTCGCCACCATTGACGGCGACTATTTTAACGTCTTGGGTATGCCCCTGTTGGAGTTGCTCAATTATCTGGCCGTAAAAGGGGTGATCGATCAATGACGGAACATCGTATTCCTCTGGCCGGGGTGATCGGGCACCCCGTTGCACATTCCCGGTCGCCCAAGCTGCACGGTCATTGGCTACAGACCTATGGTCTGGCCGGGCATTATGTTCCCATGGATGTCACGCCCGCGGATCTGGAAACTGTTTTGCGGAGTTTGCCGAAAGCCGGGTTTGTGGGCGCGAATGTAACGGTTCCGCATAAGGAAGCCGCACTGCGCCTGGCCGATCATGTGTCTGACCGGGCTTCGGTCATCGGGGCAGCGAATACGCTTGTGTTTCGCGACGATGGCTCGATCCATGCCGATAACACAGACGGGTATGGCTTTATGGAGAACCTGCGCGCAGGCGCGTCCGACTGGAACCCGCAGGACGGGCCGGCCGTGGTCTTTGGCGCTGGTGGTGCAGCACGCGCCATTCTGTCCGCCCTGGCGGATGCTGGCGTCCCCGAGATCCTGCTGACCAACCGAACCCGCACTCGTGCCGATCATCTGAAAGAAGAGTTCGGCCAGCGCATTACCGTGATTGACTGGGTGCAGGCCGGAAATGTCATTGAAGAGGCCGAGCTTGTGGTGAACACAACTTCGCTGGGAATGCAGGGTCAGCCCGAACTGCGCGTGCCGCTGGATGGCTTGCAGCCCGGCACCGTGGTGAATGATCTGGTCTACGCCCCGCTGCGCACCCGCTTGCTGGAACAGGCTGAAGAAGCCGGATGCACAACGGTGGACGGTCTGGGCATGCTGTTGCATCAGGCGGTTCCGGGTTTTGAGCGCTGGTTCGGAGTGCGCCCCGAAGTCACCGCAGAAACCCGCGCGGCGGCCCTGGCATGAGTTTTGCCCTTGGCCTGACCGGCTCGATCGGCATGGGCAAAAGCACGACGGCGCAGATGTTCGTGGCCGAAGGCTGCGGGTTGTGGGACGCGGACGCGGCAGTCCACCAGCTTTATTCCGCAGGTGGGGCGGCAGTTGCGCCGATGGCTGCTGTGTTTCCCGAGGCTGTCCTTGACGGCGCTGTCAGCCGGGATGCGTTGAAACGGATCATCACCTCTGATCCTTCCGCTCTGAAAGCCATAGAAAGCATAGTGCACCCGCTGGTTGCTGCGGATCGAGCCAGGTTCCGGGAAACCGCGGCCGAGGATATTCTGGTGTTCGACATCCCGCTTCTGTTCGAAACGGGCGGAAACGTCGCGATGGATGCCGTTGCCTGTGTCTCGATCCCGGCCGAGGAACAAAAACGCCGCGTGATGGCCCGCGGAACGATTTCCGAAGCGCAATTCGAGCAAATTCGCGCCAAGCAGATGCCGAATGAAGAAAAATGTGCGCGCTCGGATTTCGTGATAGTCACCGATACGCTGGACCATGCGCGCGCGCAGGTGCAGGATGTGGTCAGGCAGATCAGGGCAGGACTGGCAAATGCGTGAGATCGTTCTCGATACCGAAACCACGGGCTTTGATCCCGAAAGCGGCGACCGGATCGTGGAAATTGGCGCGGTCGAGCTGTGGAATCACGTCGCGACGGGCGAAACCTATCATGTCTACATCAACCCCCAGCGCTCGATGCCGGAAGAGGCATTTGGTGTGCACGGGATCGGTCCAGATTTGCTGGAACCGCCCCGCCCGCCAGAAAAAGGCCAGGTGACGCTTAAGGACAAACCTGTATTCGCCAAGGTTGGCCAGGGATTCCGCGATTTTGTTGGCGATGCGCGACTGGTGATCCACAACGCATCCTTCGATATGAAATTCCTGAACGCCGAACTGGGCTGGATGGGCCTGGCCCCGATTCCGATGGATCAGGCGCTTGATACGCTGGCCATTGCACGAAAGCGGTTTCCGGGCTCGCCCGCCTCGCTGGATGCGCTGTGCCGCAGGTTCGGCATCGACAACTCGAACCGTGTTCTGCATGGCGCTCTGCTCGACTCGGAGATTCTGGCGGAGGTGTATCTGGAACTGATCGGCGGGCGGCAACCCGATTTCGGCCTGTCGGCGTCTACCGCAAATGCCTCCGGAGGCAGCGAGGATTGGCGTCCGGCGCCGCGCGCAACCCCGCTTGCGCCGCGGATCACCGAAGATGAACGCGCCGCACATCAGGAATTTCTAGAAAAACTGGGCGAAAATGCCCTTTGGACCCGCGCCTGAACCAATGTCCGGCGCGGGTCAGATTTATCAGGCTTCGGCCTTCTGGGCTTCGGCCTGGCGGCGCATCAACTCGTTACGGTAGAGGCCGACAAAGTCGATTGTGTCCAGGTTGACCGGCGGGAAACCACCGTCGCGGGTGATGTCGCTGACAACGCGGCGCAGGAACGGGAACAACATCCGCGGACATTCGATCATCAGGAACGGGTGCAATTGATCCTCGGGCACACCTTCCACGTGGAACAGTCCGCAATAGTCGATTTCGCACAGGAACAGGATGTCTTCCATGCCCTTGGCTTTCGAGGTGAGGTTCAGCTTGATCGAAACCTCGAACTGGTGGTCTGCCGGGCGCTTTTTCGCGTCCAGATTGACCTGTACGGCAATCTCGGGCTGCACATCGCCGGATACACCCTTTTGCGCCATCACGTTTTCAAAGGACATATCGCGGATGAATTGCCCCAGAACCCGCATCTGAACCTGCGGGGCGGTTTGTGCCGCAGCGTTGTCTGCGGCTTTTTCTTCGGCCATGGATCTACTCCAAAATTGAATTTCGCCACTGCTTATCAAGTTGGGCGCGGCACCTCAATGCTCGTGCGGACCATCCACCCATTTCGACGGTTTTGTTGGTTCTTTGCGGGGGTGAACCTCGGTAAATTCGCCATCGATCACGTCATCCTGACCAAAGGGATCATTGCCCTGGTGAAATTGTGCACCTGTGCCCATCTGAAAATGCGTCACCGTTACTTTGGATTTCAGATACAGGAACACGGCAACCCTTACGCCGGGGATAAGCAGCGCAAAGCCCACGGCATCGGTAAAAAAGCCCGGCGTCAGCAACAATACGCCTGACAGAATGATCATGGCGCCATGGGCCAGGGGTTCGGTCGGGTCATCGAGATTGTTGAATGTTCTCTGTAATTCACCCAGCGCCATGCGGCCTTGCGTCCGCACCAAAGCGGTGCCCAGAAAGGCTGTCAGGACAACGATTGCAAGTGTCGGCCAAAGTCCGATCAGACCGCCAACCTGAATGAACAGGGCAATCTCGATGATCGGCACCAACAGAAATGCCAGAAACAGATACATTTTCGTCATCCTTTCGCGTGTGCAGGGCAGTGGACTTGCCCTAAACTGTCACCTACATAGTGACATGAGGCCGCGTATACAAAGTCGCGGTTCTGAAAAGAGGATGAAATGAACGAACCCATGATCCAGCTGCTGGTCCTGGCCGGAATTGCCGTTTTCCTGATCCTGCGCCTGAAAAGCGTTCTGGGTACGCGTGAAGGTTTCGAGAAACCTCCTCTGCAGCAGCCCGGTTCCAACAAGGCGCGCCGCGATTTTGAAGTGATCGACGGCGGCCCGGATCATGACATCACCGACCACGTTCCCGAAGACAGCGAGCAGGCCCAGACACTGGCGGCGATGAAACGGATCGAGCCCGGATTTTCCGTCACCGAATTTGTGCAGGGCGCGCGCGGCGCTTACGAGATGATCGTAATGGGGTTCGAAAAGGGTAACCTGGA
This sequence comes from Ruegeria sp. D1(2025), assembly GCF_056536425.1. Taxonomy (NCBI): domain Bacteria; kingdom Pseudomonadati; phylum Pseudomonadota; class Alphaproteobacteria; order Rhodobacterales; family Roseobacteraceae; genus Ruegeria; species Ruegeria sp. D1(2025). The sequence continues at coordinate 191,604 of NZ_JBQFPO010000003.1, read as the reverse complement.
CGAAATCCAGCCTTTCCTGTCGGAAGAGGTCTTTGACACTTTCGTTTCCGTTGTGGCTGACCGCGAAGACCGGGGCCTGACCATCGAAGCCGAATTCATCGGTGTGCGTGAAACCGCGCTGGCCGATGCCCATTTCGACAAGGACACCAATCAGGCCGAGATCACCATGAAGTTTGTGGGTGAACTGACCTCGGTCGTGCGGGATCGTGGCGGGGACATCATCGAAGGTAGCCCCAACACCGTCAAACGCCAGAAGGACAGCTGGACCTTTGCTCGTGTCATGGGCTCGGATGATCCGAACTGGCTGCTTGTCGCCACGGACGCATGATTGCCACGCTCCGGTCGCTCTTACTGGTGGGCGCGATGACCGCCGCCAGCGCCGCCGGAGCCGAGGCGACGCGATCCATCCTTTCATTCGACGATCTGGATGGCTGGGCCGCCGACGATCACGGGGCGGCCCTTTCGGTTTTTCTGAACACCTGCAACGACCTGAATGACCCGGACTGGCGGGCCTTGTGCGGCGTGGCCCAGACTTATTCCCCTGACGCAGCCCGGGCCTTCTTTGAACTGTTCTTTCGCCCGGTTCTTGTCGAAGACGGCAAGGAGGCTTTGTTCACCGGATATTTCGAGCCGGAACTGGACGGGTCCAGAACCCGATCGGACCGGTTCAGATATCCGCTGTACAAAATTCCGCCCGAGGCACGCGCTGCCGACAAATGGCTGAGCCGCCGCGAAATCCTGACTGGCGAGGCCATGGCGGGGCGCGGGCTTGAGATTGCGTGGGTCGACGATCCGGTTGAACTGTTCTTTCTTCAGATTCAGGGCTCAGGGCGAATTCGTCTGCCCGATGGCAGCGCCTTGCGCGTCGGATATGGCGGCGCGAACGGCCACCCCTATCGGTCGATCGGGGTCGAGCTAATCAGGCGCGGTGTTCTTGGCGCACACGAGGTCAGCGCCCAGATGATCCGGGCCTGGGTACGCAAGAACCCCGAGGCTGGTGCGGAACTGTTGTTCCACAACCCGTCCTATGTGTTCTTCCGCGAAGTCACACGGGTTGCTCCAGATCGGGGACCGCTGGGTGCCATGAACCGATCGGTCACGACCATGCGCAGTATTGCGACGGACCCGGCCTATACGCCGCTGGGAGCACCAGTCTGGTTGGAAAAGGATGGGGCAAATCCGCTGCGCCGCCTGATGATCGCGCAAGACACTGGTGCGGCCATCAAGGGCGCGCAGCGCGCCGATATCTTTTTCGGAACCGGCGACACCGCCGGTCAGGCTGCAGGGAGGCTGAAGGATCCGGGCCGCATGGTTGTGTTGCTGCCGATTCAGCGCGCTTATGCCATGTCGCCGGATGAGTTGTGATGTCCCGCCGAAAGCTCACCGCAGAAGAGGTGGAATTGTGGCGAAAGGTCGCGAAACGGGCCGAGCGTTTGCACCCCGAGATTCCGCAGACGGTCCACCCGACCGTTTTGCCGAAACCCAAGCCGAACCGGCAGCCAAAACCGAGATTTGACGAGTTTGAACTGGGGCAGAAAGCACCGACAAAGCCGGCGCAACATGCCCTGAAACCCGCAATTGGAGACAGTCTGCGGGCAAGTCCGGTGCAGATGGACACCAAGGCCTTTGCGCGAATGAAGCGCGGCAAGCTGAAGCCGGAAGGCAAGCTGGACCTGCACGGAATGCGCGTGGACACGGCACATCCGGCTCTGGTGCGGTTTGTTCTGACTGCGCAGGCATCAGGCAAGCGTCTGGTTCTGGTTGTCACCGGCAAAGGCAAGGACAGGGATGAGCCCGGACCGATCCCGACGCCACGGGGTGTCCTGCGCAATCAGGTTCCGCAATGGCTGTCTTTGCCGCCACTGGCGCAGGCCGTCCTTCAGATAACACCCGCCCATATCAGCCACGGGGGCGACGGAGCCTACTACGTGTATCTGCGCCGAACGCGTTAAAGTGTGCGTGCGGCTTGTGTTATACCGACCCAAGTCACCCCGCAGACCACAACAAAAAACCCTCCGATCCAGAGAAACTGGGTCGCAAGCGGAATGCCGGTATCAATCAGAATGCCCGTCAGTCCGGGGCCGATGGCCGACCCAAGCACCATGATCGCTGTTGCCAATGCCTTGATCGCACCGATGTGGCGCGTTCCGTAAAACTCGGCCCAGAATGCGCTGGGCAGCGTGCTGTTGGCCCCGACGGTCAGCGCCAGAAGGACCAGACCGGTCAGGGCGCCACCAATCGAACCGGTGAAGGACAAAACAAGAAACCCCAGCGCCATGGGCAACTGGTAAAACGGCATAATGCGCGTCGTACCCCATTTGTCCAACGCCCAGCCCGCCGCAAACATAGACAGCACGCCGACTGCGGTGAAGACCGGGAACAGGGCCACCAGTTCGATATGAAGCCAGCCTTTGACCTCGGCCAGATGAACCTGATGAAAAAAGAAGGCCGTGATGAAGGCGGACGGACCCAACAATGCAGGTGCCATGAACCAGAACAGCGGATGCAAAAGCGCGTCCCGGCGGGTCCAGTGGCGGCTTTGCATGCCGGTGGCGGTATATTCACTGGCCAGACTTTGAGGTGTTCGTTCCTGGCGTAGCAGTCGGATCAGGATCGGTATTCCCAACGCAGAGACGGCAGCGCAAACCAGCCATAGTATTCGCCAGTCGAAATGGGCCATTGCGGCGACAAAGATCAGGGGCAAAAGCGCCTCGCCGATGGAAAACCCGACCGAGGCGATGGCAAGCGCCCTGCCCCGCGTTGCGGTAAACCATCGCGCCATGGCGACCAGCGCCAGATGGGTGCTCATCCCCTGTCCAAACAGGCGGAGAAGGAAAACGACCAATGGCAGCAGAACAACAAGCTGGTTCAGCGCCATCGCCGCTGTCGCCAACGCCAGCCCCGTCAGAACCGCCGGGCCCAGCGCCCGCACGCGAAAGATATCGGTCAGCCCTCCGGCCCAGACCATCACTACCGCAGACATCAGGGTACCCAGCGAATAGAGGCTTCCCCATGCACCGTGGCTCAGGCCGAATTCGGACCGGATCTGGCCCGAGAAGATCGAGATAAAGAAGGTCTGTCCGAAACTCGACAGAAAGGTCAGCAGCGCCCCCGCGCTCAGCCAGCTTGCGTTCTGGACAAGATACCGACGCAGGCCGCCCGGGTTCACGGAGTCGTAACCTCGGCCTGCCCTGTTTCTGTCAGGACTATTTCGGTTGCACCGTCCGGGTTCCGCTGGCTTGGCGGGACAAGGATGTCGATAGCCGGCCTATCTTCCGGCCCGAACGTGTTGTTGACGCGTCTGAGCGAGCTGAGGATCGCCAGCAACGCAGGAGAAGTCGCAGCCACGAAATGCGATGATTCTGCATCGCTGTTGAATGCGGTGGTGTCGATCACGCTGATCGGAAATTCTTCAAGACTGTCGATCGAGCTGATGTTGCCCAACCGCTCACCCTCATCCGTTCCGCGCAAACGGGCCGAGATGTTCAGAATCCTGTCCTTTTGCGAAACCATGACGAGAAACGGATCTGGCGGGGACTTGATCCGCTCCATCTGCGAGCGGAACAGATCCACGTCCAGATCCGGTGAAATCAGAACCACGCCTTCCAGGTTCCTTTTGGCCCAGCCGGGTTCCTGCAACTCGGCCTGGCGCATCATCTCCATTGTCAGGGCGCTGCCCATGGAATGCGCGACCAGAATGACCCGCTTGACCCCCATTGATTTCAAAGAACGAATGGTCTGTTCCAGCCCGTCACGGGCGAACAGCATGCTGTCCAGATCGTAGGCATAGCCAAAGCCTGTCGCACGGCTGGGCCATGAATAGACCAGAGTGTTTCCGGGCAGGCCGATATCGTGGGACAGTTGTGCGGCCCGAAACAAGGTCTCGGTCTGGGTCGAGTTGTATCCGTGCACAAAAATTGTGACGTCTTCTTTGCCGCGCAAATGGGTTTTCAGGTCCTGCGGCCCATCCAGTTCGCTGACGTTCGCCAACACGAACTCTTTCTTCGGATTTGGGTTGGCGTAGGAGAACTTCAGGGTTCCCGGGGTGTGATTTGGCGGAATCGAAACCGTGGTTTCCAGATAGCGCAAGGATTCACCGCGACGGAACCCGTATGATCCGTTCGCCTCTTTGGCGCGGGTCGTGGTTGCCAGGATCGTTTTGGGCGTACCGACAACCGCAGCCGAAGGCACGATTTCAGACACCGTCCTGTCGACACAGGCGCTGAGTGAAAGACAGGCAAGCAGCAGGATCAGATGGCGCAACACGGACAATCCCCGGATCAGGTTTGCGCCAAGCTATCGAATTCTCGCCCCACGTCCAGCGGCGCGGGGTAGAAGAAAGGCAAAATCCGGCTGAGCGTGTTACAAAACGTAACGGCTGAGATCGGTGGATTTGGTCAGTTCACCCAGATTGCTGCTGACAAATTCCGCGTCGACCGTGATTTCCGTTCCGGCTTTGTCGGGGGCGGCGAAAGACAATTCTTCGAACACGCGTTCCATCACGGTGTAGAGCCGCCGCGCACCGATGTTTTCGACGCTCTGGTTCACGTCCGCTGCAATGCGGGCAAGCGCCGCGATGCCATCTTCGCTGAACTGGACAGTAACATCCTCGGTCCCCATCAGCGCGGTATACTGAAGGGTCAGGGCGTTGTCTGTTTCCGTCAGGATGCGCACAAAGTCTTCTTCCGTCAGGGCGCGCAGTTCGACCCTGATCGGCAGACGCCCCTGAAGTTCCGGCAACAGGTCCGAGGGCTTGGCGATGTGGAACGCCCCGGAGGCGATAAACAGGATGTGGTCTGTTTTGACAGGGCCATGCTTGGTGGACACGGTTGTGCCTTCGATCAAGGGCAAGAGGTCCCGCTGAACCCCCTCCCGGCTGACATCAGCGCCGCGTGCGTCAGAGCGGGCGCAAACCTTGTCGATCTCATCCAGAAACACGATGCCGTTCTGTTCGACGGATTCCAGCGCCACGCGGTTGACGGTTTCATCATCCAGCAGCTTGTCGGCCTCTTCCCCGATCAGAGCGTCATAGCTTTCTGCGACAGTCATCTTGCGTTTGACCGTGCGCCCGCCAAAGGCCTTGCCGAAGATATCTCCCAGGTTCATCATCCCCATCTGGCTGCCGGGTTGGCCGGGAATGTCGAACATCGGCATCGGGCTCGAGGTGTCCGAGAGTTCCAGCTCGATCACCGTATCGTCCAGCTCACCGGATTTCAGTTTTTTGCGAAACATCTCGCGCGTGCCTTCGCGGGCGTCTTCCCCGGCTATGGCGGCGATGACCCGGTCTTCGGCAGCCTGATGGGCGCGCGCCTTGACGTCTTCGCGCATGAACTCGCGGGTCTGCAGGATGGCGGCGTCCGCCAGATCCCGCACGATCTGTTCTACGTCGCGCCCGACATAGCCAACCTCGGTGAACTTGGTGGCTTCGACCTTGATGAAAGGCGCGCGGGCCAGTTTGGCCAGACGACGGCTGATCTCGGTCTTGCCGACGCCGGTGGGGCCGATCATCAGGATGTTCTTCGGATAGACCTCGTCCCGGATGTCGTCAGGCAACTGCTTGCGCCGCCAGCGGTTTCGCAGCGCGACGGCAACCGCGCGTTTGGCATCCTTCTGGCCAATGATGAAGCGGTCCAGTTCCGAGACAATCTCGCGCGGGGTCAGGTCGGTCATATGCACTCAATCCGTTTGTTTCGAAGCGGAACCTAATCATAAGGCGCGAAAACACAAGCCGATCACGAAAACATCACGCCAACACACGGCGCGCACACAGAAATTCGTCCCGAAGTGATTGGAGTATGCGGCGAGGCCTGCGGCATAACGGACAACATCGGGCAAACCAGTCCGTGTCTACCAATGGAGAAAACTCATCATGATGACTCGTCGCTCGCTCTTTGTGAAAGCCGCTGCAGCCGGCGCGGCACTGACATTGACCAGTGCCAATGCCGCCGTTGCTGGCGGTGCCAAGAAGAAAGGCACGTTCGAGGGCCGTTCGAAGCACATCACCTCGGGTTCGGTGAAGCTGGTCAAGAATGGAGACCGCTACATTGTCGAACTGGGCGACGATTTCTCACTGGATGGCGGGCCCGACCCGCGTGTCGCTTTCGGCAAGGACGGATCATATGATCCTGACAGCAAGCTGGGTGCGCTGCTGAACCTGACCGGCAAACAATCCTATGCCGTTCCGCCGACCATGGACGTTTCCGGCTACAACGAAGTTTACATCTGGTGCGAGGTCGCGGGCGTGCCGTTGGGCGTGGCGTCGCTGAACTGATCCACACGCGATCAGGACTGCCGGGGGCCGGGTAAAACCCGGCCTTTTGCATGGTGTTAGGTGTCAGAACACCTGTCTGCTACACTCACCCCATTTGAAGAAACGGGGCGGGTTGCATGACGAAGATTGCCAAAATCACTTTGTTGTTTGTTGTATTTGTAGATCTGATCGGACAGGGACTGGTCTTTCCCATCATCAACTCACTGATCATGGAGACGAAGTCCGGGTTTCTGCCGGAAAATACGCCGGTCGGTCGGCGGCATTTCTACTATGGCCTAGTGATTGGTTGCTTTTTCCTGTCCTGGTTTCTGGGCGTTGTCTACGTGTCCAAAGTCTCGGATTCGATCGGGCGCAAGAACGCTTTGCTGGTTTGTCTGAGCGGAGCGCTTGCGGGGTACGCCATCACCATCGCGGCGCTTTACCTCAACAGTTTGCTGCTGCTGATTGCCGGCCGGTCAATCACCGGCTTTACCGCCGGAAACCAACCCATTGCACAGGCGGCAATGATTGATGGCAGTACGGATGCGGCGGATCGGGACCGAAACATGGGCTATATCGTGACCGGCGTCAGCTTTGGTCTGGTGGGCGGCCCGATCATTGGTGCGGTCCTGTCGGATGCTGCTCTGTTGGGTGGTGCGGCCACACTCAAAACGCCGTTCTATGGAGCCTTCGTTCTGGTGTTGATCGCGATTTTCCTGGTGCTGTTCTATTTCAAGGACACAAGAACCGAACGCACGGCCTTTGTCTTCCGTCCCCGTGACGTCACCGACAGCCTGATCGCAGTCCGTGGGCATCCCATGGTGTTGAAGATCCTGCCTGTCTATTCGTTCTTCATGATCGCCAACGTCACGTTTTATGTGTTCGTGGATAATTTCCTGACCAGCGCTTTCGGCTACGGCGTGATTGGCGGCAGTATGGCGATGGTGGTTATCGGCTTTGCACTGGCGTTCTCAAGCACGTTCCTTGTGAAACCAGCACAGGAGAGATTCAGCAAACACAGCATTATCTACACATCGCTTGTGGTCATGATCATCTGCGGCATTGCCTTTGCGTTCAGCCCCAGCGGTGTATTCAGCTACGTGCCAGTGTTCTTCTTCTACTTCCTGTTCGGCGTGGCCTATCCGACCATGCTGGGCCTGTTCTCTTCATCGGTCAGCGAAACGGATCAGGGTTGGGTCATGGGCGTGACCACTGCGGTGTTTTGCCTGGCCGGAGGGATCATGTCTCTGGTCGGCGGCGGCTTGATGAGCATCGACATCCGCGTGCCCTACTACATCGTGGTCATTGCCGCGATACTGGGCCTGATCGGAATGCACCGCCGCTGGAAGGGGAAAGAGATCTCGGCCCTGTTAGCCTGAGATCGTTTCGACCGTCAGCTTGCCGTTGGTGTACACACAAATGTCCGCCGCAATCGCCATGGATTGCCGGGCGACGTCTTCCGCCGACTTGTCGCTGTCCATCATCGCGCGCGCAGCGGCCAGAGCGAAATTTCCGCCTGAACCAATGGCTGCCACGTTGTGTTCAGGCTCAAGCACATCCCCTGCCCCGGTGATCACGAACAGATCCTTGCCGTCGGTGACAATCAGCATCGCCTCGAGCTTTTGCAGATATTTGTCTGTCCGCCAGTCCTTGGCAAGCTCGACCGAGGCGCGCGCCAGCTGGCCCGGCGTCGCCTCAAGCTTGGTTTCCAGCCGCTCGAGCAGGGTAAATGCATCTGCGGTGGAACCGGCAAAGCCTGCCACAATCTCGAACCCGCCGGGCGACAGACGGCGTACCTTGCGGGCCGTACCCTTGATCACGGTCTGCCCCAGGCTGACCTGCCCGTCACCGGCAATGACAACCTTTCCGCCCTTTTTGACGCCGATGATCGTTGTGCCGTGCCATCCGGGAAAGTCGCTGTCCGCCATGAAAGTCTCCGTTTGTTGTCCGGGCTCATATATGGGCTGCGCTGATGTTATGCGCAACCGCTTCCCGAAGTGCCTAATTGATATGCACAAAATGCATTGCGGGTTTACCAGACCAGCATTTGTGAGTCCGGGCCGGGCATACTAGATGAGGATCACAACCGACAACGGGTCGGCTGTTTCTGTTAGAAGGAATGCGCAAATGGCAACCACCGCAAACATCCATGCGCCGCTCGGAGCAGCTACCATCCTGCACGTAGTGGACGCATTCACCGGAGCTTTCGAAGCTGCCGCACAGTGGAACGAATCCCGCAAGACCCGCAAGGCGCTGTCAGTTCTGTCCGACGCCCAGCTGGATGATATCGGCCTGACCCGCGCCGACATCAAAAACCTCTGATTTCAAGGCAAGTCAGACCATGAGATGAGCCGCTCGACCGAGCGGCTTTTTTCTTTTTCAGGACTGCACGAACTTCCCCGACTGATCCGGTAAAAAGGCCTCGATGGCGGCGGTCGCAACAACGTGCCGGGTGCCGGCGTCGCTGTCTTCGATATCCAGTCCGCCCTTGACGGCGCGCACCTGCGCCCGCCCCCGGGGCAGATCGGCGGCGACCAGATCGCAATCCACAAAATCTGGGTTCTGAACGCCGATTGTCACCTGGACCCTCATTTCCGAGTGATCGATATCCAGCTTCGAAAACAGCGTGATCGAAGAATGATGCAGCGCGTCCTGAACCGCCCGGCGCGCAGCCTTGGTGTAATCCTGACCGTACAGGTCATTTCCGGTTCCCATTTCCAGAATGATGCGTTTTTCGGTCATTGCGCAGGCTCCATATCGAAGGAAACGATGACGGCCGCGTTGGCGATGACCGTGCAGCCATCGGAATGCGGTTTGTCGATGTCCAGACCGCCATGCGTCACCGTGATATTGGGCTGCCCGTAAGGGAACACGTCTTTCAGAATCTGGGTGTCGACCTTGTCCGGCTGCTGCACACCAATTTGCGCATCGATGATCATTGCTTGCTTTGGGAAATCAAACAGCTCGGCCATATTGACGGAGTTGTGCCACAGTGCATCCTTGATGGCCCGCAACGCAGCCTCGGTATAGTCCTCGCGCCGCAAAGACGTCCCCATGCCGAATTCAACCAGAACCCGAGTTTTTGCCATATTTGACGACCCTCCTGTCAGACTTTTGGCCAGGGCACCCTGAAAACCGGATGCGCTAACGCATTGAAATACGCCCTTTCAGGTAAGGACAAGTGATGCCGGTTCTGTGCAATGGCCCTTTGGTGACAGTTGCGGGGCATCGGTCAAATATCCAGTCGTGCGATGTCGGGCAGTCCAGGAAGCGCTGACAATATCGCAGCCCCTCCTGACCAGATGGCCAAAAAAAACGCCCCGCGGAAACGGGGCGTCTTCTGCCGAAATTCACAGGGTCAGATGGATTCGTCGATCCAGCTTTGCAGCGCCGCCTTCGGTGCCGCACCAGCGCGGTTGGATACCACCTGACCGTCCTTGAAAATGAACAGGGCCGGAATACCACGCACGCCCATGGCGGCGGCAGCGTTCGGGTTGCTGTCCACGTCAACTTTGGCGATTTTTACCTTGCCGCCATATTCTGCAGCCAGTTCTTCCAGGGCCGGACCGATCTGCTTGCAGGGTCCGCACCATTCTGCCCAGAAATCTACTACAACGGGGATATCCGAATTCTTGACTTCGGCGTCAAAGGTCTCGTCAGTAACGGCAACGGTCGACATATTCTGTCTCCTGAATGGGGTAAACTCGGGCTGAGAACGTAGGGGCCGATGCAGGCAACGTCAAGATACGCGGGAGCGGGTCAGAGCATCTGTCACAAGATCGTGTGGCAGCCACATGAGCCGGGCGGTCCGGGTCCAAAGGATCGCGGTACGGATGGTGCGCCCGGGATAAATCTGCGAGAGCGCGCAGGCATAGGCGCCCATTTGGCGCAAAAGGCCTTCGGGGCATTGCTCTGCAGTGTCAGGGACAGTGAAATTCGATTTGAAATCAATCGCCTGAACTTCGGCTTCCGTCACGATCAGGCGGTCAATGACACCGTGCATCCGTTGGCCGTTCAATGCGCCCGAGATCGGAACTTCGGCCAATGTATCTGGCGCAAACACCAAGGATAGCTGGTCGCAGGTCAGCACGCGCGTTGCCTCTGCCATCAACTCCAGCCTCTCCGCTTCGTGCATATCAGGCAGTAGGCGTGCGCAAAGCTGAGCCCAGCGTTCCTGAGAAACGGATGGAAGGTGTTCGAGCAGCAGATGCAATTGCGTCCCGCGCAGCTTGGCGGCGTCTTCGTCCAGACCAGCATCGCCGGGTAAAGCCTTGGCACCGCCCAGATCAGAAGGGCTTATTGTCTCCGCTGTTTTGGGTGCTTCCCCGGCGGGCTGCAGAAACATCTGCGGCAAGTCCGTCGTGCTTGCCACGTACTGCTCCGGTTCCGTCAGAGCCAGTCCGTCCCAGTCGCCATGCGCCAGCCTGAGTGTGTCTGTTCCCGGCAGCCGGGTGGCGCCCGCCTGTTCCATTGCGCCCTTGACCATCTGATACCAACTGCCGTCCGCCGGTCCCACATCGCCCGCCGCAGCCACTATCAGCCACTTTTCGGCCCGAGTCAGAGCCACATAGAGCAATCTCAGCCGTTCATTTTCTTCCCGTTCCCGCGCCGTGTTTCGCGCCTGCGAGATCAGCACAGGCGATGCGTCCGAGGGGACTTTCCACAAGGGCAAATCATCCGAGACCATGATCTCGGCATCGCGTGGCGGCTGTCGCTTGCCGGTGTCCGGCAGGATCACGATTGGGGCTTCCAGCCCTTTTGAGCCATGAACGGTCATAACGCGGATCATGTTGCCCACACCGCTCATCTGGCGCTTGATTTCCAGATCGTCGGTCTGCATCCAGACCAGAAATCCGGTCAGGCTGGGAATATCCGTCCGCTCATAGGCCAGCGCCTGCGACAACAGCGCGTTGATTCCGTCCTCGGCTTCGGCCCCCAGACGGCCCAGCAGTTTGCGCCGTCCATCATGGCGCGTAAGGATACGCTCGATCAGGTCATAGGGGCGCAGAAAGTCGATCTGAGCCCGAAGATCGTTCAGAACCGCACTGGTTTCAGGAAACTCATCTGCCCGCCTGCGAAGCGCTGCCCACAGAAACTCCTCGGACCGGCGGTGCGCCAGATCAAAAAGCTGCTGTTCCGACCATCCAAACAACGGGGATTTCAGAACCGTGGCCAGTGACAGGCTGTCTTCGGGCGTGGCCAAAAAACTCAGCAACGCGGCAAGGTCCCTGACCGCCAGTTCCGCCCCGACCTTCAGTCGATCCGCTCCGGCGATGGGCAAGCCCTGTGCCTTGCAGGCGCGGATAATTTCGGCAAACAGGTCCGAGCGGCGCTGCACCAGGATCAGGAAATCGCCCGGTTCAATCCGTCGACGTACAAAGCTGCCTGGGTCTTCGCCATCTTCCGGAATGGTTTCACCACTTTCGATCATGCCCTTGATCGAATGTGCCACCTGTTCCGCCAGAATGACTGTGTGATGGCGTGCGCCGGGCCGGTCGACCGGATCGGTCCAGTCGCCGTCCTCTTCATCCTCGACCTTTTCCACGACCGGCCACAGATCGACGCGACCGGGAAGATCTGTCTTGAAGGCGCGGTGCAGCGAGTCCTTGTGAAACCCTGCATCTGTCTTGTTTTTAAACAGGATATCGACCAGCGTCAGAATGGCGCTGGAGGACCGGAACGAGAATTCAAGTGTGGAATCCCACAGTTTAGAGCCTGATTCCTGGAGTTTTCGCCCAAATTCTGCCTGCATCCGGTCAAAGGCCTGCGGGTCGGCGCCCTGAAAGGAATAGATCGACTGTTTCTTGTCACCGACTACAAAAATCGTACGTTCGACCCCGGACCGGGCCCCTTCCCCGCTGGTGAATTCCTGTGCCAGTTTTTCAACCACATCCCATTGATCCGGGCTTGTGTCCTGTGCCTCGTCCACAAGGATATGGTCGATGCCGCCATCCAATCGATACAACACCCATTCCGCCACGGCAGGATCGTTCAGCACTTGGCGCGCGCGCAGGATCAGGTCATCAAAGTCCAGCCAGCCGCGCAATTGCTTGCGTCTTTCGTACTCCGGCAGAAACGCGGCTGCGAAACGATGCAGAACCCGCGATTTCTGCGCCGCCGTCAATGCAAGCCGCTTTTCCCGCGCGGCTTCGACACGCAGCATCAGCGCCTCAAGCTGTGGCATCCGGTCCGCAAGGGCGCCCTCGCGCAGAGCCTTGGTCGGGAAGCTGTTGGTTTTGGCGGCAAAGGGCTCCTTTGCGCCTTTTCCCGTCAGTAAAACGGATTCCAGTAGCGGCAGATTCCCAATCCGCGCCTCGGTGAATCCTGTAAGCTTGGCCGCCGCCTTGGCATTGTTGCCGCCGCTTTCGGTCAACGCAGGCAGTAGCGACTGGATCAAATCGACCTCACCGCCCAGAAAGACGCTGCGCGACAGGGCGTCGTCGTCGAAACCAAGCGGCAGGTCAAAGCGTTTCAGCAGCGCGTCCCAATCCAGAGGATGAGAAAACAGGTTCCTCTTTTGCGTGATGGCGGCCGTCAACTTGTCGAAACCGGTATCCGTGACAAACCGGGCAATGTCTTCGACCAACCCGGATTGTGGATCTTCGGCAAAGTCTTCGATGATTTCTTCCCGCAAAAGGGCGGCTGCGCGGTCTTCCATTTCGGCAAACTGGGGGCTGACGCCAGCCTCAAGCGGGAAGCGCCGCAGAAGCGATGCGCAGAATGAGTGGATCGTCTGTATCTTCAACCCGCCAGGTGTTTCGATGGCACGCGCGAACAAGGTTCTGGCCTGCGCCAGCCGCCCGGGGTCAATGATGCCCGGAACCCCCAGTTCGGTCAGTTGCGCCAACAACGGCGAATCGCCCAACATCGCCCATTCGCCAAGGCGTTTGAACAACCGGTTCTGCATCTCGCTGGCGGCGGCCTTGGTGTAGGTCAGGCACAGGATATGCTGCGGCTGCACGCCGCCTAGCAGCAACCGGGCCACCCGGTCGGTCAGAACCCGCGTCTTGCCGGACCCCGCGTTGGCGGCAAGCCAGGTCGAGGCATCGGGTCGCGCGGCCTGCACCTGCCGTTCGGTTGCATCGTTGCGGGCTTTCATGTCAGGTCCTCGGGCACCGTTTCGTCCGTGCGATCCCATTCCCCGAACCGCGCCAGATGATCATAATCGCCAATATCAGTGTCCTTGTGCAGCATCCGACGCGACGAGAAGCCCTGATCAGGCTCTAAATAAGCTGAAATGAGCTCTTTCAGCTCGGCCAGAACCTTGTCGGCAGGTTCCTTGGCCAGCGGCGCGGGCACCTCTTTGTAGGTGCCGCCCATACCGATGAACGCCGCCTCGGCCACTGGCAAGGGGTCGAATCCTTCGATGCCGCCCTGCTCGGCCATTGCGGCCTCGATGAGAAGCTGTTTGTCGAATTTGGCCTGTTGGCTTTCGGTCGGCGGCACACCGGTTTTGTAGTCGATGATGCGCAGGGCGCCGCGGCTGTTGCGATCAATCCTGTCGGCGCGCCCGGCGATCGTGAAGTCCAGCGGTGCAAGAACCAGCTTCATTGCCGTTTCGAAGGCCACTGGCCCACCATCGCTTCGCCTCCCGGTTTCGGCAAGCAGGAATGCGTCGGCGATCCTTTCCAGACGCGCCAGCCAAAGTTTTCGCGCAGTCGGCCAGGCGACGTGCTGTTCCAGCAACGTCGCTGCGCGTTTGAGGAAATTCTCGCGCGTCAGCAAGGCGGAATCCAGAACACTGTCTTCGATGAAATGTTCCAGGATTTCGTGAATGACGATGCCGCGCAACAACGCGTCCGGAGCCTGTACCAGTGGGTCCAGCGGCCTCAGCCGCAGCACGTGTTTGGCGTACACGGCATAAGGATCGCGGATCAGCCGCTTGATTTCGGTGACGCTCAAACGGCGCGGACGTGCGGCAACCGGGGGGCGTGGCGAGGGGCGATGCGCCGAAGCGATATCGGGCGCGCGTTCCAGCGTTTCGCTCCAACGCAGATACCCCTTTCCGCGCGCCCGCATTTCGGCCAGGGCGTCGGGCCCACCCTGATCCGGCAGGCCCTGCAACAGGTTGGTCAGGCGGTTCAGCCAGCGCGACGGGACGGTTTCCGCGTCATCCGACCGGGTTGCCCGGGTCAGCCACACTTCGGGCGCGCCGACGGCCTGCTGGAAATCATGGGCTGACAGTCCAATGCGACGCTCGGGCAGCAGCAGACCGGCCTGACTGCGCATTTGCCGGTTTAACCACGGATCAGGGGCGGCGGCCTCGGGCCAGCTGCCTTCGTTCAACCCGCCAAGGATCAGCAGGTCAGCGCCTTGCACGCGTGCCTCCAGGGTGCCCCAGATCATGATATGAGGGTGCGGCGCGTCCCGGTCGCGCACCTCTTCCGTTGCCAGCAACGCGCCCAGAAGATCGGCGAAATCATGGGCGTTCATCTGGCCGCCATATGGGGCCTCGTTCTCCAGCGCGGTCAAAACGGACAAGGCCTTTTGGCCAGCGTTCTTGTCCCATAATGTGCCTGGGTCGCCCTTACTGCCCGCAGAAATCGCTTCGGCAAGTGCGCGCAGGTTTTCCACCCACTCCGCCAACGGACGCTCACCTGCAACCACCTGATCGCAGAAATGAGTGGTGACCCAGCGCACCCAGTCGTCCGAAACATCCTTGCGGATCACAAATGCGCTCAGGCTGGTACTGTCGGGGAACGGCGGGCCGTACCGCCGCAGATCCAGTTCCAGATCGCGGGTATGAAGCAAATGCGCCCCTCGCTCGGCGCCATCATGACAAAGCGGGTGTTTCAGTAGGGTCAGGAGGGCCTCACCCTCAAGCCGTCGGACGAACAAGCCGGCAACGTGGCGCAGAAAACGGCCGGGCGGCGACAGTTGCAGGGGCAGGCCGGCGCTGTCATCCGGCAGGATGTTCCAGCGGTCCAGCGCGGCACTGACCTGACGGGTCAGCATTCGGTCAGGTGTGATCAGGGCGGCGGTCTGGCCGGTTTCCGCCGCCTCGCGCAACCGCAGCGCGATGGCCAATGCTTCGCCCCGGGGGGATGCGGCCTCGACAAGGGTCAAATCCCGTGTTGCACCGGCCAGATCGGTCAGTCGCGGGCCCTCAGTCATCCACGCGTCGGTGATCGGTGCCGGGCGTAATGCCAGTGAAATCAGCTTGTTGCGCGCGGGTGAGGGTGGCTGGTCGTCGGTCCAACTGGTGATTTGGCCGGGTGTCAAACCCAGCAGGGTCATCAGCTTTCGAAACCGAAACTGGGGGTGATCTTCCGAGGTCAGCGCCTCATCCAGTCCTTCCCAGACTTCATTCGGTTGATCGAAATCGAAGCCCGGAAGGATCAGCGCGCCTTGTGGCAGCCTTGCGACGGCTTCCATCAGCATCAGGGTCGTGCCACGCGATCCGGTTGACCCGGCAAGAATGATGGGGTGTTCGGGCGGGTCGTTCCGCCAGCGGTCAATCAGGTTATTGACGACGCGCCGTTGCCGTGCCTGCGCGTCCAGGGCGTCTTCGCCGGTGTTGATGAATCGATCGGCGATGCCAAAGAATTGCTGTGCGCGGGCCCAATGGCCGGACATGTCGCTGACATCCAGTTGCCGGATGGCGTCGGGCGAAACGCCTTCGCCCTGCATTTCGTCGATCAGGCTGGCCAGACTGTCCGCCAGATCGAAGACGGAAGACCTTGCCGCCAGATCGGGTTGTTGGTCCAGCAGTTTCGCCACCAGTTGGGTCAGTTCCAGTCGCCGACGCAGCGCTGGAATGGCCGGAGGCACCTGCGCCAGATCAACCGATTCCCCCAGATCTGTCACCAGCGAGATTCTTGGCAACAGGCAGGGCGGGCCCTGATCGAACAAGTCTCGCACGCGGCGGGCCATGCGGCGGGTATTTACCACCAGTTGCACCTGCGCCAGCGCTTCGGGCGGAAGATCCGCACTGCGCGCCCCTAACCCCTGCACCAGCACTTTTGGAAAGTCTGCCCCGGGCGGAACCGCAAAAACACGGGGCAGGATGCCGGGTTCAAACATTGTCCAGCAACCCTTCGGCCATTGCGATGCCTTCGGGGCGGCCAACGTCGCACCAGCGACCGGGATAGGTCAGAGCGAACAGGCGATCCCGCTGTTGCATCTGATCCCACAACAGGTTCAGCGAAAAGGCCGGTTGCTGAAATCCATGCAAACCGTCCGTTCGAAGGATCTGAGCACCCCCATATACCAGCCTTCCGCCGCGCGTAATGCGCCCTGCTTCGTCTGCCGAAAAATCGCCCGATCCTGAATGTCCGATTGTCTGCGCGATCGGAATACACATCAAAAGCGCGTCCATCCGGTAAGGGTTCCACGCCGCGCGCAGCAATGTCAGCGGGTTCGGCCCCGACCAGATTGCATCGGTGTTTAGAGTAAACACCGGATCAGACCCTAACAAAGGCAAAGCCGCCCGCAATCCGCCACCGGTTTCCAGTATTTCGGGCGATTCCCGTGACAATAAAACCCCCCGAGGAGCCAGGTGCGCCGCGAGCTGATCCGCATGATAGTGCAGATTGGCAACGACACGCTGGGGGCCAAGATCGTTAACCAGATCCAGTGCGTGATCGATCAGCGGTTTGCCGGCAACTTCGATCAGCGGTTTGGGCCGGTCCTTGGTCAATGCCCCCATACGGGTGCCAAACCCGGCGGCGAACAGCATGACAGCTTCGGGCGGTCGGGTCATTGAGGTCTTAACCTGGCCAGGTTTTCGGGTGTCGGCGCAGGCAGGGATTCGCGCAGCAGATCAGCCACTGATACCAGCGCCGGGTGCTCGAGGTCCCGCATCAGATGCGACCACGTGGCCGGGATCAGATCGACATAGTGCGGTTTTCCATATTCGGTCGCCAGACGCGCGAATCCGCCCAGAATGCGCAGGTTCCGCTGCGCCCCCAGAACGCTGTACGCGGTGCGGAAATCGTGATCATCCATTCCGGTTGCGGCGATATAGCGGTTGACCATGCGCATTTCGGTACCCGGCGAGACTGTACGGCGCACATCCTGCAACAGCGACATCAGATCGTAGGCGGGATGGCCCAGCATGGCGGTCTGGAAGTCCAGCAAACCCACTTTGTGCAAACCGTCCCGATCGGGCATCCAGATCAGGTTTTCTGCATGATAGTCCCGCAACACAACCACTTTCGCGCCCGAAGTTTCGCGGTGCAGGATATCCTGGAACCGGCGTTCAAACAGGTCGCGCGCGTCTTCGTCATGCGAACCCAGAATACCTCGTGCATATTTGGTAAAGGACAACGCGGCCAGCTCGGTCATCAGCGAGGGCCCGTAAGACGGCAAAGACAGTGTCGGCGCGTTGTGAAGATGGATCAGAACGTCGGTTGCGGCCTCGTACAAGGCAAGTTCCTGTTTGGGGTTCTTTTCCAGAACACGGGCGAACAGATCGTCGCCCAGATCCTCGAGCAGCAGAAATCCGAATTCCATGTCTTCGGCATAGATTTCGGGTGCGTTCAAACCGTTTGACCGCAGATATTCCGCAACGCGCACGAATTGCGCGACATCCTCGGCCTTGTCCGGTGGGGCGTCCATGAACACGGCCGTGCGCCCGGTATCCGGGTCTGTCAGGCGTTCATAACGGCGATTGGACGCATCACCTGCCAATGCTGCGCGTGAGGCGTTGGCCCAGGGTGTTTGCTCAATCAGTGCTTTGGCCAGCACTGCGCGGTTGGTCATGCGGCGGTCTCCAGTTTGGGTGCCCATTTCGGGTCGGACCAGGACAGGGTCAGGTGTCTTGTGTCGGGTAAATCAGGGTCGGTATGAAATTTCAACGCAAGGGCCGCGTCAGGCATAAGCGGACCCAGTTTCTCGGGCCATTCGATCAGGCAGATTGCAGTGTCGAATGCCTCGGTCAGGCCCAGCTCCTCGATCTCTTCAACGGCACATAACCGATACAGATCGCAATGCCAAATTTCTCCGGCCGGGGTGTCATAGGCCTGAACCAGCGTGAAAGTCGGCGAGGGTACGTCTTCGGGTACATCCATCAAGGACTGGATCAGACTGCGGGCAAAATGAGTCTTGCCGCCGCCAATCTCACCTTCCAGCAACAGGGTGTCGCCCGGCGCCAAGCCGGTTGCGACCCGGGTTGCGAAATCCGCAGTTTCTTCCGGCGAATTCAAGGTGATCGAGAGTGGGGTTCGTGTCATGGCGCCACAATGAACCTGCGCCCGTTCGGCTGCAACCCGGTTCAGGCGCTGATCTGTTGTCGCACCATAGGCTTGCTGACGGTTTTCCCGTCCGCAAAGCGCACGATGGTTGCGCCATTCTGCATCGGACTGACGGTGCAAAGGATGTGCGTTCCGTCGCGCATGAACAGCTCGCCGGACCATTCGGCACGATTGTCTCGCATTTCAACAAAATCACGGATCTCGCCCAGCAAGGGCGTTGCGGTGCAGCGTTGTTGCCATCTCCGTGTGACCTCAAGAACGGATTCCGGCTCGAACCCGGTCTGGCCTGTGTCCTGCCACAACACGCGATAGGCATCATTCGTGCAGGCCAGCGTCCCGTCATCGGCAAACACCGCAATTGCATCTGCAAGCTTGTCCAGGATCGATTGCATCAGGTCCATTTCCGAACGGAACCTTCGGGTCAACGTGATTTCCGCGGTGATATCCTCGAACAGAAATGCAACCGCCCCGTCAGGATGAGGTCGCCCGCTGACCGAATAGACGGACCCGGAGGGCAGAGACCATGTTTCCTGATAATTCCCATCCTCGGCGGCTTCCAGAAGATCATTCATCTGGCGGCGCCAGCTGCGGTAATTCTTGGGTTCGGGCATCATGTGTTGATCGCGCAGACGGTCAAAGAAACTTGACAGGCTGGGGCGGCAACTCAGGAAATCCGGGGGCAGGGTGGTCAGGTCGATCAGGGCCGGATTGAACAGGGCCAGTTGCCGGTTGCGGTCGAAGATGACCAGGCCGATGGACAGCTGGGCAAAGGTCTTGGTCATCGTCTGAACGAATTTGCGCTGCGTGTTTTCGGCGGCGACAATGGCGTTTATGTCAACGGCATAGCACAGCCGCCCTTCGGCGTGATCGACCAGCGTCAGATCGAACCAAAGCTTGCTGTCACTTTCTTTGACGTCTGCAAAAACCCGGATCCTGGTATTCAGGCGCGTATCGTCGGCCAGCGTTTGAAACAGAGGGTCCGTCAAATCGGCATCCTGCCCGCGTACTTTTCGAACCAGTGAAACATAGGCTGCGTTGCACCACCGGACGCTGGCCTGATGATCCAGCAGCCAAACCGGATACGGGGCCTGGTCCATGGCAAGTCGGATCGGGTCATTGGCGTCGCGTCTTACATGGGTGGCGGCATTGCACTGTTCCCGCAGCTGAACCCGCACAACGCCGTCGATCCATTCACACACCACCTCGCGCCCGACCGTGCAATCGATCGCCGGGACCACCAGCGTCCCGGCGCTTCGGACGCAATCCGGCGTTTCGGGAAAGCTTGGGAAATCCCGATGCAGCAACCGGCGCAGATCGCCCCACTCGGCGACTTTGTCGAACCCTGTCAAAGCGATGTCCGAGTGGCTGATCAGGCGACTTTCGTCAAACAGGAAGACGGTGTCGAACAAAGACGAAGGCGAAGCCAACCCGAAACTGGCATCGTATTGCGCCTTGCGGGGCAACAGCCACTGCACTGCGAAACAGGATGAAACCAGACTGATTGCGACAAGGATGATCCAGTCGGCCATATGATCTCCGACACCAGTAAAGTTGGGCCGGACTATGGTCTTGATTGGTTAACGGTTTCTTAACTCACACCTCGATCGGCTGGTTGAGCCCGGACGGTACCGGCGTATCCCCGGTCTGCGCGTCAATCAGGTTGCGCGGCCACGATACTTTGACGATGGCACCCCGCCGTTCGGGATTGTCGGTCAGTGACTGGTAGGGGTCGGATCCGTTGGCAAATTCCAGCTCTGCCCCGCTGCGCTCGAGCAGGGTTTTCGCGATGAACAGACCCAGACCCATCCCCTCGTATTCCGGTCGGGTCCGCTGATCGGTTTCGGTCCTGCGCCGCCGCATGAACGGATCACCGATGCGTCCGATCATCTGCGAGGGGTATCCGCGCCCGTCATCCATGATGTTGACGGTAATCCTGTCTTCGGTCCACTCGGCCTCGACCCAGACATTGGCGCGGGCGAAATCCACTGCGTTCTGAATTAGGTTGCGCAATCCGTGGATGATCTCGGGCTTTCGCAGGATCGAGGGCTGCTGGACATCGCCACCCTGTGCAGGACCTTCGGCAAAATGCACTTGTTTGCCCCGGTTGATATGCGGCTCTGCCGCTTCAAAAGTGACGGTCGAAAGCGGCGCTTGGCGCAGATGCAGGTCGTCTTTGCCCGCCCGACCCATGTTGCGCAGAATATCGCGGCACCGGTTGGCCTGTTCGCGGATCAGGGCGGCGTCTTCTTTGAGATCCGGCCTGTCGTCCAGCTCTTCAAAAAGCTCGGAACTTGTCAGTTTGATCGTGGCAAGCGGCGTACCCAGCTCATGTGCCGCAGCAGCCACGACACCCCCCAGATCCGTCAGTTTTTGTTCACGCGCCAGGGCCATATGCGTGGCCGAAAGCGCCTCGGACATGGACTGCACCTCGGAACTGACCCGGTGCGAATACGCGCCAAGAAAAACGATGGCGATCACGATCGCCGCCCAGTTGCCGAACAGCAGGATATCGGGGATTCGCAATTCGAGCCCCAGATTGGTGCGCAAGGGCAGGTGAAACTCGGCCAGCAGCGTGGTCAGGACGATTGCCACGGCCCCGACAATCAGGGTGGAACGGGTGCTCATGACACTGGCCGAGATCGTCACCGGGCCGACCAGTAGCAAGGCGAACGGATTGTTCAGCCCGCCGGTCAGGTACAACAGGAAGGCCAGTTGCAGCAGATCGAACAGCACCATCAGAAAGTTCTCAAACTCCGACAGGCGTTTGCTGCGGGGAAACAGAAGAATGGCGGTCAGGTTGCCCATGACCGAAACGCCTATGGCCAGGTAGCACAAACCGGCCTCGAGCTGCACATGATAGGTTTGCTGCGCCACGGTGATCGCCGTGATCTGTCCGACGATGGCGACCCAGCGCAACAGTATCAGGGTGCGCAACCGGATCCAGCTGCTGCGTTCCTGACCATGCCAAAAGGTGATGTTGGAATCTGCCATGGGTCAATTATGTCCTATTGCACCGGTTCCTCATGTTGATAGGTGTCCCGACCGAAACGATCAACAACCCCTCTGGTATCAGGATAACGTCATGATCCGCCTTTACGCCATTCTCGCTACCGTCATTCTTGCCGTTGGATTGGGCGCCGTCTGGCTGCTGGTGCAGGGTTCAGCGTCGGACGACAAGTTTGCCCAATGCCGGTCCAGCCAGATCGCCGGTGGCGCAGCAGCCATTGGCGGGCCGTTTGAATTGGTGAACGCGCATGGCGATACCGTCACCGACAAGGATGTGATCACCGAACCAACACTGGTCTATTTCGGATATACGTTCTGCCCCGACGTCTGCCCATTCGACATGTCGCGCAATGCCGAAGCGATCGACATCCTGGCCGAGCGCGGGCGGTCCGTGACACCCCTGTTCATCTCGATCGACCCGGATCGCGACACGCCCCAAGTGGTCGGGGATTATGCCTTCAACCTGCATGAACGGATGATCGCGCTGACCGGCTCGCCCGAACAGGTCAAGGCCGCCAGCAAGGCCTACAAGACCTATTACAAGGCGCAGGACAAAAGTGACGAGTATTACCTGGTCGACCATTCGACCTTTACCTATCTGGTCACGCCCGAGGATGGGTTCCTTGAGTTTTTCAAACGTGACGACACTGCGGAGCAGATTGCTGACAAGGTCGGCTGCTTTCTGGATCAGACGTGATCGGTTTGACCTTTGTCATGGCGCTGCTATGACTTAGTGCTAGGCCGAAGGCAGGAAACAGCGGAAAGAGCGGAATATGGCGGACAGTCCTCAGTATGATATCGGGCCCGATAAATCATTGCTTCTGGTCGATGATGACGAGCCGTTCCTGAGACGTCTGGCCAAAGCAATGGAAAAACGCGGATTCGAAGTTGAAACCGCAGGTTCCGTCGCCGCAGGCCGCGCCATTTCCACCGCTCGGCCCCCGGCCTTTGCGGTTGTCGATCTGCGGCTCGAAGATGGCAATGGGTTGGATGTGGTCGAAGTGCTGCGAGAAAAACGCCCGGACAGCCGGGTTGTTGTTCTGACTGGGTACGGTGCGATTGCGACGGCTGTTGCAGCCGTCAAGATCGGCGCGACCGACTATTTGTCGAAACCTGCCGATGCAACCGACATCACCAACGCATTGCTGGCCAAGGGCGACGAACTGCCCCCGCCGCCGGAAAACCCCATGAGCGCGGACCGCGTCCGCTGGGAGCATATCCAGCGGGTGTATGAACTGTGCGACCGGAACGTATCCGAGACTGCACGGCGGCTGAACATGCACCGCCGGACATTGCAGCGGATTTTGGCGAAGCGCAGCCCGCGTTAAGATCGAACCTAAGCTGGCATTCTCCCTTCTCTGGATGTGGAAACTCAAACAAGCGCACTATTTCGGAAGGTATTGGCAAGGGCTGCTGATACCCTTCCTCTTGTTTGCTGTTGAACGAGGAGTTTCCAAAGATGTCTGCACTAACATTTTCCCACATCGGAATAACCGTTCCGGACCTTGAAAAAGCGGTCGAGTTCTACTCCAAGGCCTTTGGGCTTTATGTCCTCATGGAACCCACCGAAGTGCTGCATGACGACAGCGCCATAGGCCAGATGTGTGACGATGTTTTTGGTGAAGGCTGGGGTTCATTCCGCATTGCCCACCTGTCGATGGGGGATGGAACCGGCATTGAACTCTTTGAGTTTCCGAACACGATCGAAGAGGAACGGCCGTTTGAGTATTGGCGTCGCGGTCTTTTTCATTTCTGCGTGCAAGACGCCAATCTGGAAGAGCGGGTTAAGATCATAGAAGAGTTAGGCGGAAAACAACGCATGAGCCAGATCCGAAAATACTATCCTGGCGAAAAGCCGTATCGAATGGTCTACATGGAAGACCCGTTTGGGAACGTATTTGAACTTTATAGCCACTCGTACGAACTGACTTATTCGGCGGGCGCGTACGTATAGGTTTGTCGGCGGCCGCACAGACGGCTGCATATCAAATAACAAGAAAAAGTGATATGTGAATACCGCCCAATTGCGGAGGGCGGCATGAATAATCTTTCGACGGCATTTCGGCGGGCACTGTCAAATTACGCCAACTTCCACGGTCGCGCTTCGCGCGCGACCTTTTGGTGGTGGGTCCTGGCCGTATTTCTTGTTCTTTTGGTGACGCGAATTGTCGATGGTGCATTGATCGCGCCGATGCTTGGATTTGGCGCGTTTGAACCGAGCGCGGGCCAGCCGCTCTCAGTTTTGGTGTCACTTGGGCTGTTGCTTCCCAATGTGGCGATCGGGGCCAGACGTTTGCACGACATCGGGCGAACCGCTTGGTGGTTATTGATTGCCTTCATTCCGCTGATCGGAACCTTGGTTTTGATCTACTTCTACATTCAGCCAAGCGAGAGTGGTTTAAACCAGTTTGGAGAACCTGACACTTTCCCTTGAAGTTCCAGGTGGAATACGGGGATTTGGGCTACAGTTTCTTTAAAAGTTCCTCGTGACGCGCAGAATACGCCCGCCGAACCTCAACCGCCGGGCGCAACCGGATTTCCAAACCTTCTATGACCGCCCTATCCGGTCGCCCAAAGAACTTCGTCGCCTCAGCCTCGGAAAACCCCGCGATCTGGGTTGCCTCCATCCAGGCGCTGATCTTGTCGGCCTTTTTGATCTGCCGTTTCACTGTTTTCGGCACCTCGGCAGGCAGGCCGAACCGGATGTGGATGGCCGCAGCCAGTCGATCATCCAGCGCGCCGTAATCCGGACCCACGGCGGATTTCACCGGGGAAATCATGTCTCCGATCACATATTCGGGCGCATCATGTAACAAAGCAGCCAGCCGCCATTTTGCCGGTGCCTTGGGGACAATCCGGCCAAAAAGCTCTTCGACCAACAGCGAATGTTCGGCCACGGAATAGGCGAAATCTCCGTCCGTCTGCCCGTTCCAGCGGGCCACAAACGCAAGTCCGTGGGCGATATCTTCGATTTCAATGTCCACGGGCGTCGGATCCAGCAGATCCAGACGCCGACCTGACAGCATTCTCTGCCATGCCCGGGGTTGTGTTGCCATAATACCATACCTCTCGCGACCCGCCGCGATTGCGCCTCATTTTTAGGGTATGATGTACCTGTCTGGATCACTGGCTGCCAACGTTTTCTTGAGCATTCGTGCTTTGAAGGAATGACAGTCAATCCCGACATAAAGAACTGAGGGGGGCACGCGCTCCTCCCGGTGTGCCCCTCTCGTAGCGAAACCCGTAACGAAAGGAGCTTGTCATGTTCAAGCGATTGTTCTCAATAGCCCTGACATTCGGCATGGCCGCGACAGCGCCGCCGGTGTTGGCCCAAAGCTGCGCAGTGCGCGAACACGTGATTTCCAATCTGCAGGACAAATATGCCGAGGAACTCGCCTTTGGCGGTTTGCAGAAATCGCGCGGTGCGCAATCGGTCATGGAGGTCTGGACCTCAAAGGAAACAGGCAGCTATACCGTTCTGGTGACACAGGCCAATGGCATTACCTGTATTGTCGCCGTTGGCACAGATTTCTTCGAGGCGATCCCGATTATCAAGCCTGAGGGTACGCCAAGCTGATTTTGACGGCATAACTCCCTGTTTCCGGCTATCCAAGTTGCCACCTGCATAAAGGAATGCTAGGGCACTCCGGTTCGTGATTTACCGGAGTGGAGTACCTGATGGCCGGGGACTATATCGTCAAAGACATTTCATTGGCCGGGTTTGGCCGCAAGGAGCTGGATATTGCCGAAACCGAGATGCCGGGCCTGATGGCCTTGCGTGCGGAATATGGCGAAGCCAAGCCGCTGAACGGTGCGCGCATTGTCGGTTCGCTGCACATGACCATTCAGACCGGCGTTTTGATCGAAACGTTGGTTGCGCTGGGCGCCGATGTGCGCTGGGCATCGTGCAACATCTTCTCGACCCAGGATCACGCAGCCGCCGCGATTGCCGAGGCGGGTATACCCGTCTTCGCCATCAAGGGGCAGACACTGGAAGAGCACTGGGATTATCTGGACAAATCCTTCCTGTTCGAAGATGGCCCCAACATGATCCTGGACGATGGCGGCGATGCGACGCTGTACATCCTGCTGGGTGCCCGTGCCGAAGCGGGTGAGGACATCATCCCTGTGCCGTCTTCCGAAGAGGAAGAGGTGATCAAGAAGCAGATCGCCAAGCGCATGGCCGCAAGCCCGGGCTGGTTTACCAAGATGCGCGACCAGATCCAGGGCGTGTCCGAAGAAACCACCACCGGCGTGAATCGCCTGTATCAGCTGGTGAAAGACGGCCATCTGCCGTTCCCGGCGATCAACGTGAACGACTCGGTCACCAAGTCGAAGTTCGACAACAAATATGGCTGCAAGGAATCGCTGGTCGACGGCATTCGCCGCGCCACCGACACCATGATGGCCGGCAAGGTCGCCGTGGTCTGCGGATATGGCGACGTAGGCAAAGGTTCGGCGGCTTCGCTGCGCGGTGCAGGCGCCCGAGTGAAAGTCACCGAAGTTGATCCGATCTGCGCGCTGCAGGCCGCCATGGACGGGTTTGAAGTGACCCTGCTGGAAGACGAAGTTGCATCGGCAGATATCTTCATCACCACCACCGGCAACAAGGACGTGATCCGCATCGAGCATATGCGCGAGATGAAGGACATGGCCATCGTCGGCAACATCGGCCACTTCGACAACGAAATTCAGGTGGCCAGCCTGAAAAACCACAAGTGGACCAACATCAAAGAACAGGTGGACATGATCGAGATGCCCTCGGGCAACCGTCTCATCCTGCTGTCCGAAGGTCGCCTGCTGAACCTCGGCAACGCCACCGGCCACCCGTCTTTCGTGATGTCGGCCTCGTTCACCAACCAGGTTCTGGCGCAGATCGAACTGTTCACCAAGGGTGACCAATACAAAAACGAAGTCTACATCCTGCCCAAGCATCTGGACGAGAAAGTTGCGCGCCTGCATCTGGACCGGATCGGTGTGAAGCTGACCCAGATGGACAGCGAGCAGGCGGCGTATATCGGCGTAAAACCGGAAGGTCCCTACAAGCCCGAGCATTACCGCTACTGATTGCGGCGAAACTCAGGAAAACGGCGGTCGCTCTGGCCGCCGTTTTTGTTTCAGCGCAGTAGCGGCATGAAATCTCCACGACCCTGTGGTGTGAAATCCAGGATGTTCCAAAGCGGCCATGCCGCATCTATGTGCCGCGGATGCCAGTCGCTGGGCTCAAAGAACAGCTCGGATCCCCAAAAATGATGAATACCGTCCTGGTCCCGTTGAAACACGTTCAGGATCGGCAGTTGATTACCGTCTTCCGTTTCAGCCAGATAGTCACGCTGGTATCCCGTACCAAGCGCTGAAAACAAGGGCAGGTCATTCCAGCCCATCTGCGTCTTTAACGCTGCCAGCTTCTGAGGCGTATTCTCGGCTACGACCAGAATCGATATTTTCCTTCGGATATGGGTGACTTGCCCGTTCAGCCCATCCAGAAATGCCGAACACATCGGGCAAGGGCTGGTGGCATTCGGCCCGTACATCAGAGAATAGATGGCAAGTGTGTCATGTTCCCCAAGCAATGAAGACATCTTCGCGGCCTCACCGTCCAGCGACCTGAACGCATAGTCGTCTGGAACTTGCCCGCCTTTTGGCAGGCCGCGTCGCATGGCGGCGACGGATTCGATTTGCGCTCTTAGCTCGGTTTCAGCCGTCAACAAAGCATTCCTGGCATTGCGATATTCGGGACTTTCGTTTGGCAGGGATACGGTCATTGCTACCTCCGCTTTCATTATTTAACAGATATGTTAAATAAAAGCCGCGTTTCGATCAACCCCTGCTCATCCAACGGCGTTTACCTTAGGGGGGAAAGCGCGGTTTTTTTCCCTTTGTGCAAATCTCCACGCCCGCTACCGTATGTGCTGTGCTGAATGGACAGGACATGAACATCTAACAGGAGACGAAAATGGGAAAACGCGACGACCTGATCGCCAAGTATGCCGATGACCTGAAATCCAAATGCGGCATGGACCCGGACATGGACCTGCTGACCAAGGTTACGATTGGATGTGGTCCCGCCATTTATGACGCAGACGCCGCGACCGTGGCTGCCAGCCAGGAAAGCGAGTTGGAAACAGTCAAGAACAATTTCCTGATCAAGAAACTTGGCCTGTCCGATGGTCCGGAACTGATGGAAGCGATCAACAAGGCCATGGAAACCTATGGCATGTCCGAGCGCAACAAATACCGAGCCGTCGTCTATTACATGCTGACCAAGCATTTCGGCAAAGAGTCGGTCTACGGCTGATCCCGGATTCCGAATCTGATTGCGCCTGAACGGGAATCGACACCCGCTTATCTTACGGCGGGTGTGCTTAGTTTTACTTATATTCTAAACACTTGATTGTTGAACGACCTGCAAGAAACCGGGTAGATTCAGTTCAGGACCAGGACGGTCAGAGCCAAGAATTCTATACACGTGTGGTGAGTTGGGAGCACGTGGGGTAGGGAAGGTTCTGCATCGTCGGAACCTTCCCGCATATTTCAGTTTGCGCCGCCCAACAGGCGGGCGATGAACTGGTCAAATCTGGTTTGTTTTTCGTCGCCATCGCTTTTGCTGCTGCCGCCGCCACGTCCAGCCAGATACACCTCAATGCGGCCGGGCCTGGTTTTCACGTTGGAATCCGTAAAGTCTCGGGAAATTGCTCCCAGGGCTTTCGCAGTCAGTGCCGCCATTTCCGCATCGTTCGGGTGATAGAACCGAACCTGGGTTTCCTTGACCGAATATCCCACCCGGGCTGACGCCACCACATTGGCTTCACCGTCGGCCAGAACTTTCAGCGCCACGTTTCGCGCATCCTCTGAAACTCGGGTCGGCACAATCAGCGCGACCTCGATATCCAGTTCCGGTTTTAAATCAGGCAGTACTTCATCGGGCAATGCAAGCTCGGCAATCGTGCTGACTGGCGGATCAGGGTTCAACGCCACCAAGCTGACCTGCGGTTCATCGGGCAGGTTTTCAACCTCTGTTTTTGCGACTTCCGCATCATCGATAACTGCGTCTGGGGCTGCTGCATCTTCTGCAACTGCGTCTTGAACCACTGGGTCTTCAACAACTGCGTCTTGGATAACTGCGGCTTCTACAATGGCGTCTTCGACGACCGGGGTTTCGACCACGACTGCTTCGACTTGATCGGTCGGGGGACTCTGGTCTTCCTGAGGCGCAGGCACGCTTTGCGCTTCTTCAGACAGGGCAGACAACTTGGGATCCAGCTGTGCAACACTGTTGGAAAAGGCAGGGCTCCCTCGTTGAAGGGGCATCAGTTCCGCTCCGGGAAGGTTGATGCTGGCCACTTGGCTTCGCGGGTACACCTTTTTTCGGGAGGCCGGCGGTTCAGTTGCAATAGTGTCCGGTGCGGCAATCCTGACCGGAGGCTCATTCTCGGGGGCAGCAACCTCAGCGGGCAAATCGGGATCGCCCAGCGCCGCGTCCAGAATGGCTTCATCTTCAGCAGCCTGAGACCATTTGGTGGTGACCTTGGCGCCGCCCCATTGCAGGGCCGCGCCGCATGTCATTGCGATAAGCACAACAAGCAGGAGCCTTGTCGTGCCGCGATTGCGTTTCTTATTTGGTCGAACTTCCGGATGGACAGGTTCCGAAACCGCTGGATCGGGCGCAGGTTCCGGGATTGCCTGCGCAATATCCTTTGATCGTGCGACAGTTGGAATTTTGGCTACGCCATTCCTGGGGGCTGACCCATTCGTACGCGCCAGCGCCTTCCGCCGCTGCTTTCGCGCCTCTTCAAGTCGCGCCTCCCAATTTTTTGGGTTTCGCGGCTTGGACTTCCCAGTACTGCCTCTGGCGTCAGACATGGGCTCAGACTTTCGAACAAGATCAAACTATGAACAAACAACACCAGAAATTAAGGTATCGCCAAAACCACAACCGAGATGCCCCCAACAGGCGAATTCCATTGGGTTATAGCATTTTGGAGGTCGCTTGAGAAGGTTTAGGCCCAAGAAGCGTTTCAATCAGGGCGGGTTTGCCCCAACGCGCAAATGGCGTCCCATTCCGATTCCGTGACCGGTTGCACGGAAAGTCGGGAGTTTTTGACCAAAACCATTTCGGCCAGACGCTCATCCGACTTGATCTGATCCAGTGTGACTGCAGTCTCGAAAGGGCGAACGGCTTTGATATCTACGCAATCCCAACGGTCGTCATCCGTCGTGCTATCGGGGTGCGCCTCGGCACAGACTTCGACGATGCCGACAATGGCCTTGTCTTTCTGCGAATGATAGAAAAAGCCGCGATCGCCTAAGGCCATCTGACGCATGAAATTGCGGGCCTGGTAGTTGCGCACGCCGTCCCATTCCTCGCCGGTCTCGCCCTTGGCGACCTGTTGATCCCAGCTCCAGGTGGAAGCTTCGGATTTGAACAGCCAATACGCCATCAGCCGATTACCTTCTTCCAGGGAACCAGTTCGACCGATTTGAACAACCCGGCTTTGGCATAGGGATCGTTGTCGGCCCAGCTTTGCGCGGCCGCCAGATCTTCAACTTCCAGAATGATCAGCGAACCAATCATCGCGTCGCCGTTCAGAAGCGGACCGGCCTGGGCCACAACGCCGGTTTCTTCGATATAGGCCAGGTGCGCAGCACGATTGTCCAGTCGCGTTTGCAGCGCCCCGTCCTTGTCGCGGGCGATCAGAGCGATCAGCATATTATTCCTCCTTCAAAGGGCGATTGAGCAGCGATTGAATCGCCTTGGTTACACTGTATTCACCATGGCTGAGTTCCGCCACTGTTGTACTGATGGGCATGTCCAGCCCCTCGGCCCGGGCAATGCCGGACATGGCTTTTGCAGTGGCCACACCTTCCACGGTTGTTCCGGGGTCGAAACTTTCGTTTCGGCCCAAACTAAGGCCAAAACGATAGTTTCGCGACAACTCGGATGAACATGTCAGGACCAGATCCCCCAATCCCGACAGGCCCATCAAGGTCTCGGGCCGTGCGCCGCGCATGGCCGCGAAGCGCTGCATTTCCGCGAACCCCCGTGTCATCAGCGCCGCGCGAGCGCTGTCGCCAAGACCGGCGCCGATACAGGCCCCGCAACCGATGGCCATCACGTTCTTGAGCGCCCCACCCAATTCGGCGCCGATCAGATCAGTTGTCCGATACAGGCGCAGGTTGGTCGTTGTAAGCGCGTGTTGCAGGTGCTGGCCCGGTTCATCCTCATCGCAGGCCAGCGTCAGCGCGGTGGGCAAGCCGCGCGCGATGTCGTCGGCAAAGCTGGGACCGGTCAGCAAGGCGGGCCTTGCATCCCGGGCGGTCCGGCGGATGACCGAAACCGGTCCAAGCCCGGTTGTCAGTTCAATCCCCTTGCAGCAGGCCACAAGCGTCTTGTGCCGCAACAAAGGTGCATGTTCCGTGATGACTGCGCGAAGCTGCTGCATGGGTACGGCCAGCAACAGAACATCGTTGCCGGTAGCGACTTTGATATCCGACGTCACGGCGATATTCGGACCGAGCTGAATGCCGGGAAGGCGTTTCGCGTTCTCGCGCCCGTCCTGCATGGCCCGCGCCTGATCCTGCGAGTGCGACCAGAGCGTCACAGGCCCATTCCCGGCAAGTGACACGGCCAGCGCTGTACCAAACGCGCCGGAGCCTAGGACCGAAACGCTCATGCTTTGGCGCCCTTCTTGCCACTTCCCAGCATGGCCGGGCTGGTTTGGTCCAATGGCCACCGCGGGCGGGCGGTCAGGTCCATTCCATCAAGTGCGCCACTGCGGAACCGTTCCAGC
The DNA here is from genome assembly GCF_056536425.1 of Ruegeria sp. D1(2025). NCBI lineage: Bacteria > Pseudomonadati > Pseudomonadota > Alphaproteobacteria > Rhodobacterales > Roseobacteraceae > Ruegeria > Ruegeria sp. D1(2025). The sequence goes on along the minus strand of NZ_JBQFPO010000003.1, from coordinate 160,363 downwards.
CCGGCATAGGCGATCATGGCCGCGTTGTCCGTGCACAGGTTCATTGGGGGTGCCGTGAACCGGGCGCCGGTTTCCGCGGAAACAGTCTCTAACGCTGCCCGAATTGCCCTGTTGGCCGCGACACCCCCTGCCACTGCAATGACAGGTTCAGATGGCTTTTCGCCGAGATAGTGGGTAATCGCCCGACGGGTCTTCTCCGCCAGAGTATCGACGACGGCCTGTTGGAAGCCCGCGCACAGGTCGGCGCGGTCCTGACGGGTCAGGCCGCCTTTTTCACTCACGATCTGGTCCCGCATGCGCATCAATGCGGTTTTCAGGCCCGAGAATGACAGATCACAGCCCGGACGATCCAGCAAGGGCCGGGGAAAGCGGAACCGGTCCGGGTTGCCCATACGGGCTTCAGCCTCGACCGAGGGGCCGCCGGGTTGCGGCAGTCCCAGCAATCGGGCGGTCTTGTCGAACGCTTCCCCTGGCGCGTCATCGATCGTGCCGCCCAGACGGGTGAAATGCTCCGTGCCATGGGCGATCAAATATTGGCAATGCCCGCCCGACACCAGAAGCATCAGGTAAGGAAATGCAATGCTGTCCGTCAGGCGCGGTGTCAGGGCATGCCCGGCAAGGTGGTTGACCCCAATCAGGGGTATGCCTGTTGCAGCACTCAACCCCTTGGCGCACATGACACCCGAGATTACCCCGCCAATCAGTCCCGGGCCGGCGGTCACCGCAATCGCGTCCATATCGCGAAGGTTCAGGCCGGATTCGTTCAGGGCCTGCGCCACGCAAACATCCAGCTTTTCAGCATGGGCCCGCGCGGCGATTTCCGGCACGACGCCGCCAAAGGCGCTGTGAAGCTCTGTCTGGCCATGCACGACAGAGGACAGGATTTCGGCCCGCGCACCCTCCGTCTGGCGCACCACGGCGGCGGCCGTATCGTCGCAGCTGCTTTCCAGCCCCAGAACGGTAAGTGTTTGCACCATTGGCCTGATCCGTTGCATCATGATTGCAAAGCGGGGTATCACCCTGCGCGGACGCAAACAATCCCAAGGCCGAAGGCGCCGATAGTTGTATTTGTTGATGACCCGCCCTCATGCCGCATCCGAAAGGTTTGTTGCGCAGTTGCCAAACCGCGTCAGATCGCGGGTTCAAGTGATTTACTCCCCGATTCTGGATATCAGGCCGCTTGCCGTTCAGGTTGACACAAAGGGAATGCGCGGGTTGATCTTCACCTCCGCAAACGGGGTAAATGCTGCGGCGTCGCTGGGCGTAACGCGGAACCTTCCCGCCTTTTGCGTCGGTCCCGCAACAACGTCCGCGGCCCTGTCCGCAGGATGGACTGCCCGGATGGCGGGGCAGACGGCAGAGGAATTGATGGGAAATCTGCTGCAAATCAGGCCGCAGACCCCATTGCTGCACATTCGGGGGGAACACAGCCGGGGCAATATCGCCGAGCGGCTGACCGAATCCGGCCTGACCGTGCATGAGCAGCCGGTCTATCAGCAAAAGCTGCTGCCACTGTCGTCCGAGGCCGAGGAAATGGCGAACGACGATGATCCGATCATTGCGCCGTTGTTTTCCCCCCGTTCAGCGCGACAATTTGCCGATATCTGGTCCGGTTCTGCCCCTTTATGGCTAGCGGCAATCAGCGAAGCGACGGCTGAACCGCTTTATGCATTGGACTATGCTCGGCTGAAGGTTGCGAAACAACCGACGCCCGGAAAAATGCGGAAAGCCGTGAAAAAGCTTGTGAAACACGCGATGCGGGTTGAGGGAAAAGAGAGCACGGATTAACTTGGTCAGGTCTGTTGTTCAGGATTTTTTGGAATCGATAAGGGGAATGTGACGGTGGCTGGTAAAAAGAAATCCGATCAGGAGCCGGAGAAAAACCCTAAGTCGGAAGATATTGCCGACAGCGTCGAAACTGAAGCCACAGATCAACCGGATAGTAAGCCCCTTGACGCGGCTGACCGGCCGGATGACGTAGTTTCCGAAGCCGAAGCCGAAGCCGAAGCCGAAGCCGAAGCCGAAGCCGAAGCCGAAGCCGAAGCCGAAGCCGAAGCCGAAGCCGAAGCCGAAGCCGCCCCAGTACCGGTTGCAGAAAAAACTGTCGAACGGGTTGTGGAAACGAAGGGTGGGTTCGTGCCGGCCCTGATCGGCGGCGTGGTCGCGGCGGCCATCGGCTATGTCGTGGGCAGCGGGTATCTGACCAATGGCTCGGGTTCAGAAGACGCCCTTTCCGCGCTTGAGGCGAAACTGGCCGAACAGTCAGACCAGATTGCGAAGCTTTCGAAATCTCTTGCGGACGCTCCAGATGTTTCCGGTCTTTCCAATCAGGTAACTGCCCTGGCTGACAAGCTGGCCCCGGTCGAAACGGATTTGGGCGCCCTGAAATCCAGTGTCGACACACTCAGCAGCAAGGTTGCTCCTCTGGACACCCGCCTGAGTGATCTTGAAAGCAACGCTCTGACCCAGGGGGCATCTCAGGAAACATCAGCTGCCTTCGAGGCTGAGTTGAAAAAGCTGCAGGATTCCCTGGCCGCACAGCGCGCCGAGGTCGAGAAGATGGTAAGCGACGCACAGGCGCTGGAGGCGAAAGCTTCGGCCGAAGCACTGGCTGCAACCAACGCAGCGATCGTGTCGCGCCTGCAGGGTCAACTGGATGCGGGCCAGCCTTATGCCGATCTGGTGGCCGAACTGACAGCCAACGGCGTGGATGTGCCTGACGCCTTGTCGGGTCCGTCGGACAAGGGTGTGGACAGCCTGTCCAGCCTGCGGGCCTCGTTTGATCCGGCGGCCCGGGCGGCGCTGGCGGACGCTCGTGATGCGGACAAAGGTGCGGGCGTGATTGCATTTTTGCAGCGCCAGACCGGCGCCCGGTCAGTTACACCGCAGGATGGGGGCAGCCCGGACGCGATCCTGTCGCGGGCGCAGGCCGCTTTGGCCAGCGGGGACCTGCCAGCGGCGCTGAATGAACTCAAATCCCTGCCTGAAGCCGGACAATCGGCAATGGCAGACTGGGAACAGGCGGCTCAGATACGGGTCGCCGCTGTAGCCGCCGCAAATGCGCTTCAACCAAGCGCAAACTCGAACTGAAGGGCCTGCCATGCTGTGGTCATTGTTTAAGATTCTTGTTTTTGTTGCGATTATCGGTCTGCTGGCCATGGGCGCAGGGTTCCTTATGGAAACCAGCGGCGGTGTTCAGATTACGGCCGGGGGCACGGAATACACGTTAGGGCCGCTTCAATCGGTGATTGGGCTGGGTCTGCTGGTCCTGGGTGTCTGGCTGTTCTTCAAGCTGCTCAGCCTTTTGGTTGCGACGCTGAAATTCCTGAATGGCGACGAAACCGCCCTGTCGCGCTATTTCGACCGCAGTCGCGAACAGCGCGGCTATCAGGCGCTGGCTGATGGCCTGATGGCGCTGGCTTCGGGGGAAGGACGCATAGCGTTGAACAAGGCCACAAAGGCCGAAAAACTGTTGAACAAGCCCGAGCTGACGAACCTGCTGGTGGCGCAGGCGGCCGAATTGAACGGCGACACCAAAAAGGCGTCAGAGACCTACAAGAAGCTGGTTACGAACAATTCGACCCGTTTTGTCGGTGTGCGCGGCATCATGAAACAGAAACTTGCCGAAGGTGATGATGAAACCGCGCGCAAGCTGGCCGAAAAGGCGCTTGCGATCAAACCGCGGCATCAGGAAACGCAGGATATTCTGCTAGGCCTTCAGACCAAGGCACAGGATTGGGCTGGCGCGCGTTCAACCCTGACGGCCAAACTGAAAGCGGGCCACCTGCCGCGTGATGTGTTCAAACGCCGCGATGCAGTTCTGGCCCTGTCCGAGGCCAAGGATATTCTGGACGAAGATGCGACTCTCGAACAGCAGGAGCACGCGATAGAAGCCAACAGGCTGTCACCCGATCTGGTTCCGGCCGCTGCAATGGCTGCACGGGCCTATATCGCAAAGGGCAAGCCCCGGGCGGCAACCAAGATCCTGAAAAAAGCGTGGGAGGTTCAGCCTCACCCCGATCTGGCGCATGCCTTTGCCGAGATCGTGCCGGATGAAACGCCATCCGAACGGATCAAGCGCTTTACGGCACTGACCCGTATTCATCCCCAGCATCAGGAAACCCGGCTGATACTGGCGGAACTCAGTATTGTTGCCGAAGATTTCCCCGAAGCCCGCCGCGCGCTGGGCGATGTGGTGGAAAAACAGGCAGATGCCCGGGCCTATACGCTGATGGCTGCAATTGAGCGGGGCGAGGGTTCGTCGGACGCGGTGGTGCAAGGGTGGCTGGCCAAGGCGCTGAACGCGCCGCGCGGTCCGCAATGGGTCTGTGACAACTGTCACGACATTCAGGCTGAGTGGGCCCCGGTCTGCCAGAACTGTCACAGCTTTGATACGCTCAGCTGGCAAACGCCGCAAACACCGGAAATCGCCAGTGCCACAGGGGTGCACATGCTGCCTCTGATCGTCGGCGCGCTCGAGGATAAATCCGAGCCGGAACAAGACGTTGTGGATGTTTCGAGTGACGACGCGGACGTGATCGAAATGGATGCTGAGCCAGTCGAGGACAAAACCGAAAAGTCGGCCTAGTGTTCAGACAGAATGCGGTGCCCAGCCGTTTGGGGCGTCAGGCTGCGGGTGCATGACCGTGGCCGCTCACGCCCGAACTACTTCTTTTCGAAGAACAGGATAACCTCGCCCAAACGGACGCCAAATCGCGACAGGTATGCACGATTGAGAAGCCTGTCGTCGTCCAGCAGCCACATCCAGTCATCGAAATCGGCCCGCATCGTGCCGTCTTTGACCGGCAGGTCGATGCTGTACTTCCAGTTGAATGTGTCGCCCCGCTCGATGCCAGATGCGGTGCCCAGCACACCCGGGGCTGTCCCGGTCCAGGTATCCTCACCTGTCTTGATCAGGGTCCAGACGCGCTGCTCGGTCGCGCCGTCGTCATAAGTGAAGTCTTCGACCAATGTCAGTGTTTCGTCGGTCCACCTGCCTTCAATATCGACCGTGAAGCGGCGCGAGACATTGCCCAAAACATCCTGAAACTGCCCATAGGCCACCGTCTGACCGTCAAAGAATTCCTCAAGGTTCAGTTGGCGATCAGAAAGAAAGGTCTTGGGAACCCTTGGCTTGGCGGAACAGGCGGCAAGGATCATAAGCGCGGCAATGGCCATACAGCCTGCCAGAAAGCGGCGAAAGGTCATTGCAGTGGCCTCGCCTCGGCTGCCGTGTCGCGACCATGTGCACCGTTCATGTGGTTGGTCTTGACCGCTGGGGCGGGGCGCATGGTCGCTATCAACTCGACGACCTTCACCCCAAGTTTCCGCATCTCGGACCGGTTCATGATCGCGCCGTTTTCGGTGAGATACATCCAGTCGGTGACGTCCAGAATATGCCCGCCTGCGTCTTCAGGCAGCACGATCCGGTAGGAAAGCCTGACGGTCGAGCCTGCGACAACGCCCTTTCCTTCTCCGACAATATCGTCGGCGGTTGCCGTAAAAGTGTTGCCGGTGCCCAGGGTCAGGTACCATTTGCGGGTAATTTGTTTGCCGTTGGAATAGGTGAAATGCTCGGCCAGCGTCCCGGAATTTCCGGTCCATTCCCCCACCATGCGCGCGACAAAGCTGTTGGACAACTTTCCGTTTGGCCCAAAGATCAGCCCTTCGGACAGGATTTCCCCGTTCAGTTGCTCTTTCAGCGAAAACTTCGGACCTGTGTCGGAATAGTCTGTGGGTGATTGAGACCGAAAGCTGAAATAGCGCCTTTTTGCAAACAACAGGGCAAGCAGGGCAAACAGGAGAATTGCAAGGAGTTTCATTGGACGGGCTCCTTTGAGGGCAACGTCAGGACCAATCCAAACGCGCCAAGTTTCAGAATGCAGGGCAGCACGGCGTAAGCCAGGTTGAGTGTTTTCAATGCCTGGGCCGAGTTAGCCTGTCCGGGGGTGAATCCGCTGCGTTCAAGCAGGGGCAGTGTGAAGAAGGCGGCCAAGGCCAGGCCCAGTTTCCCAGCGAATGACCAGATGCCGAACGCAGCCGAAGCATTCAGCCCGGCACGTGTCAGAACCACCGAGAACATGGCGGGCAAGACCACCATGTCTGCCCCCAGCGCCGCGCCCGAGGTCATGCAGATCAACGCAAACCCCGTGAGGTTCCCGGTCGCCAGAAGGGCCGCCCCGACAAAGCTGGCAATCGACAGAGGCATCGCAATAATCAGAGTCTGTTTAGGGCCAATTCGGTTGCTGAGACGCGCCCAGAGCGGAACACTTGCGCCCGCGCTAAGAAAAAACAGGATCAAAAGAGGCCCCGCTTTGCCAGGCAGTTGCAGCCGGTCTTCGACAAAGAAAAGAAAGAGTGTGGATGTAATTGCCACAGGCAGGCTGTTTACCAGAGCAAGCACCAGCAGCCTGAGCGCACCAGCCTGGCCCAGGCCGGAATATGTCAGCCCTTCTCCGGTTATCGGCGGTCGCCGCCACATGGGGAATGTCAAAACTATTGACAGGATAGCCATTATCCCAAGGAACAGCCCAAATGCGGGATATCCTTGCGATTGCGCCCCAAGGGCCGCCAGCAATGCCGGCGCACCTGCGGCAAGGATCACTCCGGCCAATTGCCCGCTTTCCCGATAGGCGGCCAGCGTCATCAGCTCTTTCGGGTCAGGCCGTTTGGCAAGTGTCGCGCTGCGGCCATAAAGCAGGATAGTGCCAAGGCTATAGGCTGAAAACAACAGGATCAGAATGGCGACCAAAGCCGCCACACTTGCGCCCTGAGGTAATGAGAACAGCAGGGGAAATCCGACCGCCAGACCCGCCATGGCCATGGCCGCAAACAGAACCTGCGCACCTGGCCAACGGTCTATGGCCCAGCCGATCAGTGGATCCTGCACCAGATCGATCAGGCGGATCGCCAGAAGTACCGTGCCGATCATGGCCAGTCCAATGCCCAGATTGACGGCCGCAAACCGAGGCAAATGTATGTACAGCGGGATACCGGCCGCAGCAAGCATCAGCGCATACAGGCTGACCCGCGGATAAAGCATCATTTTCCCAACAGCGACTGGGTGAAAGCGGCGGAGCGCGTGTTTTCGCCCACGAAGATGGACATGAAGCTGCGTGTGATCCCCGGGTAAGCCATCGTGCATGTCTTGCGACCGTTGAGCCAGAAGCTCACTTTGTCCGGGCCCTGTGACACGGCCAGAAAGGTGTCGCCTTTGCTGACGGCGTCGAAACAACCATCCAACTGTTGCCGAACCGGCGCGGCGCGCCCGATGCGTTTCATTTCATCCAGTGTCGAGTTCACGAGCGCTTTTTTTGCCAGGTTCCGCCGATAACGCAGTTCCAGGCCAAAATCTCTGCTCCAGCTGAACGGCGCCCCTCCTTGCGTGAACAGTTGCGCGTCATACAGAGGAAAGCCCAGGTACCGGAAGGTCGCCGCGCCGCGCGTCTGAGCATTGTCCAGAACACCAAAGACCGGAGACGCCGCCAGCCCGCCGGGGGCAAGCATCGCGACGGACAACAGCGCGGAACGCCAGCTGTTATGCGTCGGTTGAAACAGGGATGGCAGCTTCTTCAGGAACGCCATGTTCAGCTCCGGGTGTTTGCGAGTTTCCTTTGATCAGCCCGACAACATGCATTGCGCTGGCAATCCCGTCTTCATGGAACCCATGCCGGTTGTAGGCTCCGGCAAACCATGTCCGGTTTTGCCCCTGCATGTTTCGAATCTGCGTCTGCGCCTTTATGGCGGCCTTGTCGAAGACCGGATGCGCAAATTCCACCTGATCATAGATCTTGTCGTCGCCGATTTCGGTCGGCGCATTCAGCGTAACGAACAGAGGATCGCTATCAGGAATGTTCTGAAGCCGGTTCATCCAGTATGTCACGCCTACCTGTCCGGCTTGCGACCGGTAGGTCCAGCTGGACCAGCAGGCGCGCCGACGCGGCATCTGGGCGGGGTCGCAGTGAAGCGTTGCGACATTCGGCTGATACCGGATTGCGCCCAATGCAGCCTTCTCTGATGCAGTGGCGCCCTGGCCCAGAATGGCAAGCGACTGATCCGAATGCGTGGCCAGTATCACCTCGTCAAACAGGTCCGAGACACCATGGCTGTGAATTGTAACCCCCAGATCGCTGCGCTGAATGTGATCAACCGGTGCGGCCAGGCGGATCTCACAGCCACGCGCACGCAAAGCGGCATCGATCCGGCGGACATATTCGATACTTCCGCCCGTGACCGTGTACCATTGATGCTGATTGGCGCGGCCAGAGGCCAAAAGTGCGTGGTTGCGGAAAAACTGAACCAGTGAACGGGCCGGGAACTGGTCGACGAACTCGACCGGGGTGGACCAGATCGCGCCACACATTGGCATCAGATAGTTGTGGCGGAACCAGTGACCCAGGCGCAACTGGTCAACCAGTTCGCCAATTGTGGTGTCGTCATCCTTGGCCGCATCGGGTGCTTCTTTTCCAAAGCGCAAAATGTCCGCAATCATCTTGTAATAGGCAGGGCGTGTCAGGTTACGTTTCTGCGCCGTCAAGGTTCGCAGGTTGTTCAGCCCGTACTCGATCCGGCCGTTGTCGATGGTTGCACCGAAGCTCATCTCACTTTTGCTGACGGGAACGTTCAGTTCATCGAACAGGCGCGTCAGATGCGGGTAGGTGACGTAGTTGAACACAATGAACCCGGTGTCGACGGGCTGGTCGCCGTTCCTTCCAGCCATAACCGTTCGGGCGTGACCACCCAGCCGAGGCTCGGCCTCGAACACGGTTACGTCGTTGTCTTCGGAAAGGTAATAAGCTGCAGAGAGGCCTGAAATGCCTGCGCCGATGACTGCGATTTTCTTGCGTACACGCGGGGTTTCGTCGAACATTCCATCCTCGTTATGCGTTATTTATTGAGATACGCGGGGCCAAAGACAGTGGATCAATAAAAAGCAATGCTTTGCTGTATCTTAGCATCCCAAGGCTGTTTGAGGAGGCATCCCCAGGTCCGGACCGTGGGTGATCCTTTCGGGTCACCGATGCGTAAAACGACTGTCACAACCGGAATGAAAAGGCATGATCGATTTTGGAGGAAAGACCTACTGGATCATTGGCGCAAGTGAAGGGCTGGGCCGCTCGCTGGCCGAGGCGCTGAGTAACAAAGGGGCGCATCTGGTCCTGTCCGCCCGCAACGCCGAACGTCTGCAAGAAATCTGCGGGTCGCTGCCCAATGCGCGCGCCGTTCCATTTGATGTCGCGGACCTTGAGGCAGTTCGCCGTGCGCGGCAACAGGTCGGAGAGGTCGACGGACTGGTTTACAATGCCGGCATCTATGAGCCGATGCCCGCAAAACACTGGGATACCGAGGCCGTTCTTGCGATGAATGACGTGAATTTCACGGGTGCCCTGCGGGTTCTTGGCGAAACAGTGCCGGGCTTTGTTCAGGCTGGTCGCGGGGATATCACTCTGATCGGGTCGTTGTCGGGTTATCGTGGGTTACCGGCGGCGATTGGTTACGGCGCCAGCAAGGCAGCGCTGATTTCGTTGGCGGAATCCATGCGGCTTGATCTTGCCTGCACCGGTGTGACCGTGCGCATCGTCAACCCCGGTTTCATCAAGACCCGGCTGACCGAGAAGAACAAATTCAAGATGCCGATGCTGATGACGCCGGAAGACGCGGCAAACCGTGTGGTCAAGGCGATGTCGCGACGCCGGTTTCGCACCGATTTTCCGGCTCCGTTTTCCTGGCTGGTCCGGTTGTTTGATTATCTGCCGGACTTTCTGGTGTTTCGTGGCAGGTAGGGTCAGCCGAACTGCCCCTGACAGAACCAGCCCGCCGACATGGTGCCGCCATGGCCATAAAATAGCCAAAGCCGCTCACCCTGTTCCGTCACCACCACCCAGTAATCGCGCACCCCGCTGCGCCAGTTTGGGTCGTCCAGCCACCACTCGGGCGCGATGCGTTCCGGGCCGGTGGCCTGCGCCAACTGCCAGTCCCGCCCGCGCCAGCGAAAGGCGCCGGGCACTTCTGGGGTTTCCGGGGCCATTACCGGTTCGGGTTGCCACATCTGCAAAGGCCGGGGGCGTGGCGGAACGGGCCAGTTGCGGGCGGGTTCAGACCACGCGGCGGCCAGGGTCTGAGCCGTTTTCTCGGGGATGTGAGAAGCCGCCGGGTGGCGCCGTGTGATCGCCTCCAGACCCACCCGCGCGCCCAGTTTTCCGATCAGGTCTTCGACGGCTCTGTTGCCCTCCAGCCGTTCCCGGGCGGCGCGGCTGGCTTCGGCATGGCCGGTTCGGGTCCGGGCGTGGATGGGCTCGGACTGAACCGCCTCAAGCCGCAGCATGTCGATGCCATAACCTGCGTCGATCTTGTTGACTTTCATCTCTAACAAAGGGCGAATACGGTGTTTATCAAAGGTTGGGCGGGCCAGACCGACCTCGATGATCTCGGCCGCCTGATCCGCACGATGCGCTTCGAGCCGTAGGGTACGGACGCCGCGGCCCTTCTCTTCCAACCTGGCGCAGAGCGTGGGCAGAATACGATCGATGGCGGCCATCACGTCCTCGACCAATCCGATCGGGTTGGGCAGGGTCATCCGCACCGCAAAGTGGTGCGGCGGACGGGCGGGTGAGACCGGCTCGGGGGCGCTGCCCATCGCCTGATCCAGCCGCAGCACCAGCCCTCGCCCGAACCGCCGCGCCAGAGAGGCGCGGGGCTGGCCCAGCAGATCGCCGATCCGGCGCAGGCCCAGCCGGTTCAGCTGCGCCACCACCTGATCCTCGAGCCGAAGCGCTGCAATGGGCAGGGGGCTGAGCGCGCCATAGGATTGCCCCGGTGCTGCGATCCGTGCGCCGCCACCCAGTGCCATCACCTGCGGCGCGGCCCCGCCTTTGGTCCAGTGCCGTCGCTTTCCTGCACGGGCGCGGGTGGCGCGGGCCTCTTGGCTGATGGCGTCACCGTTGCGGTCGGACGTGGCCTCTTGCCCGGCATAGCGCGCCAAAGCCCAGGCGGCCCCCAACGTGTCGGCGATGCCCATTTGCACGCTCAGCCCCATATCGGCGCAGTCGGTCTCGATCACGCTCAGCAACGCTTCTTCGCCACCGAACAGATGCGCGCAGCCCGACAGGTCGACAATCAGCCCGTCCGGTGATTCCTCGGCCACCCAAGGGCTGAACTTGCCCACCCAGCGGCGCAGCGCGGTCAGAAACGCGGCCTCGGCCGGGGCATTACGGGGGCGTGTCACAAGTGCTGCACACATGGCATGGGCGTCGCGCACCGGCTGACCCACGCGCAGACCGGCGGCCTGGGCTTCGGCGTTCAGCGAGGTGACGACCTGCATATTGGACTGCTCGGCCACCACGGCCAAAGGCCCATCCTGCAGGCCCCGCGCGGCGCGGACCAGCCGTTCAGCCCCCAGACGGGGGAACCACAGCGAGAGTATTCGGCGTTTGGGCATCGGCAGACATCAAAATGTTCTCATTTTGTTCTTATCTGAGAATCGATGCCAGAGTCGAGTCCGACCCCTACCCGCAGGCCAGCCGCTGAACGATCCCGGCCCCGTTCACGTAAACGTTCAGCCGGTCGATGCGGTAATCCTGTGTGGCGATGTCATCCGGGCCCAGTACACGGGCTCGCTCGGGCAGATCCGCCTGAATGCTCGAGACCGGCTGGCCAACGGAATCGGCAAAGGGTTCCCCCTTGCAAAAGGCCAGTTCCACCGAAGCGGCTTGGGGGGTGGCGGCGACATCTTCGGGAATGCTGGTGTCGGTACAGGCTGCCAGAAGGATCACAAGCGGGATTAATCGAAGCATTGGCGTTCCTCTTTCTGACAATGTCGTTTCTGCAATATCAAACAATTAGCCAATTTGCCATCAAAGCGCAGTTGAAAACGCTCTGCAATTGACGCAGGGTCGGGGCAATTTAAGACAGGGAGACAAACACCATGCGTACCCGTGCCGCCGTTGCCGTTCAGGCGGGCAAACCTTTGGAAGTGATGGACGTGAACCTTGAAGGCCCCAAGGCGGGCGAGGTTCTGGTTGAAATCAAAGCCACCGGCATCTGCCATACTGACGAATTCACCCTTTCAGGTGCTGACCCCGAAGGCCTGTTCCCGGCCATTCTGGGCCACGAAGGCGCAGGTGTTGTGGTTGAGGTTGGTCCGGGTGTGACCAGCCTGAAGCCGGGCGACCATGTGATCCCGCTTTACACTCCGGAATGTCGTGAGTGTGAATACTGTCTGCATCCCAAAACCAACCTGTGCCAGGCGATCCGCAGCACGCAAGGTCAGGGCCTGATGCCCGACGGCACCTCGCGCTTTTCGACGCTGGATGGCGATCCGATCCTGCACTACATGGGTTGTTCGACCTTCTCGAACCACACGGTTCTGCCGGAAATCGCGCTGGCCAAGGTGCGCGAGGACGCACCCTTCGACAAGATCTGTTATATCGGCTGTGGTGTGACCACCGGCATCGGCGCGGTGATCAACACCGCCAAGGTCGAAATCGGCAGCCGTGCTATCGTGTTTGGTCTGGGTGGTATCGGCCTGAACGTGATTCAGGGCCTGCGTCTGGCTGGGGCTGATCAGATCGTTGGCGTCGACCTGAACCCGTCCAAGGTCGAGATGGCCACCAAGTTCGGCATGACCGATTTCGTGAACCCGAACGAAGTCGAAGGCGATCTTGTACCTTATCTGGTTGATCTGACCAAAGGCGGCGCGGATTACACCTTTGACGCCACCGGCAATGTTGGCGTGATGCGTGCGGCGCTGGAATCGGCGCACAAGGGCTGGGGTGAATCGATCATCATCGGCGTGGCACCTGCAGGGGCCGAAATCTCGACCCGTCCGTTCCAGCTGGTCACCGGGCGTTCGTGGCGCGGCACGGCCTTCGGCGGTGCGCGTGGCCGGACCGACGTGCCCAAGATCGTCGATTGGTACATGGAAGGTAAGATCGAGATCGACCCGATGATCACCCACACCATGGGTCTGGACGACATCAACCACGGCTTTGACCTGATGCATAAGGGTGAGAGTATCCGGTCGGTCGTAGTTTACTGATCAGATTAAAAAATCACGGGGCGGGCATTTTCCCGCCTCTTTTCGTGCATACATTCCTCATTACAAATTAAATTCTGATTTGAGGAATTGAAGTGACGACAATGAGTACGGACCGGCTGGCGGTTCTGATTGATGCGGAGAATGTTCCGGCAAAGCATGTTGTCGAGATTTTCGAGGAAGTCGCTACATTGGGTGAAGCCAGTCTGCGCCGGATCTACGGAGATTTCTCGGGTGACACTCCACAGGGATGGAGCGCAGAGAAACTGGCGAAATACGCCATCGTTCCTCATCAGCAGTTCGCCAACACTGCTAGGAAGAATGCCGGAGACATCGCCCTGGTGATAGATGCGATGGACATTTTACATTCGGGCCGGTTCGACGGGTTCGTTCTAGTATCCTCGGACAGCGATTTCACGCGGCTTGCCAGTCGCATCCGTGAACAGGGGTTAAGCGTGTTCGGGATTGGCGAGGAGAAGGCACCTTGGGCATTCAAGGCAGCGTGCAACCGCTACATTTCAATCGAAAACATCAAGAAGGATGAACCGCAGGCTGCGAGCGACACCAAGGGAAAGAACTTGGCGCCAATAAAGGAAATCAACCACGCCTCTCAACTCATTCGGAATGTTGTGCTCAAATCTGCAGAACCCGACGGATGGGCTGAGCTTGGCTGGCTCGGAAATCAACTGCTCAAGAATTACCCCTCTTTCGACACGCGATCATACGGGTTCGGACGCTTGAGTGATCTTGTTCGCGCGACAGGAAAATTTGAAGAGGCAGGCGTAAACGGAGGCCTGAAGATCAGGCCCAAAGACAGGTAAAGATTCATGTGCGCGGTGGCGCTACTCCCCGGGTCTCGACGCACCCGTATCCGACCTTGGCGATCGGACCCGCAAAACCGGAGTGTTAACCGAAGTGGTATTGGACCGGCTTTCGCGCCAGACCACGAATACGCCTGATGCAATGATGATGCTGGCGCCGACAGCGACCCAGCCGTCAGGCTGTTCGCCAAAGAAGACCACGCCGAATATCGTGGCCCAGATGATCTGGCTGTACTGGCTGGGTGCAACAACGCCGGCGGGGGCGGCGCGATAGGCCATGATGATCAGGTGCTGTGCGATCACCGAGAAAACGCCGACAAGGGCCATCATCGCCAGGTGCAGCAGCGATGGGGGCAGGTACACCGCCGGTTGGGCGAGGCTCATCACAACGATGGCCAGCAGCATGGGGTAGAGGATCAGAACGGCCGAGCGTTCTTCGTTTCCGATCTTGCGTACCAGGACCGAGGCAAAGGCGCTGCAGAAGGCGGCCGTCAGGGCGGCCAGATGGCCCAGCGTGATATCCGTTGTGCCCGGGCGCAGAACGATCAGCACGCCGATCAGGCCCACGCCGACCGCGGCCCAGCGTTGCGCGCGGACCACTTCGCCCAGAATCGGAATCGACAGGACCGTTACGATCAGCGGGAAGGAAAACAGCAGCGAATAGACCTCGGCCAGCGGCAGGACCGAGAAGGCATAGAATGCGCAGGACATGGCCGTGACCATCAGTCCGGACCGCAACAGGACCAGCCATGGATGGTGGGGTACAAAGTTTCCTGTCGTCCGGTCGGTCAGGATCGTGACAGCCATGGGGACAAAGGAAAACAGCGTGGCAAAAAAGATGATCTGCATCACCGAATAGGTGCCGCCCAGGACCTTGATCAGCGCGTCATGGCTGGCAAAGACCGCAAAGCCCAGAAACGCGTAGCCAAGTCCCCGAAGGGTGGAGTTTTGAGTGCTCATCAGTTGGCCTCGGGTCGTGGGTCGGTGTGGTTGCGATCGACGCGGCAGCCCGGATGAATTCTCGGGCTGGCTTTCCCTTTGACTAAACACATTTTCCGGGGGCGGATAGCCCCTATTATACCGCTAACATGGCAAAGCCGCCATGATCTGAGGTCATTGCAGGATCGGCGGCGCGTCCTTGGGCTGGCGCGCCGATTGCACCCCGGCCTTCATCCCCACACCGATGCGACGAGCCAATGCGACCCACGGCGTGGCGGTTTCAGGCGGTAGCGTTTGGGTGGCGACTTCTTCGAACAGGTCGAGCCAGCGGGCGAAAAGTTCGGGTTTCACATCGGGTCGTTCGATATGGACTCGCTGCGGGTTACCGTCATAGCTGCGCTCAAACAGGATGGCATTGCGCCAGAAGGCGGCGATCTTTTCCTCATGCGCGGGCCAGTCGTCGACATGGTTGGCAAAGATCGGGCCAAGTACGACATCCTCGCGCACACGTGCATAGAAAGCGCGGACTTGCGCGTTGATCTGGTCCGGTGTCGCCGGAAAGCGTGGGGGTAGGGTGGGGCGGGTCATGACGATCCTGGGATTCGACTCTGTTCTTGGTCAATATCCGGTTATCTGGTCAGGCTACAGGGGTGGTTTTGTCGCGCTGGCCCGGCGTCAGCAGGTGCCGCAGCAAGGCCACCGGATGCGCCTTGAGGCTGAGACGGGTGGCGACGTAATCCTCGACCACCTGCTCGCCCAATGTCATCTGTGGCAGGTAGGCTTCGGGCTCATCCAGCGCCTCGCCCTCCAGATCCTGCGAGAACAGTGGCAGAGGTTTGGCGGTCGCAATCGCCTTGGCTTGCCACAGCGCTTCGCGCCGGGTCAGGTCGCAGGCGGCAAAGGCGTCGGCCTCGGCCAGGCGTTCGATCACCGAGGGGCCAAGGCCCGCACGACGCCAGACATCGTCGACCTGATGATAGCCATTGCCGCGCGCGGCGGTGAGCCAACTGGCGTCTTCCTCGCTGAGACCCTTGATCTGGCGGAACCCCAGCCGCAGGGCCAACCCACCATGGCCATCGGGTTCCATCACATTGTCCCAGAAACTGGCATTGATGCAAACCGGGCGGACCTGAACCCCGTGCTCGCGCGCATCACGCACGATCTGGGCCGGGGCATAGAATCCCATCGGCTGCGAGTTCAGCAGCGCGCAGGCGAAAATGCCCGGATGGTGGCATTTGATCCAGGCCGAGGCATAGACCAGCAGCGCAAAGCTGGCCGCGTGGCTTTCGGGGAACCCGTAAGAGCCGAAGCCTTCGATCTGCGAGAAGCAACGCTCGGCAAAATCATCCTCATAGCCGTTGCGCTTCATACCGCGCAGAAACAGCGCACGGAATTCGCTGACATTGCCATGTTTCTTGAATGTTGCCAGTGAACGGCGCAATCGGTCGGCCTGTTCCGGGGTGAAACCCGCGCCCACGATGGCGATCTGCATCGCCTGTTCCTGAAACAGCGGCACGCCCATGGTCTTGCCCAGCACCTCACCCAACGCATCAGACGGGAAAACAACCGGCTCTTCGCCATTCCGCCGCCGGATATAGGGATGGACCATGTCGCCCTGAATGGGGCCGGGGCGGATGATGGCGACCTCGATCACCAGATCATAGAATTTGCGCGGCTTCATCCGCGGCAGAAAGTTCATCT
This sequence comes from Ruegeria sp. D1(2025), assembly GCF_056536425.1. Lineage (NCBI taxonomy): Bacteria > Pseudomonadati > Pseudomonadota > Alphaproteobacteria > Rhodobacterales > Roseobacteraceae > Ruegeria > Ruegeria sp. D1(2025). The sequence continues at coordinate 143,869 of NZ_JBQFPO010000003.1, read as the reverse complement.
GCGCCCGGCTTTCCACCTGAAACACGCCCACACTGTCGGCCACACACAGCATGTCATAAACCGCCGGATCCTCGGGCGGCAGGGTGGCCAATGTGTAATCGGTCTGATGATGCTGCCCGATCAGATCAAACGCCTTGCGGATACAGGTCAGCATCCCGAGGCTGAGAACATCGACCTTGAGGATGCCCAGGCTATCGATGTCATCCTTATCCCAGCAGATAACCGTACGGCCTTCCATGGTGGCGTTTTCGATGGGGACAAGTTCGTCCAGCCGCCCCTCGGTAATGATGAACCCGCCCACGTGCTGTGACAGGTGGCGGGGGAAGCCATCGATCTCATACACTAACATTAGAGTCTGTTTTAGCCGTCGATCTTCGGGATCGAGGCCGATTTCGCGCATCCGGTGCGCCTCGAGCCCGGCAGCTGAGAAGAATCCCCAGAGCTGCGACGAGAGCGCAGATATGGTGTCTTCGGTCAGGCCCATGGCGCGGCCGACCTCGCGTATGGCGCGCTTGCCGCGATAATGCACGACCGTCGCACAGAGGCCTGCGCGTTCGCGACCGTAGCGGTCATAGATGTGCTGAATCACCTCTTCACGGCGTTCATGTTCGAAATCCACGTCGATATCGGGGGGCTCATCGCGGGCTTCCGAGACAAAACGTTCGAAGACCATTGTGCCCATCTCGGGGCTGACTTCGGTGATGCCGAGGCAGAAACAGACCACCGAATTGGCCGCAGACCCGCGCCCCTGGCAGAGGATGCTGCGGGAGCGGGCGAAATGGACGATGTCGCGGACGGTCAGGAAGTAGGGTTCGTATTTCAGCTTGCCGATCAGGGTGAGCTCATGCGCCAGCATGTTTTGCGCCTTCTCCGACGCGCCTGCCGGATAGCGCCATTTCAGCCCTTCATGCGCCAGACGGTGTAGACGCTCGGTCGGGGTTTCCTGTTCGCTGCCCTCACTGGGATATTCATAGCGCAACTCATCCAGCGAGAAGGTGAGCCGTTCGCTGAGCGCATGGGCCCGGGCGACGGCACCCTCATATCCTTTGAAAATGCGCAGCATCTCGGCCTCGGATCGCAGGCGCTGTTCCCCGTTGGCCAGCGCATCGCGGCCCAGTTCGTCGACCTTGCGGCGTAGGCGGATGGCGGTCACCACATCGGCCAGCTTGCGGCGTGTACCGTGATGCATCATCGGTGTGGCGCTGGCGAGTGTGGGGAGGTCAAGTTGCTTTGATTCAGTCTCTAACACAGAGAAATATGCGCTATCCGCGCCATCATATCGGGGGTGCATCAACAGGTGTATCCGCCCGGCAAAACGGCGCGTCAGCTGTTGCGCCTGTGTCCGCCATGCGTCCGCGCCGCCCCGGGACCGGATCGCCTGTGGCCAGAGCAGCAGGTGGAGACCGTCGGAGAATTCCAAAAGGTCTGACAGATGCAGGATGCAGTCGCCCTTTTCGGCGCGCAGACGACCTGCCGACAGGATACGGCACAGGTTGGCCCACCCCTGCCGGTTCAGGGGCAGGGCGGTGACGGTGGGCGCGTCGGTGAAGATCAGCCGCGCCGCCGGGATCAGGCGTGGCACTGCATGGACCGGATAAGAGGGCGGTTTGGGGATGTGATCGGGGCAGGGCGGGCCGATCGAGGTGTTCTGCGCCTCCCACTCCAGCCGTTCACGCACCTTGCGGGCGATCTCGCGTCCCTGCGTGTGGGCGCGGACGATGCCGGCGACTGAGTTGTCATCGGCAATCGCGATGGCGGGCAGGCCCAGGGTGACGGCACGTTCCATGTACTCCTCGGGGTGCGAAGCCCCGGTGAGGAAGGTGAAATTCGATGTGATCGACAGTTCGGCATACATGGCGATTCCATATTATATTCACGTTTTGTTCTTTTTCGAGTCCTTTGCGCAGGAAACGGGTCGCCTAGGCTTGAGGTCACGGGCATGGTTGCCAAAAGGAGACCCGAAATGTTCAAAATCACCGCATTACCGACCGAAAATGTACGCGCCCTTCAGAAAGGAGGACCGGATGCCTACGGCGCCACCCCGGAACGTGTTGTTTCCACCGGGGCTGGGAATCCCTGCCGACACTGTCTGAAGAACATTCCTGAGGGCGAGGAAATGCTGATATTGGCACATCGGCCATTTTTAGAGACACATCCATACGCCGAAACCGGCCCGATCTTCTTATGTGCCGCCCCGTGCGAGCAGTACGGGGGTGAAGCGCTGCCCGAGATTCTGACCACATCGCCCGACTATCTGATCAAGGGCTACGGGCAGGACGACCGGATCGTCTATGGCACCGGCGCGATCACCGCAACGGATCAGATCAGTAAAAAGGTCACGGAGATTTTCACCCGCCCGGACGTTGCATATATCCACGTCCGGTCTGCACGAAACAACTGCTATCAGGCGCGGATAGACCGGGCCTAAAGCTTGACCCGATGCATGCCCCGGCGCGGCTGGTCCTGATCGGCAGCCGGGGGATCATCCGTGCGGCTGGACGTCAGCGCGAGGAACACATCCTCAAGATCGGCCTCTTCGGTACGGACATCGCGGATACGAATATTGGCCGCGCGCACCGATTCCAGAACCTGTTCGGCGCTGGTCTGGGCGCTTCGATACTGAAGGACAAGGTTGCCATCTTCGCGCAGCGTGGCCTCAACCCCCGGCGTCGCGGGCAGGTCGGCGACCGGGTTGTCCGGCACGATCACCATGGTGCGGCTGTCCATGCGGCCCAGCAGGTTCGCGGTGCTGTCCTGCGCGATCTTTTCGCCATGGTTGATGATGGCGATCTCGTCACACATCTCCTGCGCTTCTTCCAGGTAGTGCGTGGTCAGGATAATGGTCATGCCCTGCTCGTTCAGCTTTCGGACATTGGCCCAAAGCATCTGGCGCAGTTCGATATCCACGCCCGCCGTCGGTTCATCCAAAACCAGAATCCTGGGGTGGTGGACCAGTGCCTTGGCCAGCAACAACCGCCGCCGCATACCACCCGACAGGGTGCGGGCATAGGCTTCGGCCTTGTCGCTCAGGCCAACCAGTTCGAGAATCTCATCGCTGCGGCGCTGCGCCCTTGGCACACCATATAGACCTGCCTGAACCTCCAAAGCGCCGCGCGGTGTGAAGAAGGGGTCAAGGTTCAATTCCTGCGGCATCACGCCGATGGCCGCCCGCGACTGGCGGGGATGCTGATCCTGATCAAAGCCCCAGATCGACACGTTGCCCGCGGATTTTATCACCAACCCGGCCAGAATATTGATCAGGGTGGACTTCCCGGCCCCGTTCGGTCCCAGCAGACCAAAAACCGATCCACGCGGAACCGTAAGATCAATACCTTTCAGCGCCTGCTTTTCGGGCTGGCCCTTGCCGCCGCGATAGGTCTTGCGCAACCCTTCGATCCTGATTGCCGCATCGCTCATGTGGCTCTTGCCCCCGGTTTGCTCATCGCTCATAAACGCAACTAATACATGCCCGCGAGGCCGACAACCGAAGAAGGATCGCCAGCCGTGACCATCGAAGCGCCGGAAACCAAGATCGTCGAAACCGCTCGTGTCGCCTGCGATGGCGGCGAGGGGGCATTGGGCCATCCGCGCGTCTGGTTGCAGATCCCCGAGGATACCGGCTGGGTTGAATGCCCCTATTGCGACTGCAAATACGTGCTGTCTGGCAGCGAGGCATCAAGCTGACAGCGTGACACGTGCCGCGCAGAACGGAGGCCGGATGCTTTGTGCAGTACAGCTTTTGCACCTGTCGGATCAGGAGCCCTTGGCAAAAGGCGGCCACAGAAACGTATACGCGTATCCGGGCCAGCCTGACCTGTTGATCAAGGTAACGCGCCCGCGAACACGTCGAAACCGTTCCTTTTCCAAGCGGTTGATCAGGCGGATCATGCCGGACACCGCATATCGCAACGCCCTGAAAGAGATCGAGTGTGAGCTGAAAGCCGCGTTGAAAAGCGGTGAGGACATTGCGCAACTGCCTTTGGCGCGGTCGTTTGGCGTCGTACAGACGGATGTCGGGCCGGGGGTTGTGGTGGAGCGTGTTCAATCCGGAGACTCCAAACTGGCAAAACATCTGTTGTGGATGTGTGAGCAGCACAAGCTGACCGAGGAAGTCTTGGCCGACCTCAATCGATTTGTTCAAAAGCTGTTCGAATATCAGATCGTGGGGCGCGATATCCACGAACAGAACATCGTCTACGGGCTGCGTGGTCAGGTCCGCATGTTTCTTTTGATTGATGGGTACGGGGAACGTAACCTCATTCCCTTGCGCACGCTGAACCGCCGATTGAATGATCGCTCGCTGAACAAGCAGATGCAGATGATCGCAGATCGCACGGGGTTGCGTTGGGACAAGGCACGCAGGGCATTCAGCACAGCGTAGGTCGACATATCTGCGCCAGATAGATCACCTTCTTGACTGGCCACCCGAGCGCCCCTGTGGCAGAACCATCCGTGACCGACAGGGAGAGCGCGCATGAGCAATTTCGGAAAAGGGTGTCACCTGCATCTGATCGATGGATCGGCCTTTATTTTCAGGGCTTACCACGCGCTGCCGCCGCTGACGCGGAAATCCGATGGCTTGCCGATCGGTGCTGTGTCGGGCTTTTGCAACATGCTGCAGAAATATGTGGAAGGGAACGCCGGGCCGGATGCGCCGACTCATGTGGCGGTGATCTTCGACAAGGGTTCGCACACGTTCCGGAATGATCTTTACGATCAGTACAAGGCCAACCGCGAGGCAATGCCCGAAGACCTGCGCCCGCAGATGCCTCTGACCCGTGAAGCGACGCGCGCCTTCAATATCGCTTGCAAGGAACTGGAGGGTTATGAGGCGGATGACATCATCGCAACGCTGGCCGTTCAGGCGCGTGCGGCGGGGGGCCGTGTGACCATCGTCAGCTCTGACAAGGACCTGATGCAACTGGTCGGTGACGGGGTCGAGATGCTGGATGCGATGAAAAACAAGCGTATCGACCGCGATGGCGTAGTCGAAAAATTCGGCGTCGGGCCGGAGCGCGTGGTGGATGTGCAGGCGCTTGCCGGGGACAGTGTGGATAACGTGCCAGGCGCGCCGGGGATCGGGGTCAAGACCGCAGCGCTGCTGATCAACGAGTATGGTGATCTCGAAACCCTGCTGGACCGGGCCGAAGAGATCAAACAACCCAAACGCCGCCAGACCCTGATCGAGAAGCGTGACCAGATCGAGTTGTCGAAGAAACTGGTGCAACTGGACGAAAACACGCCGCTGGATTTCTCGCTGGACGATCTGGAGGTGAAGGACCCGGATGCCGAAACTCTGCTGGGTTTTCTGGCCGAGATGGAATTTCGGACGCTTACCAAGCGTATTGCTGACAAGCTGGGGGCCGAGGCTCCGGTCATTGTCGATGCGCCCGCGCCTGCCGCCGAGGTTGAGGAAGCCGAAGCGGTTCCGTTCGATGCGTCGAAATACGAATGCGTCAGGGACGCAGGCGCGCTTCTGAAATGGATCGATCAAGGCTATGAACGCGGCTGGGTCGCCGTGGACACCGAAACCACCGGCCTCAATGAAATGATCGCCGGTCTTGTTGGCATATCGCTGTGCGTGGAGGCGGGCGAGGCCTGTTACATTCCGCTGACGCACCGCGATGGATCCGCTGATGATCTGTTCGGTTCGGATGCACTGGCCGAGGGGCAGATGCCGCTGGATGAGGCTCTGACTCTGCTGAAACCGATGTTCGAGGACCCTTCGATCCTGAAAATCGGGCAGAACATGAAATACGATGCCAAGATCTTTGCGCGCTATGGTGTCAACGTTTCGCCGATCGATGACACGATGCTGATGTCCTACGCCATGCATGGCGGAGAGCACGGTCATGGCATGGATACGCTGTCCGAACGGTATCTGAGCCACACACCGATCCCGATCAAACCGCTGCTGGGGTCCGGAAAATCGGCGATTACCTTTGACAAGGTGCCGATTGACGAGGCGACGGCTTATGCCGCCGAGGATGCGGACATAACCTTGCGCCTGTGGAAGCTGTTCAAGCCGCAACTGCATCAGGTTCAGGTGACGACGGTTTATGAAACGCTGGAACGCCCGCTGGTCCCGGTATTGGCCGAAATGGAAATGCATGGAATCAAGGTCGACCGCGATGTTCTGAGCCGAATGTCCAATGCATTTGCACAGAAAATGGCCGGGTTAGAGGCTGATATTCACGAACTGGCGGGAGAGAATTTCAACGTCGGTTCTCCTGCCCAGCTGGGCGAAATCCTGTTCGACAAGATGGGGCTTGAGGGCGGCAAAAAGGGCAAGACCGGGAAGTATTCGACTGGGGCCGATATTCTGGAGGATCTCGCGACCGAGCACGAACTGCCGCGCCGCGTTCTGGACTGGCGGCAGTTGTCCAAACTGAAATCGACCTACACCGACGCGCTGCAAACCCATATCAACCCGGATACAGGCCGGGTGCATACGTCATATTCGATCACCGGGGCCAATACGGGCCGTCTGGCCTCGACCGATCCGAACCTGCAGAACATTCCGGTGCGGACCGAGGAAGGGCGGCGCATTCGCGAGGCGTTCATCGCCGAGCCGGGAAATGTGATGGTCAGTCTGGACTACAGTCAGATCGAACTGCGGATTCTGGCGCATATTGCCGATATCCCCGCCTTGAAACAGGCGTTTTCTGATGGGCTGGACATTCACGCCATGACCGCGTCCGAAATGTTCGACGTGCCGCTGGACGAAATGACACCGGATATTCGCCGTCAGGCCAAGGCGATCAACTTTGGTGTGATCTACGGAATTTCAGGCTTTGGTCTGGCCCGCAATCTGCGTATCCCAAGAGCCGAGGCGCAGGGTTTTATCGACCGCTACTTCGAACGGTTCCCCGGGATACGGAAATACATGGATGACACGGTCGCTTTTGCCAAAGAGCATGGCTATGTGCAGACCTTGTTCGGGCGCAAAATCCATACGCCCGAGATCAACGCCAAAGGGCCGCATGCCGGGTTTTCGCGCCGCGCGGCGATCAATGCGCCGATTCAGGGCACGGCGGCGGACGTGATCCGCCGCGCTATGGTGCGGATGCCGGAAGCGATCAGGGGGTTGCCCGCCAAGATGTTGCTGCAGGTGCATGACGAATTGTTGTTCGAAGTGGCCGAAGACGCTGTGGACGAAACGATCCGTATCGCGCGCGATGTGATGGAAGGCGCGTCCGATCCCGCGGTCAGGCTGGATGTCAAACTGGTTGTCGATGCAGGGAAGGGCGCCAACTGGGCCGAGGCGCACTAACCCGGGGAACGCGCCGCGCATCAGGCCCGGCGGGCCATCTTTGCGGCGGGTCAGGCTTCGGGCCTGACCAGTCGTTCTACCAGCCGTTTCACTGCGGGACCCAGCAGCAGGATCACGGTAAAGGCGATTGGCCAGCAAAACATCCAGGATGCGATCCAGTCGCTCAGTGTGTCCGGCCCAAACCCCACCGCCTTGACCGTGGCAATGCCGGTCACCATGCAGGACATCAGACCAGACATGATTAGTCCGTACAGGGCATGAGCGTAACGAGCGGGTATCATCCGGTTATCCTGTCAGTTGATTGCCCCCCATGTGTGGCATTTCAGGCCTGAATTCCAGTATCCCATCCCTGCATCCAGCCCAGCGAGGCTGCGGTTCGGTCTGTTGACGGTGTGTATTCGGCGCTGACCCACCCAATATAGCCGCAGCAATCCATTGCATCGAAAAGCGCGGGAAAATCTGTGTCACCGCGCCCCGGTTCAGCGCGGTCGGGGGCCGCCCCGATCTGTGCATGAGTGACAAGGGGGTGAAAACGGTCCCAGATTGCAAGCGCATCACCGTGGATCATTTCTGCGTGAAAGCTGTCATATTGCAGGCCGAGATTTGAGCGATCCACGCGGTCCAGCACATTGGCGGCCAGATCATAGTCATTCAGAAAATATCCGGGTTGCGACGTCGTGTTCAGCGGTTCGATCGTGAATTTCTGCGTGGGCGCGAAATCAGCGGCCCATTGAAGATTTCGCACAAAGGTCTCAAACGCTGCTGAGCCTTCTGCATAGCCGGACATGATGTGGATCTGACCCGCGCGCAGCACCTGCGCATATCTCAGGACCCGGCGGATATCGGTCTGAAACCGGGCTTCGCCGCCCGGAACGGCGGCATAGCCGGGCTGTCCGCCTGTGTAATTGGGCGGTGGGGCATTGATCAGCAATAGCTCAAGCCCGTTCTCCAGCAGGGCGCGGCTGGTTTCACGGGCCGCCAGATCGTATGGAAACAGTATTTCCACGGCCGAAAACCCGGCACGCGCGGCCGCCTCGAACCTGTCCAGATAGGGAAGTTCGGCAAACAGAAGCGAGATATTTGCGGCAAATCTTGGCATGTGCTCGGTGTTCCTTTCGCCGGGACCTTAGACCCGGGGTGATGTCCGGGAAAGGGACTGAAAACGACAGATTGTCGAAAATCGACCAGAATAGCGGTGGCACATCGCCGACCGTCGGGCCTGTGCGGCGAATCAATTTTGCGACGCCCTGCCAACAGAAGGTCTGAAATTCATGGCGATGAGCTCTGAAACCGTTCGCGGTCAATCCGCGTCTGTGCCCCAAGGCCAGAGCTCTGCCTTGTCGGGCAATGGTCTGGCGGTTGCGTCCATGCTGTGCTGGGCTGCCGGGTTTCCGGCGGCTGAGGTTTTGCTTCAAAGCTGGCCCCCTGTCGCCCTGTTGGCGGCGCGCCTGGCTTTGGCGGTGCTTGTTCTTGTGCCGGTCTGGATCCTGATCGACGGTCCGACACGTGTTCTTCGCGCACGGTGGCGGCACGCGCTGTTGGTGGGCGGGCTTGGCATAGGCACCGGCATGTTCCTGATCATCCTCGCACAGAAACTGACGGATCCCGTCACCGTCGCGATCATCGCGTCCTGCGCCCCGCTGACGGCAACCTTGCTCGAACTTGCCGCAGGTACACGGCGTCTTAAGTGGAACTTTGCCCTTGGCGTTGCTGTATCGATTATCGGAGGCCTGATCGCCACCAGTTCAATGGCCCCGGCGCAGCTGGGCTTGGGCGCGGTCTGCGCCGTGCTTTCAACGGCTCTGTTCTGTTGGGCCAGTCAGGCAACGGCGAGGGATTTTCCCGAACTGAGCCAGACCGGGCGCACCACGATCGTTTTTGTCGGTGGTCTGGTCATGGCGACCATTCTGATGATCCTGTCGCATCAGTTGGGGATGGATATTCTGCCGTCCGCCCCGATTGACGTGGATCAGGTCGGGATGCTGGCGATCTATGCGCTGATTTCGATGGGGATCAGTCAGATTCTGTTTGTCGGTTCCATCGCAAGGCTGGGCGTCGCGCTGGCTTCGTTTCACATCAACATCGCGCCGTTCTACGTGATGCTGATCATGGTGATGCTTGGGGAAGAGTGGAACTGGACCCGCGCGCTGGGCGCGGGCATCGTCGCGTTGGCGGTTGTGCTGGCACAAGACCGAAGGTCGGTGCGCCTGGCCTAGTTACGCTCCAGCGCATCAGACTGGATCAGGGGAAAGAACACGCCCCCGGACCAGACGCCGAACCAGCCGTCATGGTCAGTGCCAATGTCTACAAGGCGGTAAAAGCTCTTGCGATCAACGCGCGCCTCAAGGTTTGCGCGCATCAATATGTAAAGGGACGGCTCATTCGTTTCCGGATCGATGACAATGCGGATCGGATGATCGGGCCCTGCGGCAGCTCTATCGCCCACCTGGGTTGTGAACGTCAGGACTTGCACACCGCTTTCATCGGTGTCGTCAAAGTCTACGGCGACAAAGGGTGCATCCTCGACGGTGATTCCCACCTTTTCGACCGGGGTCACCAGAAAATACTTCCCGTCTTCTTTCTTAAGAATTGAGGAAAAAAGCTTCACAAGCTCGAAACGGTTGATGGGTGAGCCTAAATAACTCCACGAACCATCTTTGGCGATACGGATGTCCAGATCGCCGCAAAACGGAGGATTCCAAAGGTGAACGGGCGGTAAACCCCGCCTTTTGACCGATTTGACCGAGGCTGCAAGACCATCGGGAGAAGGTGTCACAGGTTTTTGTCCGCTCATTGCTTTTGCCATTTCCTGTCAGCGCGATACACTTCAATCATATTCGTCCACGGAAGGGAAAACCATGTCCGAACCTGCCGACCTCGTCGCCGAGATCGAAGCGCTCGAAAACAAGCTGCAAGAGGCCAAAACCTCGATCACCCGCCGCTTTATCGGGCAGGAGAGGGTCGTGGACCTGACACTGACGGCGCTTTTATGTGGTGGTCACGCATTGTTGATCGGTCTGCCCGGGCTGGGTAAAACGCGGCTGGTGGAAACGCTGTCGACCGTGATGGGCCTGCATGGCAATCGCATCCAGTTCACGCCTGACCTGATGCCTGCCGATATTCTGGGGTCCGAAGTTCTGGATACCGCCGATGATGGCAGCCGTCATTTCCGGTTCATCCCCGGCCCGATATTCTGCGAATTGCTGATGGCGGACGAGATTAACCGCGCCAGCCCGCGCACCCAGTCGGCGCTGCTGCAGGCGATGCAAGAGCGCACGGTGACGGTCGCGGGCGAAGATCGCTCGCTGGGTGTTCCGTTCCATGTGCTGGCAACGCAGAACCCGATCGAACAGGAAGGCACCTATCCATTGCCCGAAGCGCAGCTGGACCGGTTCCTGGTTCAGATCGATGTCGAATACCCGGATCGCCAAACCGAACGGGACATTCTGTTGGCGACGACAGGCGTGGAAGAAGACGAGGCCAGCCAGATTTTCACCAAAGAGGAATTGCTGGCGGCACAGGTCCTGTTGCGCCGGATGCCGGTGGGTGAATCGGTGGTCGAACTGATCCTTGATCTGGTCCGCGCCTTCCGCCCCGAAGAACCGGGCGTTTCGGACCGTGTTTCTGAAACAGTCGCCTGGGGCCCTGGCCCCCGTGCGGCACAGGCGCTGATGATGACCGTACGCGCCCGCGCGATGTTGCAGGGGCGTCTGGCGCCCAATGCCGAGGATGTGCTGGACATGGCGCGTCCGGTACTCAGCCATCGCATGGCGCTGAACTTTGCAGCGCGTGCGCGTGGCGACAGTCTGGCCAGCCTGATCGACACCACCGCCGCCGGATTGGTGCGTACCGAGGCCGCGGCGTGAATGCCGCGCTGACCCTTCGTGAAAGATCCGAGGCCGAGGCGTCCCGGCTGCCGCCCCTTTTGGCGCGGGCCGAACACCTGGCCGGAACCGTCCTGCTGGGTGACCACGGGCGACGGCGTTCGGGCCTGGGTGACGATTTCTGGCAATACCGCCCGGCGCAGGCCGGTGACAGCCGCCGTCTGATCGACCACCGACGCTCGGCGCGGGGGGATCAGCAGTTCGTGCGCGAGCGGGAATGGCAGATCGCCCAGTCGATCATGCTGTGGGTGGATCAGGGTGCATCGATGCGGTTTGCCTCGGACAGGGCGCTGCCGACCAAGGCGGACCGGGCGCGGCTGCTGGGTCTGGCGACAGCGATCTTGCTGGTGCGGGGTGGTGAGCGCGTCGGACTGACCGGCACCACGCTGCCGCCGCGGCGGGGCAACGCCCAGATCATCCGGCTGGCGCAAGCCTGGTCCGAGGACACCGAGGTCGACTATGCACCACCGGAACACCGGGCCATGGTTCCGCATGCCCGGGCTGTGTTCATCTCTGATTTCCTGGGTCCGCTGGATGAGGTTGAATTGGCGCTCACCAAGGCTGCGGATCGCGGCGTTCGCGGTGTGTTGCTGCAGGTTCTGGACCCCGGCGAGGAGACCTTTCCCTTCCAGGGTCGCACTATTTTCGAAAGCGTCGGCGGCTCGGTCCGGCATGAAACCCTGAAGGCCGGAGATCTGCGCGACCGCTATCTTGGCAGGTTGGCCGAGCGCAAGGATGCGCTGACACAGCTTTGTCGTGCAACTGGCTGGCAACTGGGTCAGCACCACACCGGTGAAAGCGCGCAAGCGGCTCTGTTGTGGCTCTATCGTGCGTTAGACGGGGGTACGCAATGACGGTTCTGGCAGGCATCGGATTTACAGCCCCATGGGTGCTGCTGGGCCTTCTGACCCTGCCGATCCTGTGGCTGATTCTGCGCGCCGTGCCACCGGCACCCATTCGCCGACTGTTCCCGGCGGTTACATTGCTGCTTGGGTTGAAAGATGACGAAAGCGTCTCGGACCGGACTCCGTGGTGGCTGCTGCTGTTACGGATGCTGGCGGCGGCGGCGATCATCATCGGGCTGGCCGGGCCGGTTCTGAACCCGTCGCGTGATCAGGCAGGATCGGGGCCGCTTCTGATGGTTCTGGACGCCAGTTGGGCCGGTGGAACGCGTTGGTCGGCAACGCTGGATCAGATCGACGCGCAATTGACCGAGGCCGGCCGTGCCGGTCGCCCCGTATCGATTTTGCGCCTGACCGACCCGGAAACACCGGTTTTTCAGGCCGCTGAGGCATGGCGCGGGCGCCTGCCGGGCCTGATGCCGATGCCTTGGCAGCCCAGCCCGAAACAGTTGGATCAGGTATTGGCGGCGCTGGCCGAGGTCGATGGCGGGTTCGAGACACGCTGGTTCAGCGACCGGCTGAACTACCCCGGCCACGACCGGATGTTATCCGCCCTGCAGGCGCGTGGGAGCGTTACGGTCTACCGCCCGTCTGCGCCGGTTCTTGCACTATTGCCCGCAGCGTATCAGGACGGCGTCATTCAGATCACGGCGCTGCGCTCGGAACCCGGACCGGCAATGCCGCTGACGATCCTGGCTCAGGGCCGCGACCCCGCAGGTGCAATGCGTGTTCTGCAATCGGTCGATGTGACGTTCGAGGATGGTGAGACTCAGGCGCAGGTTGATCTGTCACTGCCATCTGAACTGCGCGCTCGGATCACGCGGTTCGAAATTCAGGGCCAGCGTTCAGCCGGGACCACGACGCTGACCGATGACAGCCTGCGGCGGCGCGAGGTTGCCCTGATCGCCGGTACGCTGAACCGCGAGGGGTTGGAGTTATTGTCACCGCTGCATTATCTCACGCAGGTTCTCAAACCGACCGCTGATTTTGTCGATGGCGGTCTGCTGGATGTGTTGCCTGCCAACCCCGATGTGATCGTGCTGGCGGATGTGGCCAAACTCTCCGACACGGAACAGGCTGAACTGGTTCAATGGGTCGAAGAGGGTGGGCTGTTGCTGCGCTTTGCCGGCCCGCGCATGGCGGCAAGTGATCTGGGCCGCAAGGATGAGGACGACTTGCTGCCGGTTCGTCTGCGAAGCGGCGGGCGTTCGGTCGGCGGCGCGATGAGTTGGGGTGAGGCAAAGGGGCTGGCGCCATTCGTCGAAGGCTCGCCATTCTATGGCCTTCAGATCCCCGGTGACGTGACGGTGACCACGCAAGTCATGGCCCAACCAGACCCTAATCTGGCCGATCGGGTGATTGCATCGCTGTCTGACGGAACGCCGCTGGTCACGCGAAAGACATTGGGCCTGGGCCAGGTCGTCCTGTTTCACGTCACGGCTGACGCGGAATGGTCGACTGTTCCACTGTCCGGTTTGTTTGTTGAAATGCTTGACCGTCTGGCCGTGGCCTCGGCCGCAAAATCCCGGCAGGAGGCTCAGTTGCAGGGCACCGTCTGGGAGCCGATTCAGGTTCTGGACGGGTTCGGGTCGCTTTCGGATGCGGGCAATCTGGCCGGGGTGGACGGTGTTGATCTCGTCTCCCGGGCGGTCGGTCCGGACTTGCGGCCGGGACTGTATGAAAGCGGTAAACAGAAACTGGCGCTGAACGTGCTGACCGATGACGCGACATTCCAGCCGGTGGTTTGGTCTGGGGATGTGACGATCAGGGGGCAGGAGGTTAACACGGAAACCCCGATCGGGGGCCTGTTGCTGAGCCTTGCGCTGCTGTTGCTGACCGTGGATGTGATCGCCTCGCTGGCCTTGTCCGGGCGGTTGGGCTTGGCGCGTACGGCAGTGGTGGCCCTTGGCGCAATGATGCTGACCCCCGAGGCGCAGGCCCAATCGCCCGAAGATACCGAATTTGCGCTGAGCGCCACACAGGAACTGGTTCTGGCTCATGTACTGACGGGTGACGAGAATGTGGATGCGATTGCAGGGGCCGGTCTGCGCGGGCTTTCGCAAACGTTGTTGTTCCGAACCTCCGTGGAACCAGCCGAGCCAATCGGCGTCGATCTGGAACGCGACGAACTTGCGTTCTTTCCGCTTCTGTACTGGCCTATCACACCGGATCAGCCTCAGCCTTCCTCCGAGGCGTACGCGAAACTCAACGCGTATCTGCGCTCGGGCGGAATGATCCTGTTCGATACACGCGACTCGGATGTGGCCCGTTTTGGCGCCGCCAGTCCTAACGGGCGCAAGCTTCAACAATTGGCCGGACCTTTGAATATCCCGTCGTTAGAGCCTGTGCCGCGCGATCATGTTCTGACCCGTGCTTTTTATCTGCTGCAGGATTTTCCCGGTCGATATGGCGGGGCCGAGGTCTGGGTCGAAGCCGCGCCGCCGGATGCGGAACAGATCGAAGGGATGCCGTTCCGAAACCTCAACGACAATGTCACCCCGGTGGTGATCGGCGGCAATGACTGGGCCGGTGCCTGGGCCATCGATCGCAACGGGCAGGCCCTGCTGCCAGTTGGGCGCGGTTATGCCGGCGAACGCCAGCGCGAACTGGCCAACCGTTTCGGTGTGAACCTGGTCATGCATGTTCTGACCGGGAACTATAAATCCGATCAGGTCCATGTGCCCGCTTTGCTAGACAGGTTGGGGCAATGACCGGAACCGTCATCTTTGATCCGCTGATCCCATGGCCGGTATTGGCCATTGTCGCCGGGGTTGCGCTGGGCGGCGTCATTCTTGCGCTGTGGCGCGGTCTGTCCGGCTGGGCCTTGCGCGGGTTGGCGGCTTTGGTCGTTGTCGCGGCGCTGTCCGGTCCGGTCTATCAGGTCGAGGATCGCGCGCCTTTGACGGATATCGTCCTGATGATCGAGGATGAAAGCGCCAGTCAGACCCTGTCGGATCGCGCCGATCAGACGGCACGGGCCGCAGAGGAACTGGCGGCAGAAATCGAATCCCGCGACAATATCGAACTGCGCCGCATCGCCGTCGGCGACGGTGACGGGGATGAAGGCACGCGGGTGATGGCTGCCCTCAACGAGGCGCTGGCGGAAGAACCCCGTGCGCGTATCGCCGGGATACTGGTGGTCTCGGACGGTATCGTGCATGACGTCGATCAGGCCCCGGATCTGCCCGCACCATTGCATCTGCTGCGAACCGGCCGTGCCAGCGATTGGGACCGTCGACTGATTGTCCGCAACGCGCCTGCCTTTGCCATTATCGGAGAGCCCGTGACGCTGACCTTGCGGGTCGAGGACAGCGGCGCCGCACCTGCCGGAGCAGCCACCGCGCCGCTTGAAATCTCGGTCGACGGGGCCGCGCCGGAAAGCTTCAGCATTCCCATTGGGGTGGATGTCGAGCTTCCCATAACGCTGCCGCATGGCGGGCGGAACGTCATCCAGTTCTCGGTGCCGCAGGCCGAGGGCGAGCTGACCGATCGCAACAATACCGCGCTGATTCAGATGAACGGTGTCCGTGATCGGCTGCGGGTTTTGCTTGTTTCCGGAGAACCGCATCCGGGCGGGCGGACATGGCGTAACCTTCTGAAATCGGACAGTTCTGTTGATCTCGTCCACTTCACTATCCTGCGTCCACCGGAAAAACAGGACGGGGTGCCGGTGGACGAGCTGTCTTTGATCGCCTTCCCGACGCGCGAGCTGTTTCTTGAGAAGATCAACGATTTCGACCTGATCATCTTTGACCGCTACAAGCGTCGTGGCATCCTGCCCGCGATCTATCTGGACAATGTCACCAACTACATCAACGAAGGTGGTGCGGTTCTGATTGCGGCCGGGCCGGATTTTGCGACGGCTGACAGCATTTTCCGATCTCCGCTTGCTCCGATCCTGCCCGCGCAGCCGACCGCGCGTGTGATTGAGGAACGCTATGTGCCGAAAGTCACGGATCTTGGTCAGCGCCACCCGGTTACAACCGATCTCGGCGATCCCGAAACCTGGGGCGCGTGGCTGCGTCAGATCGATGTCAAACACCGGTCAGGTGAGGCGTTGATGTCCGGGGTTGATGATCGGCCGTTGCTGGTGCTCGATCGGGTGGGCGAAGGACGCGTGGCGCTTCTGGCCTCGGACCACGCCTGGCTGTGGAGCCGGGGCTTCGAAGGCGGTGGCCCACAACTGGAACTGCTGCGCAGGCTTGCGCATTGGATGATGAAAGAACCCGAACTTGAGGAAGAAGCCCTGTGGGCCGAAGCTAACGGTCAGGTCATGCGCATCATCCGCCAGACCCTCAGCGATGAGGTTGGAACCGTGACCGTGACCCGCCCAAATGGCGAAACGCTGGACATCACGCTTGAGGAGGTGTCACCGGGACGGTTCGAGGCCCAATATATCGGACCTGAGATCGGGCTTTACCGCCTTGAGGAAGGTCAGAATTCAGCGGTGATCGGTCTTGGGCCCGCCGCGCCGAAAGAATTCGAGCAGACCATAGCAACCGGCGACCTGCTGGAACCGCTTCTGGCAGATTTGCGCGGTGGTGTTGTCCGTCTGGAGGACGGGCTGCCGTCGATCCGCAATGTGCGCGCCGGGCGGCCTGCCTCGGGTCGCGGCTGGATCGGTCTGACCCCAAGAGACGCTTATGAGACGCGCGATGTCACGCAGGCCGGGTTGCTGCCGCCCTGGCTGGTCTTGCTGCTGGCTGGCGGGTTCCTGCTGGCTGGCTGGCTGCGTGAGGGGCGGCGATAAGCTACTCGAATGTCACGCTGACGGTAGGATTGCCGGGCAGGCCGTCATACCTGACGGACGCGCCGCCTTTGCCTTTGGCAGGTGGAAACAGCGGTCCGAACGACCCAACCGAAATCAGATCGCCGGACGCAAATTCGATCCCTTTTGACATCAGCCAGAGTGCCGCGTTTGCCGGATGACCCAACACGGCTGTGCCAGGCGCCTGTGCCAGAATTTCACCGTCGGCAGCGCTAAGCGTGACCGTCATGCCCGTCAAAGCCTGCGACATGGCGGCGGGATCGGTGACGGCGATTTCAGACCCTAAAACGCCGAGTTTCGGGGCAACTCCGATTGCGGTCAGGGTGACGGGGGTAATGGGTTCTCCGTCGGCCAGGGTCAGGTCAGGCAGTTCGATGAAGGGGCGAACAGACGAGACATGTTCCATCACTTCGTCGGGTGTGGTTGCCTGATTGATCGCTGCGTCGCCGACCACCAGGATCAGGTCCGCCTCGAATACCGGGCGGGCCCCCCAGTTTTCTGAAACACTTGCCCCGTCATCCAGCATCATGTCGCGATACAGAATACCCTGAACCGGTTCACTTGCTCCAAACCTGTCCTGCGCGGGTTTGCTGGTCAGGCCCGCCTTGTAGCCAATCAACGGTCCAAGATGCGGCTGCATCGCAGTGACAAGTTTCGCCTGCGTGCAAAGCGCATCCGCCATGCTTCCGTCCGGGGTCAGAGCAACGGTAGGTGTGTTCGTAAGATAGTCCTGAACAAACCGGTCGATCTGGGCGTCAGACGCGCATTCAGCCGCTGTCTGAGTGGCCGTCAAAGCAAGAACAAAAACAAGCCAATTGCGCATTTGTTTTCTCCTGTCATCTGATCTTGAACGAAACCCTGTCGGATTTGCCCAGTGCATCCAACACGACAAGGGCGGTGTGTCCGGGCCCGGGGTTGGGAATTTCAAACTCTCTGTGGTGCTGGCCGGTTACGACGGGCACGCCGTCAGACAGGACGGAAAACGGCCCGGTTCCGCCCCTCAGCTTCAGTGTAAGGGAGGCTCCATTTGTCTCTAACAAGCCATCCTTGGGCGGAAACAATAGTTGCGGCGCAGAAGGATCCGCCTCAA
This sequence comes from Ruegeria sp. D1(2025), assembly GCF_056536425.1. Lineage (NCBI taxonomy): Bacteria > Pseudomonadati > Pseudomonadota > Alphaproteobacteria > Rhodobacterales > Roseobacteraceae > Ruegeria > Ruegeria sp. D1(2025). The sequence goes on along the minus strand of NZ_JBQFPO010000003.1, from coordinate 125,952 downwards.
AAGCAGCTTGGCGAGGGCGGAACCGCCGCAAAGGCTGGGGCAGTTGCGCGGCACCGACAAGCAGGGTTGATGGCGGCGGCGGCGGCATCGGAGTGAATTTGGGTTTCAGAAGACCGAAGGCTTCAAACAAAACTGGGGCCGCAAGTGCGCCGCCAAACGCACCGGGCACCGGTGTGCCGTCTGCCCGCCCCAGCCAGACACCGATGACGTGACGGCCGTCATAGCCGATCGCCCAGGCGTCCCGGTGCCCGTAAGAGGTTCCGGTCTTATATGCCAATACACCGGATTGCGCACCTGATGGCGGGGTTAGTCCGGTCAGAATATTGCCAACCTGCCAGGCCGCCGGTTCCGACAGGACACGTCGCGTATCGGCGTCGCCATCCAATGCCCGATAGTGCAAGACGGGGCCTTGGCCACCTGCCGCCACCACCGCAAAAAGCTGCACAAGATCGTGCAGGCTAAGCCCGACACCGCCAAGCGAGATCGCCAGACCCGGTGCGCCTCCGTTGAGGCGCGGTTCGGTGTTGGCACGCTGCAGGGCGTCCATGACGCGGGCAGGTCCCAGTTCTTGCGTCAGGCGCACCACGGGGATGTTCAGCGACAGTTGCAGCGCATCGCGAATACGCACGTCACCCCTGAACACGCCGTCGAAGTTGCGGGGTGCATATCGCCCGAACATCACCGGACTGTCGCTGATCAGGGTTTCCGGATGCGCCAGCCCCTGATCGAAGGCCAGTCCATAGATCAGGGGTTTCAGGGTTGATCCGGGTGAACGCAACGCCTGCGTCATGTCCACAAACCCCTGACGCGCGTCCTGATAACCCGCCGACCCGACCGAAGCCAGAATCGCGCCGGTTTCATGGTCAGCCACGATCATCGCGCCGGAAACGCGGGGTCCGGCCCGTTTGGCGGCCTGCGCGATCAGCGGTTCCAACTTTGCCTGCAATGCCCCGTCCAGTGTCAGGTCCTGCGCCAGAGCTTCGGGCAACCCCGCACGGGCCCGGTCCGTCAGGTGGGGTGCCAGCTGGGGAAAGGGCCGCATTCTGGTTGGCACCGGGTCTGCCATGGCGCTTTGCATCTCGGGTCTGGACAAAAGACCATTGCGATGTAGCCGTTGCAAAACCCGGTCGCGGGCTTTGCGCCCTGCTTGAAGATTGCGGTCGGGTCGCCGTGCCTCGGGGGATTGTGGCAGGGCGATCAACAAGGCCGCCTGCGCAGGCGTCAAGCGGGACGGATCCTTGCCGAACCACGCCCGACTGCCCGCCCGGATCCCTTCAAGATTGCCACCATAAGGGGCATGGGTCAGATACAGCGACAGGATCTGATCCTTGTTCAGGCGCTGTTCCAACGCCAAAGCCACCCGGATCTGGCGGAGCTTACCGCTCCACCGACCTGTCGGGCCATCCTCGATCAGGCGGGCAACCTGCATGGTCAGGGTCGATCCGCCGGAAACAGGTCGGCCGTTCCAAAGCGACTGCACGGCAGCCCGAACCATGGCCAGCGGATCGATGCCGGAGTGAGCGCGAAACCGTTTGTCTTCGTACCGGATCAGCATGTTGACAAAACCCGGATCGACCGGGCCATGCTGCATCCGCCAGATGCCGTTCGCCACCGGAAATGCGCGCAGCAGATCGCCGTTCCGGTCCCGCATCTCGACCGAGGTTTCTGTCAGAACGGCAGGCAGCGATGTGGCGTCGACCCAGTCCGCAAAGCGGTCGCGGGCAAAGCCGGTCACATACAAAAACCCCGCAAGTGCCAAGAGCAGAAGGCTGACCCTAGGCATCGGCCTTGCCAAAACTTCGATATGTTTGACCCCCGATCATTCGACCACAACGCGCCCAGTGTTGGTGTGCGCCCGGTTCTGCGGGCGGTACATATCCTCGACCGAGGCTGCCGGGTGATGAAAGGCACCGGGTGTTACGGCGCGTACCACATACGCAAGCGTAACCGGCTTGCCGTCCTGCAAGTCAACCGCTGCCAAAAAACGGTCAGACCGGAATTCGGTATGCCTCGCTTCGGACAAATCCAGCCAGTCCAGCGACCGCACATCACCCGAACGCAACAGGTTGGGATTGTCGATCTCGATACCAGCGGCCAGCGGGTCATCGATCATCAGGCGCGCACCGCCATCCTCGAAGGGCGTGACGGTCAGAACCGTGACAAATCGCGTGCCCACCGAAAGTGCGGACTGGTCCAGCGGTTCACCTTCCATTGAGAAATACACCCGCTCGATCGCATATCCGGTGCCACCCGCCGCAAGTGGGACGTCGGGTATTCCCGTCACCGTCATCGTGATGTCCGTGGCCAGCCCGTCTGCGGCAGTTATGTTCAGAACATCGTCGCTGTCCGAATGCAGGACCTGCACAAACGGCCCCTCGACCGGCGCACCGTTCACACGCAGCCCGGCGCTTTCCGGGTTCGAGATCAGCGCATGCGCCGCCAGCAGCGACCATGATGCCTCTTGCGTTGACAAATGCGCCGGGGCGGAACTGACCCGCCGGATCAGATCGTCCCGGTCGATCACCTCGCTGCCTGCGTCCACGGCCAGCGTCAGCAGTCCGGCCGCATCGCGCAGTTCGGTTCCGTAATCGGTGCGCCAGTAGCTTTGATTTTGATCCGGCCGCTCAGCCAGCAGCTGGGCAGCCCGTGCAAACATCCTGTCCGCTCGTGTCTGATCCCCGTAAGAGGCCAACGCCGCCCCAAGCTGAGCGGCTGCCAGAGGCGTGGCGAAGGCATCACCCTTGACGTCGGCGTAATAGCGCAGATCGCCCATGGATGCCGCGCTTTCGCGGGCCAGAACCATCAGCGCATAAGCGATGTCTTGCCCGCCTTCGTCGAAATCAGGGGCATAGCTGATCCTGTTTCGCAGGTTGTCCATCGCCTGTGCAAAGGCACGGTCCGGCACTGTATGACCCTGCGCACGGGCGCGGGACAGGAAGTCGGTGACATAAGCATCCAACCAGAAATCGCCGCCTTGGGCGCGCCACAGCCCAAAGGCACCATTCGAGGATTGCCGGGTCAGTATGCTGCGGATGGCCGTGCTGATCCGTGCTTCGATCGCCGGTCCGTTCCCCAGCCCCGAGGCCTGGGCGACCGAAGACAAATACAGCAGTGGCAGCGCCTGACTGGTGATCTGTTCGGTGCAGCCATATGGGTACCTGTTTAACCAATCCAGCAGGCCGGGCGTGTCGAATTTCGCCAGCGGGCCGGCGGACAGGATCGCCTTGACCGATCCGGGCCGGAATCCGTCGAAGACATCCTGCGAAAACAGAAAGCTGTCACCCTCGCCCAGCGAAAACCGGCGTGTCAGAGCAACGGCAGGATCGTTTGCGCGAACCGGCATCCGCAACGTCTGAGACAGATCGCGGCCGTCCGGTGTTGTGATTGACAGGTTGATCTCAGGGTCACCAACCGCAGTTGCGCGAATTGGAACTTCCAAAACGGTCTTGCCGCCGGGTTGCAACGTGAAACTGGTCGGGGTTGCGGCCAGTTCCAGCCCGGCCGAAGCCGCCAGACCCAGTGCCATTTCACCTGCCGGGCCGTCGGCATGCACGATCTCCAGCAGCATCCGGCTTTGGTCGCCAGGGGCCAGAAAACGTGGCAGGCTGGCCGATACGACAACAGGGTCGCGAACGATCATCTCAGCTTCCGCCTGACCGACCGCGCTGCGCGACCAGGCAACCGCCATCAGACGCACGGTGCCGTTAAAATCGGGCAGAGGAATGTCCAGTTCGACTTCGCCCGTTTCATCGACCTGAACCGGACCGTTGAACACGGCCATCAGATCCTGTGTGGGCGGAGGCGACTGCCGCCGCATACCAGCGTCACTGTCACCACCAGAACGAACCAGACCCATGGTCCCGTTCATCCCGTCGATCAGCCGGCCATAGACGTCCCGCAATTCGACGCCCAGACGGCGTTGCCCAAAGTAATAGGATTGCGGGTTCGGTGATTCAAAACCTGTCAGGTTCAGGATACCGACATCTACCGCTGCCAGCGTCAGCCAGACGGGATCATTGGCCGGGGCGTTTTCGACCCTGATGCGGGTCTTTTGCACCTGTCTTGGCGTCGTAAGCTCGGGCACCTCAATCCCGACCTGCAGCCTGCGCCCGACCGGTTCAACACTGGCGTGAGCGATCCCCATGGCCCTGGCCGGGTTCTGGCCGGCGGACACGTCCATCGGCCGGATGAGTGTGGCGGCGACATAAGCCCCCGCACCCCAATCCGGCGCGACATCGATGGGAACAACGGTTTCCCCTTCAGGGACTTCGATCATCTGGCGTTGGATCAGCCGGTTCGACAGAACGTCGATCTGCGCAACACCTGCCATGCGGGCCACAATCCTCAGCTGCGCCGTGTCACCGGGGCGATAGCTGTCACGGTCCAATGACATGTCCAACCTGTCCGGAGTGCTTGTGGCGTCGGCGGCCTGGTACCAGCCCGCGTAGAAATCGACGGCGGCTTCGGCGTATGCGCCATCGATCCGCTGCACCACAAGCTCGTACCGGCCCCAGTCGACCGCGGATGTCAAAGTCAGCGGGTCTGACTGAAACTCGGCCTCTCCGGTGGCGATCCGGGTGCGCCGGGTGGTGGGTTCCCACTTCCATTCTCCGTACAGCTGGTACCACTGATACCGGGTTTCAATCCGGTTCAGGGTCCAGCGCAGGCGCATCGGGGTTGCCGACAGGTCCGGCGACAGTCCGACGACCTGAAATCCGGCTTCGGTGCCTTCAGGCACAACACCGTCAAACAGCGGTTTGATTCCTATGACCGGCTGCGTTGGCCGGACCGGAGCCGTCATGCGACGTTCGACCGGTCGTCCAGACCCGTCTGCCAGCCGGGCAATCACCGTGGCTTCAACAGGCTTGCCTTCAGTCTCTAATACAGGGATTTCCACCGCGACAGTTGCCAGACCGGCGGCGTCGGTGCGCCTATTGCCAAAATAGGTGCTTTTGGTGGAAACCGCTGCGTCATAGCGGCCAAACCTATATCCGTCATATCCGGAAACCGCTTCCGCCGGGCGCGCGAGGACCTGGCCGTCGATGCTCAGATCCGACCCCGGGGCACCGAACAGATAACGGGCTTCGATCCGCAGGGGCGGGTTGTCGCCAGGGTGCAGCGGGGAGTCAGGCAAGGACAGGTCGAAGTCGATCCGCTCGGGCAGGAAGTCTTCGATCAGTACGGTCTGCTGCGCCAGCGCATCAGCCTTCGGGTCCGACTTGACTTCGATCCGCCATGTTCCGCGCGGTGCATCCACAGCCACGGGCAACGCAAAAACATGACCTCCGGCAACACCGCCGTCCGACACGGCGCGTCGATACTCAACCCCGTCCGGGCGGTGCAGTATGGCAGTCAGCGGCAAACCCTCGATGGCCTGCGCCTGATCGTCACGCGTCAGGGCCGTCAGGTGAATCGTTTCACCGGCGCGGTAGGCGCCCCGGTCGGTGGTCAGAAAGACATCGATTGGTCCTGCTGGTGCCCGACCCTCGACACCACGGTCGGACAAGTCAAAGGCCGGGTCGGTCAGCGACAGGAACCCGATATCGCTGTCGCCATCGGCAGCCACGACCAGCGCGGGCGAGCTTGCCCCCGTTCCCCGAACAAGACCGGCATCAAACAGGGCATGGCCTTCGGCATCCGTCTTGGCCCGGGCAATAACCGCATTTGCATTCGAGATCACCGAAACCTCGATCCCTTCGCGGGGTGCGGCGTCGGTCAGGCCACGGACCGCGACATGCAGGCCGTCCGTGCCTTGAGCAGTTGAAAGACCCAGATCAGACAGAACGAACCACTGCGTGGCTGACGGGTCGTCGTAAGGGTCACTGCCGGGTACCCGCGCGGACAGCGTGTAGATACCGGCCGGTTGATCAGCAATCGCCTCGGCCAGAGGCAGGCGCGCTGTCATGGTCTGGTTCAGCTGGTTTTCGACTTCCGCTGTACCTGTCCAGATATCCTCGGCAATCTCGTTGCTGAACTCGCGTTCTTCCCATTCGCTGAGGGGGCGGCCGAAAAAGCCCTGCTGAACCGCACGCAACAGGTTCCGGTCACTGATACGGCGCAAGGTCAGATCCAGTTCGGCGACGTTGACCGTTTCAACGGGCAAGGCCGCATCCGCTGACTTAGGCAGCACATATCCGCGCCCTGGAAACCGGGCCGTTGGCGAACGGTCGCGCACGTAGTGGGTCAGGCTGACATTGCGGTTCAGCACTTCTCCCGAGGCGGCTGGCATCCCCTCGCGCAAGGTGAGCTGATACCGCGCACCATGCGCGACACCATCGACGCAAAGCTGCTTCTCGTCTGCCTGCACCACCAGACCATCGTCGCTGCGCTGAACAAAGGGGTCATAGTCGACACCGGCTTTGACAAGCGGTTCCGAGAATTCAACGCAGATGCGCGGCGCAGCGGCATCGCTTTCAACGCTGCTGTCCAAAACCCGGAACCCGTATTTGCCGATCGCCTGATCCAGAGCGGCCAGAACATCCTCGCGCGGCTGAAGCTGCTGGGCCAGTCGCAGCGCAGGGATCATGTCACGCCCGCGTTCGACAGCTTCAAGCGCGTTCGACAGGATTATCAGTGCTGATACCTGAGCGCCCTCTGATTCCGCGCGCAAGTATCCGTTTATGGCGGCGCCAAGCGCCCGACCGTGAAGGACATTTTTTTCGTTCCAACCCGACGCTTCGATGGCAAGCAGCAGGCGGGCGTAATCTGTCCACAGGTCAGAGGCATCATTGATCGACAGGGCCACACCGGTCCACTGCATGGCCAGCGTCGGCGTTTTGGCGGCGCGGGCGGCGTTCATCGCGTCTTCGACATTGAACCCGCCGGCCGAGTGCAGAAATCCAAGGTTCCTGGCCTGGTCACGAGCCCGTTCAAAATCGGTCGGTCGCAGGAAATCCAGCGTGCCTTTGCGGGTATCAGCCAGTGTTAGGGTCGATTCTGGCGTTGAAACCTTCTGTGCGGACAAAGCGCCGTTGTAAGGTTCCTGCCGGGTTATGTCCTTCTTTGGAAAGCAGGCATCCGAACGAGTGTTGAAGGTAAATGCGGTACAGCTTTGGATGGCCGAACACGCCTGAATGCAGGATTTCAGATCCGTGTCGAACAGCGCATTCAGATCGGTTCCGATTAAATCAGCGTCGCGGGTCGTGATGTATCGGAACTCTGGCGCGGCAGTTTGTGCCTGACCTGGGGCTGGCTGGAAAAAATGTGAAAGAAAATAAACTATTGCAATCAAAACCAAGCGGTGCATCGCAACCTCCTATTTGCAGCAACCCTCGCATGTGGCCCGCTTGTTTGGCAACGGCTTAAACACTTCTTCACGGTCTGGCGGGATGGTGCGGGAATGTGTTCCGGGATCATCTGAAATGAGTCTTGCAAACAAACTGGCGCAGGAACGGCGTGCGCGGCTGGCAGCCGAACGGTTGTTGGAGTTGAAACAGGCAGAACTGTCGGCAGCGAACCGCAAACTGGGCCAGCACGCCATCGCCCTGACCAGACGCATCGGCGAAACCCAGGCCGAGGTTGAGACGGTTCGCGGCGAGAACGAACGGGTCAAGTCCGACCTGACCGTCGCCCACGCCAAGATCGAAGTGGCCGAGCGGCGTCTGTGGCATTCGATCCAGACCATTCAGGACGGGTTTGCCTTCTTTGACGCAAACCACAGCCTGATTGGGGCCAATGCCGCGTATCTGAGCGTATTCGAAGGCTTGGAAGAGATCGCTGCGGGCATATCCTACGCGCGTATCCTCGAGATCCTGACCACCGAGGGGATCGTCGATACCGGACCCGAGTGCGCGGCCGACTGGCAGGCGCGGATGCAGTCGCGGTGGATGCAGGCAAACCCCGAACCTGTGGTCATTCAGCTTTGGAATGGCCAGTATATCAAGCTCATCGATCAACGCGGCAATGGCGGGGACGTGGTCAGCCTGGCGTTGAACATAACCGCCTCGGTCCGGCATGAGGCCGAACTGACGGCGGCGCGGGAACGGGCCGAAGCCGCCAACCGCGCCAAATCCTCGTTTCTGGCCAATATGAGCCACGAGATCAGAACCCCGATGAACGGCATTGTCGGCATGACCGAGTTGCTGGCCGAGACGCAGCTTGGGGAAGAGCAGCGTTTATACGTCAACACCATCCGGAATTCGGGCGAGGCGCTACTGGTCATCATCAATGATGTGCTGGATTATTCAAAGATCGAAGCAGACAGGCTGACCCTACACCCCGAGCAGTTCGATTTCGAACGGTGCATTCTCGAAGTGGCGATGCTGCTGCAGCCCGGCGTTCGGGAAAAAGGCCTGACCTTACTGGTGGATTATGATCTGTTTCTTCCAACGTTGTTCATGGGCGATCCGGGACGTATTCGGCAGGTTCTGACCAATCTGGTGGGCAACGCGGTGAAATTCACCGCACAGGGCCACGTCCTGATCCGCGTAACCGGAGTCCCCAATGCCAAGGCGCAGACGTGCGACATCCATGTCGCGATCGAAGATACCGGGATCGGAATTGCCGAAGACAAGATCGGCCACATATTCGGTGAATTCAACCAGGTGGAAGATGAAAGAAACCGGCTGTTCGAGGGGACCGGCCTGGGGCTTGCCATTACCAAGCGACTTATCACCCTGATGGATGGGACCATCTGGGTTGAGAGCGATCCTGGTAAGGGGTCGTGTTTCGGGTTCCGCATCTCTTTGCCGACCATGCCGGGACCACAGCCGGAGCCACCTGATCTGGGGGGACGTTTGCGTCATGTGGTCGTGGTTGAGGATCTGGCTGTAAATCGCGCCATCCTGAGCAAGCAGCTGGGGCGCCTCGGATCCAGGGTCACAATGTGCGAGACCGGATCAGAGGCATTGAAAATCGTGGATGAGACAGTCGACCTGCTACTATGCGACCATGACCTGCCCGATATGGACGGGCTTGAATTGGCGGCAATCCTGAAAGAACGCGGACTGGGTGACACACCCGTCGTCGTCATGTCCGCCAACCCGGCTTTGATCCACGCCAGCGCGTCCCGGCACCTGGTTGAAGGTGTCTTGCAGAAACCGATTCCCCGGGCCGAACTGTATTCCCAGCTGATGGCGCTTGGCAAAGCCAGCAAAACAGTGGAAGCGGTCTCTGTCACCGAGGCGCCCAGCCGGCTCAAGTTGCCTTCCGGGCAGCGTCTGATGCGAGTTTTGGCGGTCGAGGACAATCGCACCAATCAACTGATCCTGAAAAAGATGGTCAAGGATGCGAATATCGATCTGAGATTTGCAGATAACGGGATTGATGCGGTGCAGGCCCATCTGGATTTTGACCCGGACCTGATCTTCATGGACATCTCAATGCCGAAAATGGACGGCAAACAGGCTACGGCTGAAATTCGGCGGCGCGAGGTTGGGACAGGACGCCATGTGCCCATTGTCGCCCTGACCGCCCATGCGATGGACGGGGACGACACCGGAATTTTGTCTGCCGGGCTGGATCACTATCTGACGAAACCGCTACACAAGCAGCGCATCCTTCAGATGATCCTGGACCACTGTCCCCATGGCGCCTGCCCGGTCATTGCCGAACCCGGACATGTCGAATAGCCTGATCGCATGACCCGCAAGCAAACCTCGGATCACCGCGGATTTCGCCCTCGTGCGTTGGGCGAGATTGCGATCCGCTGCGCCGACATGCCCGCGATGGTTGCGTTCTATGAAAATGTGATCGGGCTTGAGCGTCTATCGGGCGATCACAACAGCGCCATTACCTTTTTTCGCATCGCCGAAGGGTTTGACGGACATATACAGGTGCTGGCGTTGTTTCATCACACGGCGGCTCCGCGGCCCGGGTTGCACCCGAACAGCGCAAACAAGCCCGTGACCGGAGGCAGGTCATCCTTACATCACATTGCCCTTTCTCTGCCGTTTTCCGAGCAGGAGGCCGTCATGCGCTGGTACACCGAATTAGGACAACCCTACCGCGTCGAAAAATTCGGCTGGATCGGCTGGCGTGGAGTCTTCACAGAGGACCCCGAAGGCAACACCGTTGAACTGGTGGCTTTTGATCCTTCAATGCTGGATCAGGCCTGATAGGGGCGCACAAAGACCGGTTTGTCCTGTTCCGATAGGTGTGGACGGTACTGATAGCCCCCGGTATCGAAATCCAGCAGCCCCATGGGATCGGTCAGCCGGTGCTGGATAACATACCGCGCCATGGCACCGCGCGCCTTTTTGGCGAAGAAACTGACGATCTTCGGCGAACCGGCTTTGTCTTCCATGAACACCGGTGTGATAACCCGCAGTTTAAGCGTCTTCGGGTCGACAGCGCCGAAATATTCCTGACTGGCGCAGTTGATCAGAATGTCAGACCCAATGGCGCTACCCTGCGCGTTAAGGGCCTTGCTCAACTGGTCGCGCCAGTATTCATAAAGGTTTTTGCCGCGCCGGGTCTTAAGCTTGCTGCCCATTTCCAGCCGATAGGCCTGAATGGCATCCAACGGTCGCAGCACACCGTAAAGGCCGGACAGAATGCGCAGATGATCCTGCGCCCAGACCAATTCCTCGGCGTCCAGTGAGGTTGCTTCGAGCCCTTGATAGGTATCACCGGCAAATGCCAAAGCAGCAGGGCGGGTCACTTCTGCGTCCGGCGAATCGGAAAAAACGCGGTACCGGTCGCGGTTCAACCGGGCCAGATCGTCGCTCAGGTCCATCAGTTTCTTCAGATCGCCCAGAGTCAGGTTTCTGGCGGTTTTCGACAGGCGGATCGCATCATTCTGAAAGTCCGGTTGCGTGACATCGACATCCCGCTCTGCCCAGTCCAGCCGCTTGGCCGGGGAAATGACTACCAGCATATCCGCCCTCGTTTCTTGCCTGATGCAGGGTATCTAGCCCGCCTGACGCAGCACGTCCAGAAAGGCAGCGCCAAACCTTTCGTAACGGCGGTCGCCCAGCACCTGCTCGATCGCCCGTGGATCGTCCGAGCGGAGTTGCGCCACCCTGGCCAATTGAGAAGCCGAGCAAGTCAGCGGTTTGTCGATCCCGTCCGGACCGCGTGACAAGCGTGTCTGAATTTCAAGCAAGCGATCGTAGATGTCGCCCTGATCGCGCCCGGCCAGCTTGCGCCGCGCGGGATGCACGGTTTCGACCACACCCGCGATCACCTCAAGAAAGGTGTCGCCGTACCGCTCCAGTTTCTTCGCGCCGACGCCACCGATCCGGGCCATGTCATCCAGCGTGGCGGGGCGCTTTTCTGCCATCTCGATCAGGGTGCGGTCAGGGAAGATGACATAGGCCGGAACCCTGGCAGATTCCGCCAGCGCCCGTCGTTTGGCCTTCAGCGCAGACAGCAGAGGCGCGTCTTCTTCCGACACCATCATCTTGACCGCAGGCCGACGAGTCGCCTTGCGTATTGTATCCTTACGCAAGTTGATCTGCGCCTCGCCCTTGAGGATGGGTTTCGCGGCCTCGGTCATGCGCAGCGCGCCGTGGCGTTCAGGATCGGGGCGGACCAGGTCGTGGCCCATCATCTGCCGGAAAATCGCCTGCCATTGTGGGCGCGACCATTCCTTGCCGATACCCCATGTAGACAGATCATCGTGGCGGCGGGCACGGATCTTGTCGGTCTCGTTGCCCAGCAGAATGTCGATCAAGTGACCCGAACCAAACCATTCCTCGGTCCGCAGGATCGCGGACAAGGCCATGCGAACAGGTGTGGTGCCGTCGAACACTTCGGGTGGGCTGTCACACAGATCGCATTTACCGCAGGGTTCAGCCTGTTCGCCAAAATAACTCAGAAGGCTCCGGCGGCGGCATTCCAGCGCTTCGGCCAGTCCCAACAGGGCGTTCAGGCGTGCGTGATCGGCCATGCGCCGTTCAGGCGGCGCCAGTCCTTCGTCGATTTGCGAACGGCGCAGGCGGATGTCGTCGGGGCCGAAAAGGGTCAGGGTTTCCGCAGGGCTGCCGTCGCGCCCGGCGCGCCCGATTTCCTGATAATAGGCCTCGATGGATTTGGGCAGGTCCGCATGGGCGACCCAGCGGATATCGGGTTTGTCGATACCCATGCCGAAGGCGACGGTGGCAACCACGATTAAGCCATCCTCGCGCGCGAACCGGGTTTCGACGATGCGGCGATCTTCGGCCTCCATGCCACCGTGATAGTGGCAGGCAGAATGGCCTTCGGCCCGCAGGGCCTGCGCCAGAACTTCGGTCTTGTTGCGGGTCCCGCAATAGACGATGCCCGATTGCCCTTTGCGGGCGGCGGCAAAGTCGAGGATCTGCTTGCGCGGCCCGTCCTTGGCGGCAAAGGCCAGATGGATATTGGGCCGGTCAAAGCCCCGCAGGAACTTGCGCGGGGCGGTGCCGTCGAACAGTTTTTCGACAATCTCGTCCTGCGTTTCCGCATCTGCCGTGGCGGTGAAGGCCGCCAGTGGCACGTTCAGCGCGCGCCGCAGCTCTCCGATCCGCAGATAGTCGGGGCGGAAATCGTGGCCCCATTGGCTGACGCAATGGGCCTCGTCCACGGCGATCAGGCTGACATTGATCCGCCGCAACATACCCAAGGCCGACCCGGCGGCCAGACGTTCGGGGGCCATGTAAAGCAGCTTGAGCCGCCCGGCCTCCAGCGCCTCCCACACCGCATCGGTTTCTTCGGGGGTGTTGCCCGAGGTCAGCGCCCCGGCCTCGACTCCGGCCTCCTGCAGCCCGCGCACCTGGTCGCGCATCAGGGCGATCAGAGGGGAGATCACCACCGTCACCCCGTCGCGCAGCAGGGCAGGAAGCTGATAACACAGGGATTTACCACCGCCAGTGGGCATGATCGCCAGCACGTTTTCGCCTGCGGTCACGGCATCGACGATCTCTTCCTGCCCGGGACGGAAGTCGTCGAATCCAAAGACATCTCGCAGCAGGGGTGCGGCGTCGAACATGTGCGGGGGTGCCCTGTTTTAAGGTTTATCTGCTCTTAAGACAGGACAATCACACACTAAGATTCGGTGAACAAGAGGTCAGACGAAATAGACCGCATTGTTGATCAGGATGATCCGCAGCGCATAGACCGCGACCAGCACCACCAATGGTGTCAGGTCCAGTCCGCCCATGTTGGGCAGAACGCGCCGGATCGGGCCATAGATCGGTTCCAACAGTCGGTTCAGGCCATACCAGATCTGCGCCACTAGCTGTTGATGCAGGTTGAGCACCTGAAAGTTGATCAGCCAGCTCATGATCACATGGGCCAGGATGATGAACCAGACAATGTCCAGGATCAGCAGAAGGATTTGGATCAGCGACAGCATGGGCACTCCGTTTGCGCGTTTGCTGAGACCTAAGCGCCCCTGCCGCAAAGAGCAAGTCCGGGCCAACTGAAAGCTTGCGAATTATATCAAAGCCCCGTCTTATGAAGCAAAACGCACAAAGAGGCAGTGATGGCAGAGATTTCCAAGCGCAAGCGCATCTGGGGATGGTGGTTTTTCGATTGGGCCAGTCAGCCATATCATACGCTGCTGGTGACATTCGTGTTCGGCCCCTATTTTGCAGGGGTCGCAGCCGGATACTATGCCAATACCGGACTGGAAACAGAAGCCGCCGCCGCGCAGGCGCAGACAGTCTGGGCGAACTGCCTGACCATCACCGGGTTGATCATCGCGTTTGGCGCGCCGTTGTTGGGGGCTATGGCAGATGTTTCCGGCCGTCGCATCCCGTGGATTTTCGCGTTTTCGGTGATGTATGCGGTGGGGTCCGCCGCGCTATGGTACACGCTGCCAGATGGTTCGAACATGTGGCTGATGCTGTCGGCCTTCGGATTGGGGTTTGTGGGTGCGGAATATGCGCTGATCTTCATCAACTCGCAGCTTCCCGATCTGGGCGATGACAATGAAGTCGGAGAGATTTCAGGCTCGGGTTTTGCGTTTGGATATTTTGGCGGTCTGATCTCGTTGGCGATCATGCTGACGCTGTTTGTTGAACAGCCCAACGGCAAGACGCTGATCGGGATGGAGCCGTTGTTCGGGCTGGACGCCGGCGCGCGCGAGGGCACGCGCTTTGTCGGGCCCTTTACCGCAGGGTGGTTCGTTCTGTTCATGGTGCCCTATTTCCTGTGGGTGCGCGACGATGAACAGACGAACAAGAAGGGCAGTGTCGGCGAGGCATTGCGCCTGCTCGGGAAGTCGATTGCCGCCCTGCGGCACCGGGGCAGTCTTGCGGCCTATCTGGGTTCGTCCATGTTTTACCGCGATGCGCTGAACGGGCTTTACAGTTTTGGCGGCGTTTACGCGCGCCTGGTGCTGGAATGGGATCTGATCAAGATCGGCGTGTTTGGAATCGTCAGCGTTCTGGCCTCGGCCATCTTTGCCTGGATTGGCGGCAAGATGGACCGGAAATACGGCCCTAAACCGGTTATTTTGGTCGCAATCTGGGTTCTGATCTTTGTCTGCGTCACTGTCGTTCTGATGGACCGGACGCAGATTTACGGCATCGCGTTGCCCGAGGGATCAAACCTGCCGGATCTGGTCTTCTTTGGTTGCGGCGTCCTGATCGGTGGCATGGGCGGTATCCTGCAATCGGCCAGCCGATCCATGATGGTGCGCCATACCGATCCCGAGGCGCCGGTCGAGAGTTTCGGGCTTTACGGGCTGTCCGGTCGCGCCACTGCCTTTGCCGCGCCCCTGCTGATCGGGATCGCCACCACCGCGACGGGCAGCGCAAGACTGGGGGTGTCACCCATCGTTCTGTTGTTTATTCTGGGCCTGTTCCTAATGCGCTGGGTTAAACCGGAAGGGGATCAGAGCAGATGATTTTATTACGCTTTTTGGCAATTCTTGCGACTTTGACGCTGGCAGGCGCGGCGGGGGCGCAACCCCTGGCCAAGCAGTTGTTCGGGGCGCAGAGAGTCAGTTCACAACAAAAACCCGCCGCCTTCGGCAGTTATTCGCGCGGATGTGCGGCCGGGTCGGTGCAATTGCCCGAAACCGGGCCGACATGGCAGGCCATGCGCCTGTCGCGAAATCGAAATTGGGGACATCCCGACGCGATCGATTACGTGCAGGACCTCAGCCGCTTTGCGGCGAAGCAACCAGGGTGGAATGGTCTCTATGTCGGGGATATCAGCCAGCCGCGTGGCGGTCCGATGACATCCGGCCACCGCAGCCATCAACTGGGTCTGGACATCGATATATGGATGCTGCCGGGCAACGACATGAGGCTGTCCCGCAAGGCACGTGAGAATATCTCGTCGATTTCCCTGCGCCGCTCGAACGGGGCGTATGTGAACGGCAACTGGACCAAACAGCACCATGCTGTTCTGCGAGAGGCTGCCAAGGACAAGCGCGTGGCCCGGATATTCGTCTTCCCGGGCGCCAAAGTTCAGATGTGCAACGACGAAAAGGGCAACCGCGCCTATCTGCGCAAGATCAGGCCATGGTGGGGGCATCACTATCACTTCCATGTCCGGCTGAAATGCCCCAGAGGATCGCGTGGCTGCGTCAACCAGGATACGCCGCCCAAAGGTGATGGCTGTGCCGAAGCGCAGCAATGGGTGCAGAATATCCTCAACCCGCCGCCGCCTGATCCAAACGCGCCCGCCCCCAAGAAACGCCGCGAATACCGATTGGCCGATCTGCCCCAGCAATGCACCGCCGTCTTGCAGTCCAACTGATTGCGACACTGGTGCTGGCGGGGCCTCTTCGGGCAGCCGAGGGTCCTGCCGCCACCCATCTGGGCAGTTTTACGTGGACCAACGGGTCGGACTGGTTTGGCGGTTTTTCGGCGATCCATCTGTCCGAATACGGTCGCAAGCTGATCGCGCTCAGCGACCGGGCTGTCCTTGTGACCGCGCGGATTGACCGGGACGGGGACCGTATCAGCGAGGTCAAAGTATTGGGGCATTGGCCTGTCCTGTCCAGCACAGGGCGCGCCTTGCCCGGTTACACAGGTGATTCCGAAGGACTCGCCGTCGCGCCTGACGAAAGCTTCTATATCTCTTTCGAAGGCGTTCACCGCATTGCCCGCTATTCGGGCCCGGGCGGAGCGGCGCGCGTTCTGCCGCGCCCCAAGGCGTTCAACGGTCTGGAGGGCAACGGATCGTTCGAGGGGTTGGCGATCGACAATCAGGGACGGCTGTATACCCTACCGGAAAAGAACCGCAC
Organism: Ruegeria sp. D1(2025); assembly: GCF_056536425.1. NCBI lineage: Bacteria > Pseudomonadati > Pseudomonadota > Alphaproteobacteria > Rhodobacterales > Roseobacteraceae > Ruegeria > Ruegeria sp. D1(2025). Next base: position 109,850 of record NZ_JBQFPO010000003.1, on the reverse strand, counting down.
CGCCGAAGGACATATCCCGGTCTATCGCTGGAACGGTCAGGCGTGGTCCACGCCCTTTGTCCTGCCGCAGCGGGGCCGGTTCCTGCCGGTGTCCGCAGATTTCGGCCCGGATGGCCGATTGTATGTTCTCGAACGTGCCGTATCGCTGACCGGCTTCCGCTCGCGCCTGCGCCGTTGGCAGATCAATGCAGACACACCCATGTCCGAAGAGACCCTGTTTGAAACCGGTACCGGAACGCATGATAACCTCGAAGGGTTGTCGGTCTGGCGCGACGATCAGGGGCGTCTGCGGGCGACGATGATCTCGGACGACAATTTTCTGGCTCTACAGAGTACCGAGCTGGTGGAATACCTGCTGCCCGAATGACTTGCCAAACACGATTCGACTCGCTAGAAGCGCGGCTTGCCTTGGGATGAACCCTTGGCCAAGTCGCCGCTACCTTGTCAAAACGGGCATCTAAAAATGCAACGCAGCTTTATTCCCGGCATTATTGCCATGGCCACTATCGTTGTGGCCTCGAACATCCTGGTCCAGTTCCTGATCCTTGACGGCCTGCTGACCTGGGGTGCCTTCACATATCCGCTGGCCTTTCTGGTCACTGACATCATGAACCGCGTCTATGGCGTGGGTCCGGCCCGCAAGGTCGTGTTTGCCGGGTTTGTCACCGGTATCATCTGCTCGCTCATCGGCAGCCAGATCATGCTGCAGGGCGATGGCTTCACCTATGCCGCGGTGCCGCTGCGGATTGCTGTCGCGTCCGGAACCGCCTTCCTGATCGCGCAGCTGACGGACGTTACTGTGTTCAACGCGATGCGCGGCGGCCGCTGGTGGCGCGCGCCGCTGGTCTCGACCCTGGTCGGCTCGGCGCTGGACACCGCGTTGTTCTTCACCATCGCCTTCTCGGCGTCGGTCACGTTCTTCGGCGCCAATGCCGATGCGGCCATCAGCTGGGCATGGGAACCTGTTCCCTTCATGCTGTCCGGTCCAATGGCGCCTTTGTGGGTAACGCTGGCCTTTGCCGACTGGCTGGTGAAACTGTCGCTGGCGATGATCGCACTGATCCCGTTCAAGGTGATCGTTGCGCGACTGACCGCTCAGCCTGTGTAAAAAAAGTGCTTTGAGATTGGCACAACTTGTGTCACGCTTCTTTTCAACCGCAACAGATAGAAAAGGAGGTGATCCAGTGTCGAGAAAGAGATTGGAGAGAGGTGTCGGAACAACCGGGGGGATCGCCTGTTAAGGCAGCCCTTGGCGGAGCGCTCGCTCCGGCTGGTCGTTTGATCTAACCGACCCGACCTCCTGAACTTTCGAAGGGCCGTCCCGCCGGGGCGGCCCTTTTTGTTTCTGCGCGCCACCTGTAAGGTCGCGCGCATGTTGCGCGTTACGGACGATATCATCTTGCAGGACTGGGAAATGACCGAGAGCTTTGTGCGCTCGTCCGGTCCGGGCGGGCAAAACGTCAACAAGGTTTCCACCGCTGTCGAGCTGCGGTTTGAGGCGGCGCGCTCCCCGTCCCTGCCGGATCCGGTCAAATCCCGGCTGAAGCGGCTCGCCGGGCGACGCTGGACCAAAGAGGGCGCGATCATCATCCAGTGCGAAGAGACCCGCTCGCAGGCGCGCAACCGTGAAATCGCGCGCGCCAGACTGGCCGAGCTGATCACCCGCGCATTGGTCAAGCCCAAGCGGCGTATTGCAACCAAGCCCACCTACGGTTCGGTCAAGCGCCGGCTTGCGGCTAAAAAGGCGCGTGGCGACGTCAAAGCGCTGCGGGGCAAGGTGTCCGAAGATTAATCTGGTATCTTGCCGGGGCGTTGATAGTCTGACCCGGAACATCGGCAGAGGGGTAACGCGATGAGGCTTAAGGATAAAACCGCGATCGTGACTGGTGGCGCCTCGGGGTTTGGGGCCGGGATTGCCCAAAAGTTCCTTGACGAGGGCGCGCGCGTGATGATCGCCGATATCAACAAGGATGCGGCAAAACAAATGGCCGCGACCCTCGGCGGGGCAGCCGTGGCCCAGCACGTTGATGTCGCCGACGCGATTTCCGTTCAAACAATGGCAGACGCCGCCATCGCCCAGTTTGGGCAGGTTGATATTCTGGTGAACAACGCAGGCGTGACTCATCTGCCGACACCGCTGGAGGAAGTGAGCGAGGAGGATTTCGACCGCGTCTTCAGCGTTAACATGAAATCGGTCTTTCACACTGCGCGGGCATTTGTACCGGCAATGAAGTCGCGGGGCTCGGGCGCGATCCTGAACGTTGCTTCCACAGCGGGTCTGTCGCCGCGCCCGAACCTCAACTGGTACAACGCCTCAAAGGGTTGGATGATCACCGCAACCAAGACGATGGCCGTCGAACTGGCGCCCTTTGGCGTTCGCGTGAATGCGATCTGCCCGGTGGCCGGAGAAACCCCCTTGCTGAAATCCTTCATGGGCGAAGACACACCCGAGATTCGCGCCAAGTTCCTGTCGACCATTCCACTGGGCCGGTTTTCCACGCCTCAGGACATGGCAAACGCCGCTTGTTTCCTGTGCTCGGACGAGGCCAGCATGATCACCGGAACCGCGCTGGAGGTTGACGGTGGCCGCTGTATCTGACCTGCGCCCTCTTTTGTTGAAAAGCACCCCCACCGGGGGCAGCGCTTTGCTGAGACAAGGGAAACCCTCTCGATGAAACCCGGACCTAAGAACCTGATCACCGATATCCCCGGGCTTTTGGTCGGAAATGCTCAGGATGGCCGGTTGAAATCCGGCACAACCGTTCTAACGGCCAATCAGCCTTTCACCGCGTCCGTGCACGTGATGGGCGGCGCGCCGGGTACGCGCGAAACCGATCTTCTGGCCCCCGACAAAACGGTGACAAAGATAGATGCCATCGCCCTGTCCGGCGGATCGGCTTTTGGACTGGATGCCAGTTCCGGCGTGTCGGATGCGCTTCGGTCGCAAGGCCGGGGGTATCCGGTCGGCCATACCGTGGTCCCGATCGTGCCCGGGGCAATCCTGTTCGATCTGCTCAACGGCGGTGACAAAAGCTGGACCGAGAACCCGTACCGTGCCTTGGGGCGCGCCGCTTTTGACGCGGCCTCAAAGGACTTTGCGCTGGGCACGGCCGGTGCAGGGACCGGAGCCCTGGCCGCTATGCACAAGGGCGGGCTTGGGTCTGCATCGCTTGTTCTGGACACGGGCGTCACCGTCGGGGCTCTGGTCGCAGCCAACCCGCTGGGCAGTATCACCACGCCCGGCGACCGTCATTTCTGGGCTGCGCCTTACGAAATTGGCGACGAATTCGGCGGTTTAGGGCCTGATTTCAGAGCGGGCCTGGGGCTGCCTCAGGTCAGCCTCAAGGCGCAGGCCATGCGCCCGGCCGAGCCGGACAAGACCAACACAACCATCGCTGTCGTGGCGACGGACGCCGCTTTGACCAAACCGCAATGCCAAAGGCTGGCCGTGGCCGCGCATGATGGCATTGCACGCGCCATCCTGCCCGCCCATACGCCGGGCGACGGTGATCTGGTCTTTGGTGTCAGTACCGGGTCAATGCCTTTGGAGAACGAGGCAGTGCTGGGAATGATCGGGCACGCCGCCTCACTATGTCTGGCGCGCGCCATCGCGCGGGCGATTTATCTGGCAACACCAGCGGCTGGCGATCTTTTGCCCTGTTGGTCCGGGTCACATGACATAAGTTAAGGACGGCCACTATGCCGCAGTGGCACAGTGGCCGCGCGCGGCAATCTGCGCGTTGACTCTTTTTTGCGCCGACGATCCATTCGGTGCAGCCAATTCGTATCGGAGCAAAAGCTATGAATCGCATCCTCGCAACCGCAATCGTCGGCCTGATGGCCCTACCCGCATATGCAGAAGGCGACGCCGAGGCCGGCAAAAAGACCTTTAACAAATGCAAATCCTGCCACCAGATCGCCGATCCTGCTGGCGAAGTGATCGTCAAGGGCGGCAAGACCGGCCCGAACCTGTATGGAATCGCGGGTCGGACCGCAGGCACCGTCGAAGGGTTCAAATATGGCGACAGCATCGTGGCTGCAGGTGAAAACGGGCTGGTTTGGGATGAAGCGACCTTTGTCGAGTATTCGCAAGATCCCAAGACCTTTTTGAAATCCTATCTGGATAACACAGCTGCCAAGTCCAAGATGACCTTCAAACTGAAAAGCGGCGGCGAAGACGTCTACGCTTATATCGTCAGCGTTTCGGGCGAATAATCTCCAGCCATCAGACGACCTGTGTGAGTACAAAAGGCCGCAGCCCCTGCGGCCTTTCGTGCGGTTGATAACGGGTACGATCAGCGCCACGTTGGGAATGCGCGGCTAGTCACGCTCTGAACATGTGATGCCGCGACGCCAAGCCGATCCGGCCAAAGGTAATCCGCAACGTCCCGTCACACAGGCGGATTGGCAGCAGGAGACAACAAATGGGTATCATGATCCCGGCATGGGTCGATGGCGAACTGACCCCCGTCGACAAGCTTGAGGCGCATGAAAAGGGCCTGCGGCACAAGGCGGTGTCGGTCTTTGTCGTGCGCGGGACCGAGATTCTGCTGCAGCGCAGGGCGTTGGGAAAGTACCACACGCCGGGCCTGTGGGCGAACACCTGTTGCACGCATCCTGACTGGGGTGAAACCGCATCCAAATGCGCTGTGCGCCGTCTGCGCGAGGAACTTGGGATTACAGGGCTATACCCGGAATACCGTCATCGGCTGGAATACCACGCCGATGTCGGCAATAACATGATCGAACATGAAGTGGTCGACGTGTTTCTGGCCAGGGCTCGTGGTTCTCTGAAAATCGAGCCTAATCCGGAAGAAGTCATGGAGATCCGCTGGATCGACTATCACGATCTTCTGGCCGAGGTGCAGCGCCACCCATCCCGGTTTACGCCGTGGCTGAAGATCTATCTGCACAACCACTCTGACACGATTTTTGGCCCCGATCTGATCATCTCGGCGCCATCCTGACGTCTACGGCTTGCAAGGTCCGCCCAAGCCGCCTAAATCAACGCGTTATGGCCAAACAGAAGACAGACCCGAACTACAAAGTCATCGCCGAAAACCGGCGTGCCCGCTTCGATTACGCGATCGAGGACGATCTCGAGTGCGGCATCGTGCTGGAGGGGTCCGAGGTCAAGTCCCTGCGTGCTGGCGGATCGAACATCGCCGAAAGCTATGCTTCGGTCGATGACGGAGAATTGTGGCTGATAAACAGTTACATCGCGCCCTACGAACAGGCCAAGGTCTTCAAACACGAAGAACGCCGCCGGCGTAAGCTGCTGGTTTCGCGCAAGGAATTGTCGAACCTGTGGAACGCGACCCAGCGCAAGGGCATGACACTGGTGCCGCTGGTTCTGTATTTCAACCACAAGGGCCGCGCGAAGCTGAAGATCGGTATCGCCAAGGGCAAGAAGCTGCACGACAAGCGCGAAACCCAGGCCAAGCGCGATTGGTCACGGCAGAAGCAGCGGTTGATGAAGGATCACAGCTGATCCTTCACTGGTTTCAGAACGCCATTGCGGCGGAAACGGCACGTTTCCACCTGTCATAGGCCGCATCGCGGTCTTCGGCGGACATTTCTGGTACAAACCGGCGATCCAGCGCCCAGGTTTCCGAGAATCCCTGCTGGTCCGGATAGATGCCGGCGCGCATCCCGGCCAGCCAGGCAGCGCCCAGGGCGGTGGTTTCCTGCATCACAGGGCGGTCAACCTCGGCGCCGAGATAATCCGACAGGCCCTGCATCGCCCAATCCGATGCACTCGCCCCGCCATCGACGCGCAGGGTGACATCGGTATCCGCGCCCCAATCACCCTGCATGGCATGCCACAGGTCGCGCGTCTGGTAGGCGATGCTTTCCAGCGTAGCCTTGGCAAACTCGGCGCGGCCTGAATTGCGGGTCAGGCCAAACACCGCGCCGCGGCAATCCGGCTTCCAATAGGGTGCCCCAAGGCCGGTAAAGGCCGGAACCAGCACAACATGCTGGTTGGGATCGGCCTGCTGCGCCAGTTCTCCGCTTTCCGGCGCCGAGTCGATAATCTTGAGCGCGTCGCGCAGCCATTGAACCGCCGCCCCGGCGACAAAGATCGACCCTTCCAGCGCGTAAGTCCGCTGACCGTCCAGCTGGTAAGCGATGGTGGTCAACAGGCGATTGTTGGATTTGACCGGCGTTGGTCCGGTGTTCAGCAGCGCAAAGCAACCCGTGCCATAGGTTGACTTCATCATCCCGGGCTGGAAACAGGCTTGTCCGATGGTGGCGGCCTGCTGGTCCCCGGCCACGCCCAGGATCGGAATATTGCCCCCAAATAGATACGTATTTCCGAAGTCCGACGCACAGTCATGTACCTTCGGCAGCATATTCATCGGCACATCCAGCAGATCGCAGATCTCGGCGCTCCACTCACCCTTGTGAATGTCGAACAGCAGAGTGCGTGCGGCGTTGGTTGCGTCGGTTGCGTGGCTGCGTCCTTCCGTCAGGCGCCAGATCAGGAAGCAGTCGATAGTGCCGAACATCAACTCTCCGGCTTCGGCCCGTTCCCGCGCGCCGGGTACGGTGTCCAGCAGCCATTTTACCTTGGTGCCCGAAAAATAGGGATCAAGCAGCAGACCGGTCTGGGCGGTGACGTCATCTTCACAACCGGCTTGCTTGTAGCGGGCGCAAATCTCGGCGGTCCGGCGGTCCTGCCAGACGATGGCGTTGTGGATCGGTTTGCCGGTGGCGCGGTCCCAGACGACGGTGGTTTCGCGCTGATTGGTGATACCGATGCCAGCGATCTGATCTGCGGTTACGCCGGTGTTGTCCATCACCTCGCGGCAGACACGCAGGACGCTTTCCCAAATTTCCTCGGCATCATGCTCGACCCAGCCCTCCTGCGGGAAGTGCTGGGTAAATTCGTGCTGCGCGGTGCCGACGCGCTGCATATCCGTGTCGAACAAAATGGCCCGCGATGATGTGGTGCCCTGATCAATGGCAAGAATATAGGTCACGCCTGCGCCCTCTCCCGTTTGGTTTTGCAGGACTTTAGCGCAAACAATGACAATCGTGCCAGAGCGTTCAGACAGGAATGTTGTCGATCAGCCGAACACCTTCAAGCCAGGCCGCTGCCAGCAGACGGGCAGGCCGCTCAGCATGGCTCAAGGGTTCCAGTGTCTCGGCGCAGTGCAGTTTCAAATATTCCACCTGCGCAAAGCCAGCAGCCAGCAGGGCAGTGCGCGCCTTCGAAGCCAGCGGATCGAAAGCTACCCCGTCATCCAGCGCGTCCGCCAGTTCCTGCATGACCCTGCTCATCTTCGCGGCAGTCTTCAACCCTTCGGGAGACAGGCGCAGATTGCGCGAGGACATGGCAAGACCCGAGGGTTCACGCACCGTGGGGCAGCCGATCACCTCGATGGGGATATCCAGATCCCGTGCCATCCGACGAACGACCAACAGTTGCTGATAGTCTTTTTCCCCGAAATAGGCTCGATCTGATTGTGTTTGAAGGAACAGTTTTGCGACCACCGTGGCGACTCCGTCAAAGTGACCGGGGCGGAATTCGCCCTCAAGCACATTGGTCAGACCCATGACAGATACATTGGTGGCGAAGCCCTGCGGGTAGATTTCCTCGGGCTCGGGCACATAAATCGCGTCGACACCCAACGGGGCCAGTTTCTGCGCGTCCTCGATTTCGGTGCGCGGATAATTGGCCAGATCCTCGGGGTTGTTGAACTGTTTGGGGTTCACAAAGATCGTGACGATCACCCTGTCGGTGCCCGCCTTCGCGGCCTCGACCAGTGACAGATGCCCTTGGTGCAGCGCTCCCATGGTGGGAACAACCCCGATCACCTCGCCCTTGCGGCGCCAATCGATGGTCAGCGCGCGCAGGTCCGCCAGACGGCGAAGGATTGGAGCGGTCATTTCCTGGGTCCCTTGGACGGCGCCCGGTCGGCAAAGACATGTTCGTCCGCCGGAAAAGTCCGCGCCCGGACTTCGGCGGCGTATTCGGCAATGGCAGCCTCGGCCAGAGGGCCAAGCTCGGCATACCGTTTGACGAATTTCGGTTTGAAAGCGGTGAAAAAGCCCACCATGTCGTCTACCACTAGGATCTGTCCATCGCACCCGGCGGACGCACCGATACCAATCGTCGGGATCGCAATCTCAGCCGTAATGCGGTCGGCCAACCCTTGCGGAACTTTCTCTAACACGACGGAAAATGCGCCGGCTTCGGCGACGGCATGGGCGTCGGCCAGCACGGCGTGGGCCTGATCATCGCGGCCCTGCACCTTGTAGCCGCCCAGCGTGTTGATCGATTGCGGCGTCAGGCCGATATGAGCCATCACCGGGATGCCACGCCTGACCAGAAAGCGGATCGTCTCGGCCATATCAACGCCGCCTTCCAGCTTGACGGCGCCCGCGCCGGTCTCTGCCATCAGGCGGGCCGCGTTCTTGAACGCCTGTGCCGGGTCGTGTTCGTAGCTGGCAAAGGGCATGTCGATGACCATCAAGGCCGTCTCCAACCCGCGCGCGACGGCCTGGCCATGCAGGATCATCATCTCCATCGTCACACCAAGGGTCGATTCCAGCCCGTGCAGCACCATGCCGACGCTGTCGCCCACCAGAACAAAATCGCAATGGGCATCCATCAGCCGCGCCATCGGAGTGGTATATGCGGTCAGGCTGACCAACGGATCACCGCCTTTTCGGGCGCGAATATCCTCGGCATTTGGGGCTTTTTTGCGGGCTGTGGCGCTCATGCTCGTTCCTGCGGGGTCAATGTTGCAGTGCAGCATAGCAGATCGCGCGCTGGCGAAGAAACCCCGGTTGCGCGAACATTTCCTTGAATGACCCGAGGTTTAGAGTGACATTGTTATCAATAAAGCCGGTGACAGCATGAGCCGGTCTGTTTTCAGTGGGGAGTTAATTTCGTGACAATACAGATGTTTCGACCCTTTGTGTCAGCACTGGCCGTCAGTGCCAGCCTGTTTGCCAGCCAGACCCTGGCCAAATCAGATATCACAATAGCGATGGGGCTTGAGCCGCCGCATCTGGACCCGACAAGCGCGGCGGCACAAGCGATAGATTCGGTCGTTTACACCAATATCTTCGAGGGCCTGACCCGTTTCATGGGTGACGGATCCGTTGTCCCGGGTTTGGCGGAAAGCTGGGAGATTTCGGATGATGGCACCGAATACACCTTCACGCTGCGCGACGGGGTGACGTTCCATGACGGCACAACCATGGACGCCGAGGACGTCAAATTTAGCCTGGATCGCGCCCGCGCCGAAGACAGCGCCAATGCGCAGAAGGCGTTGTTCGCCGGAATTCAGGATGTCGAGGTTGTTGACCCGCTGATCGTCAAAGTCACCTTGTCCGAACCCAATGGCAATTTTCTGTTCAACATGGCCTGGGGCGACGCGGTGATCGTTGCGCCCGAAAGCATAGAAAACATCAAGACAAATCCGGTCGGCACCGGCGCTTATACCTTTGGCAATTGGGTTCAGGGCGACAGCATTACGCTGAACCGCAATCCTGATTACTGGGGTGACCAGCCCGCGCTGGAAACGGCCACCTTTAAGTTTATCTCGGACCCGACCGCTGCCTTTGCCGCCATGATGGCCGAGGATGTGGACGTTTTCGACATTTACCCGGCTCCCGAGAATCTGCCTCAGTTCGAGGCCGATCCGCGGTTTCAGGTTCTGGTCGGCTCGACCGAGGGCGAGACGATTCTGTCGACGAACAACAAGCTGACCCCGTTCAATGACATTCGCGTTCGCCAGGCGCTGGCTCATGCTATTGATCGTCAGGCCATCATTGACGGTGCCATGTTCGGATACGGCACGCCAATCGGCACACATTTCGCGCCGCACAACCCGGCTTATGTGGATTTGACCGGAAATTCTGCCTACGACCCTGAAAAGGCGAAGGCGCTGCTGGCCGAGGCGGGTCTGGAAAACGGGTTCGAAACCACGCTGCATCTGCCGCCGCCATCTTATGCCCGCCGCGGTGGTGAAATCATTGCCGCGCAGCTGGCCGAGGTCGGTATAACGGCCGAAATCATCAACGTGGAATGGGCGCAATGGCTTGAGACGGTGTTCAAAGGCAAAGAGTTCGGCCTGACCATCGTAAGCCACACGGAACCGATGGATATCGGTATCTATGCGCGCCCCGACTATTATTTCCAGTATGACAGCACTGATTTTCAGGCTCTGATGGATACCTTGAATTCCACGACCGATCCTGACGAACGCGCACGGCTTCTGGGCGAGGCGCAACGGCTGATTTCGAATGACTACGTCAATGGATATCTGTTCCAGCTGGCAAAGCTGGGCGTGGCCCGGGCCGGAGTGCAAGGGCTGTGGCAGAATGCGCCCACCGCCGCAATTGATCTGACCGGGATCAGCTGGTCAGAATAATATCACGCCGGGGCCGCGTCTGGCGGCCTCGGTGATCCTCAACTCAAAGCGAGCCCGAATGTGAAACTGGTCCGCGTCATATGTCTCCTGGCTGTGATGACATGCCTCTCTTTGATCGGGGGCGGGCCGGCATTGGCGCAGAACACGCTGGGCGGCGGGCTTCACGCGCTGAAGGGGACACCGGAAAACCCGCTGCAGGTCGGGATCGGTATCCGGATCGATCAGATCACAAGCGTGGATCAGAAGGCTGAAAATTATGGGGCCGTCGTCATATTGAGGGCCGAATGGACCGATCCGACGCTGGCCTTTGACCGGGATGACGTCGGACGCGAAATTCAGGTGTTCAACCCTTCGGTGCTGGCCAATCACGCCCGCGAACTGGGGGCGGTTTTGCCTGCGTTTGTGGTTCATAATCAGCAATCCAACAAGTGGGTCCATGAAGCCGCCGCCTCGGTGCGCCATGACGGGCATGTTGTCTATGCCGAGAAATCCTCGCTGACCTTGCAGGCCCCGCATTTCGATTTCCGGAAATACCCCTTCGACACGCAGCAGTTCTATTTCGAAGTCGTCTCGGTTTTTCCGACTGAATACGTGTCCTATTACCCGCTCGAGGCGTATTCAGGCCTCGGCGATCTGCTGGGCGAGGAAGAGTGGATTTTGGACAACGCCCGGGTCGAGCACTCGACCGTGATCGGACTGTCCGGCCGGGATAGTGACCAGATTGCCCTGGCCTTCGAGGGTCACCGGCACCTGACCTACTATGTGATCCGGGTATTCCTGCCGATGCTGGTGCTGATCTCTGTCGGGTGGGCGCTGTTTTTTCTGGATGAATACCGCCGCCGGATCGAGATTGCCGGGGGTAACCTGCTGGTATTCGTGGCCTTCAACTGGGCCATTTCTGCCGATCTGCCCAAGCTGGGTTACCTGACTTTCCTGGACTTCATATTGCAATGCATGTTCCTGATGACCGGGGCACTGATCGTGTTCAATGTCGCGCTGCGCAAACTGAAAGTGTCCGGTCGCGAGGACGTGGCGCGAAAGCTGGACAACTATGCAATCAAGTGGATCTACCCGCTGGGTTACGCAGCCATTGTAGGCTATGCGGTTTTTGCCTTTCTGATGACACCTTAGGTGCTGGACCCGTGCGGTATGCGCCCCTAACGTGGTCCTGATGCTGCGCTATGCCCTCAAACGTCTGATTTCTTTGCTGATCAGCCTCGCCGTCGCCTCGGTCGTCATCTTCGCGGTGATCGAAGTCGCGCCGGGTGATCCGGCCTCTTTCATGCTGGGCGTGAATGCACAGCCCGATACTTTGGCGGCGCTGCGGGCTGAACTTGGGCTGGATGGGACCAAGCTGCAACGGTATCTGAACTGGGTCGGCGGCATGTTGGTGGGGGATTTCGGCACGTCCTACACGTATCGCACACCTGTTTCCCAGATGATCGCGGATCGTCTTTGGGTGTCGCTCCCCCTCGCGCTCTATGCGTTGACGTTGTCTACCCTGATCGCCTTTCCCGCCGGGATCTACGCAGCATCCCGCCGTGGCAAGCCGGGTGATCTGGCGGTGATGGGTGCCACGCAGCTGGGCATCGCGGTGCCGAATTTCTGGTTTGCGATGATGCTGGTGCTGATCTTCGCCATCAATCTGCGCTGGTTCAATGCGGGAGGGTTTGCAGGATGGAAGGATGGCCTTTGGACCGGTCTGCATTCCTTGACCCTGCCTGCAATTGCGCTGGCCTTGCCGCAGGCGGCGATTCTGGCGCGTGTGATGCGGTCGGCCCTTCTGGACATTCTGGGCGAGGATTTCATGCGCACTGCCCGGGCCAAGGGGCTGACCCGCCGCCGGGCGCTGTGGCGGCATGGGGTTAGAAACGCGCTGATCCCGGTATTGACCATCATCGGGCTGCAGTTTTCCTTCCTTCTGGCCGGCTCGATCATCATCGAGCAAGTGTTCTATCTGCCCGGCCTAGGGCGACTGGTGTTTCAGGCCATCTCGGCGCGCGACCTGATCGTAGTGGAATCCGTGGTCATGCTGCTGGTCTTCGCCGTCATCACCGTCAATTTCCTGGTCGACCTGGCCTACGCCGCTGTTGATCCAAGGTTAAGGAGCCGGACATGAGCCGTAACCTGATCCTCGGCACTGCGCTGTCCTCGCTGGTTCTGCTGGCGGCCCTTTTGTCATTTGTCTGGACGCCCTACGACCACGCCACACTGAACATCCCCGGCAAGTTGCAGACTCCGGACTCAATGCACTGGTTCGGAACCGACCATTTCGGGCGCGACATGTTTTCGATGATCATGGTCGGTGCGCGCACGTCGATTGCGGTGGCGCTGGTGGCTGTTGGCATCGGCATGGCGCTGGGCGTGCCCTTGGGACTGGCGGCGGCCGCCCGCAAAGGATCCTGGCTGGACGAGGTGATCATGCGCGGCAACGATCTGGTCTTTGCCTTCCCTTCGCTGGTCATAGCCATCCTGATCACCGCTGTTTTCGGCGCCGGTGCGATCAACGCGATCATCGCCATCGGGATCTTCAACATCCCGGTCTTCGCCCGAATTACCCGCGGCGCAGCCCTGTCGCTGTGGGAGCGGGAGTTTATTCTCGCCGCCCGTGTATCGGGCAAGGGCGCGGCGCGGATATCGGTCGAACATATCCTGCCCAACGTCGCCAATCTGCTGATCGTGCAGGGCACGATCCAGTTCAGCCTTGGCATCCTGGCCGAGGCGGGCCTGTCCTATGTCGGACTGGGTGCGCAACCGCCCACGCCAAGCTGGGGGCGGATGCTGGCCGATGCGCAGACGATGGTCAGTTTTGCCCCGCATTTGGCTCTAATTCCGGGGGCGGCGATCATTGCCACGGTTCTGGGGCTGAACCTGTTGGGCGATGGTCTGCGCGACTTTCTGGATCCACGTATTCGGGTGGCCCGCACATGAGCCTGTTGCAAATCGAAAACCTGTCATTGTCGATTCATGGCGCGCCGATCCTCAGACAAGTCGGCCTGACAATTGATCCCGGACAGATCGTGGCCGTAACCGGTGAAAGCGGATCCGGCAAATCCATGACCGCGCTGGCCGTGATGCAGTTGTTGCCGAACGGAGCGGTGGCCAACGGCACCATTCAGCTGGGCGGACAGGATCTGATGCAGCGGTCCGAGAGCCAAATGTGCGCCCTGCGTGGCGCGGCAATCGGCATGGTGTTCCAGGAACCGATGACTGCGCTCAACCCGGTCATGACGATCGGTGATCAGGTGACGGAAACGATTCTGATCCACAAGGCGATGTCACCCGCCAAAGCCCGCGAGCAAACGCGCGAGGTTCTGACCCGCGTCGGCCTGCCGCCCGACCGGTTTCCGCTATCGCGCTATCCGCACGAACTATCTGGCGGTCAGCGTCAGCGCGTTGTGATCGCAATGGCCATCGCCTTGCGACCTCGGCTTCTGATCGCCGATGAACCGACCACCGCACTGGATGTCACCACGCAGGCACAGATTCTGGACCTTTTGAAGGGGCTGGTTCGCGAATACGGCATGGGATTGCTGATGATCACCCATGACCTGGCGGTTGTCGCCGACATGGCGGACCAGATTATTGTCATGCGCCACGGCGAAGTGGTGGAAAGGGGTGCAACGAACGATCTGCTGCGGAACATGCAGCACCCCTATACCCGTATGTTGTTCGAAGCCTCGGACCATCAGGTCACACTTCCCGATCCCGTTCGACCGGGCCCGCTGCTGGAGGTGACAAATGTCGTTCGTGACTACCGTTTGCCGCGCAGGCGGTTATTCGAAACACCTGCTCGCCACCGCGCGGTGGATGACGTCTGCTTTACCCTCAGCCGGGGTGAGCGCCTTGGTCTGGTCGGAGAGTCCGGTTGCGGAAAATCGACACTAACACGGGCAATTCTAGGGCTTGAAGATGTTCAGGGTGGACAGGTTCTGTTGAACGGGCAGCCTGTTTTTGCGGCCCACAAGCCCAATCTTGCGGTGCGCCGTAACATGCAGGTGGTTTTTCAGGACCCCTTTGGCAGCTTCAACCCACGCCATCGAGTCGGGCGGCTGATCACCGAGCCGTTTCACCTGCTGGACACCCCGCCGACGGGATCAGAGCGGCAGGACAGGATTTCCGAGATGCTGATGGCCGTTGGCCTCAGCCCTGGTGACGCCGGAAAATACATACATGAATTCTCGGGTGGGCAGCGTCAGCGGATCGCCATCGCCCGTGCGCTGATCATTCGGCCGGAACTGATCCTGTTTGACGAGGCGGTCTCGGCGCTGGATGTATCGGTTCGGGCGCAAATCCTTGACCTGCTGGCCGAGCTATGTGCGACCTATGATCTGACCTATCTGTTCATAAGCCACGATCTGAGCGTTGTTCGCACGATCACGGATCGGGTCATGGTGATGCAATCCGGACGAATTGTTGAACAGGGTGAGACTGAAGCCGTCTTCAGCAATCCGCAGCATCCTTATACGCAAAAGCTGATTTCCGCTGCGCCAAAGCTGCCGGATTACAATCGGGGTGCCGCGTGAACTGCCGTGTTAGAGCCTGAATTGGAGACATTGAATGACTGATCAGATCTGGTTTGACCCAACTCGGTGTCTGATAGCAGGCGAGTGGATAATACCGATCAGCGACGGCACCTTGCCCCTGACCAATCCCTCGGACGGAACAGAAATCTGCCGGATTGCGCGCGGCACGAAGCAGGATATCGATGCTGCTGTTGGCGCGGCCCGGTCCGCTTCGAATGGAGCGTGGGGCCGAATGACGGCGCTGGACCGAGGGCGTATTCTGACCCGCTTGGGGCAACTGGTTCTGGAAAAGGTCGAAGACCTTGCCGCTCTCGAGGCGATGGATGTCGGCAAACCACTGACCCAGGCCCGCGCAGATGCGGTTGCACTGGCGCGCTATTGCGAGTTCTACGGTGGCGCAGCGGATAAGGTCATGGGCCAGACGATTCCATATCTGGACGGCTATACCGTCTACACGCTGCGCGAGCCGCACGGGGTTACCGGCCACATCGTGCCCTGGAACTACCCGATGCAGATCATCGGCCGATCTGTTGGCGCTGCGTTGGCGATGGGCAATGCCTGTGTTCTGAAACCCGCAGAAGAGGCATGCCTGACCGCGCTGGCTTTTGCGCATCTGGCGCTTGAAGCCGGCTTGCCGCCCGGCGCGCTGAACGTCGTGCCCGGGCTTGGGGCCGAGGCCGGGGCGGCGCTGTCGGCACATCCGGATGTCGATCACATCTCATTTACCGGATCCGTTGCCACGGGCGCATTGGTGCAGCAGGCGGCGGGGCGCAACGTCGTGCCGGTGACGCTGGAACTGGGCGGAAAGTCTCCTCAACTGGTGTTTGACGATGCCGATCTGGATGCTGCGCTGCCCTTTCTGGTGAACGCAGGTATTCAGAATGCCGGCCAGACCTGCTCCGCCTCGTCTCGCATATTGGTGCAGCGCGGTATTTACGATCAGGTCCGATCGCGCATGGCCCAAGCTTATGAACAGTTGTCCGTCGGACCGGCGATGCAGGATTTGCGGGTTGGCCCACTGATTTCGGACCGGCAAAAGCAGATCGTGACCGGGTTTCTTGAAAAAGGTGCCGATCTGAAAATCGCGGCACAGGGGCGGATCGCTGAAGGTGCGCCGGAAAGCGGCGCTTATGTTCGCCCGACCCTGTTCTCGGACGTGCCGCCGGATCACGTCCTGGCTCGGGACGAGATATTTGGCCCGGTACAGGTTCTGATCCCTTTCGATACCGAGGAACAGGCTCTAAATATAGCCAACTGCACCGATTATGGTCTGGTTGCCAGCATCTGGACCCGCGACGGGGCGCGGCAGATGCGGCTGGCGAAACAACTGCGTTCGGGACAGGTGTTCATCAACAATTACGGTGCAGGTGGCGGGGTCGAATTGCCCTTTGGCGGGGTGGGGAAATCCGGTCACGGACGCGAAAAAGGGTTCGAGGCGCTGTACGGGTTTTCGCAACTAAAAACAGTGGCGGCTTTCCACGGGCGATGATCTAGACGATCACTTCGATCGCCTTTTGCGCGCCAACACCGAATACACGCTTGTAGCGCTCGATCTGATCCGCCGGACCCATAGCCTTTTCGGGATTGTCCGATAGCTTCACTGTCGGGCGGCCATTGGCAGAGACTGCTTTGCACACCAGCGAAAACGGCGCCAGCGCATCATTTGGCACGAGACCCCGGAAATCATTGGTCAACAGCGTCCCCCAACCGAAGGACACGTTGACCCGTTTCGCAAACTGGCCGTGCAATTCCTGAATTTTTGCAACATCCAGCCCATCCGAAAAAATGATACGTTTCTGGCGCGGATCCTCGCCGCGGGATTTCCACCAGTCGATGGCAATTTCGGCACCGGCGGCCGGATCGCCGCTGTCGATACGAATGCCGGTCCATCCGGCCAGCCAGTCGGGCGCGCTGTCCAGAAACCCCTTGGTGCCATAGGTATCGGGCAGAATGATCCGCAGGTTGCCGTCATGTTCCTCGTGCCAGTCGCTCAGCACGTCATAAGGCGCCTGGGCCAGGTCCGCGTCGCTATCGGCCAGTGCGGAATAAACCATGGGCAGTTCATGGGCATTGGTGCCGATGGCCTCGACCTCGCGCCGCATCGCGATCAGGCAGTTCGACGTGCCGGTGAACGAACTGCCCAGCCCTTCGATCATCGCTTGAACGCACCAGTCCTGCCACAGGAAGGAATGACGCCGGCGGGTTCCGAAGTCGGCGATCCCCAAGCCGCCAATACCGCGCAGTTGTTCGATCTTTTCCCAGACCCGTGTCATCGCACGGGCATATAGTACCTGCAGTTCGAACCGGCGCATGTCATTCAGAACCGCGCGCGACCGCAGTTCCATCAACACCGCCAGCGCCGGGATTTCCCACAGCATGACCTCGTGCCATTTGCCCTCAAAGGTCAGCTCGTACTGATCGCCTTTGCGTTCCAGGTGATAGGGCGGCAGGCGCAGGTTTTCGAACCATTCCATGAAATCCGACCGGAACATCTGCCGCTTTCCGTAGAAAGTATTGCCGCGCAGCCATGTGCTTTCGCCGCGGCTGAGGCTGAGCGAGCGGATATGATCCAGTTGCTCGCGCAGTTCGCCTTCATCGATGAGTTTCGCCAGCGGAATGTGATTCGACCGGTTGATCAGCGAGAAAACGACGTCCGTTTGGGGCTTATTTCGAAACACTGACTGGCACATCAGAAGTTTGTAGAAGTCCGTGTCGATCAAAGACCGGACAATCGGGTCGATCTTCCATTTGTGATTGTACACGCGTGTCGCAATATCGACCATGTGGAACTCCTGCGATTTCCATTGTTAGATCAATCGGAACGATGAATGGCAAGAGTCGCCCAATTGGTGACAATGACAAGGTCCAGTCACATTGCGGGCAAATTGTGTGTGCTTTTCACGGGTTAGTGAAAAGAGGGGATGGACATGTGAGTTGAGTTTAGTGAATGGGTCTCGAGTACGACTTTGATATTGTAACGATTGCACAGGACGAAGTGGAGCCAGCTCAGGCGGACACAGAAGCTTCGCAAAATGGGAAGACGCGGGCCCGAGCCTTGTTCCGCGACTTTCAGACGGCAGAAGCCCTGCGCGACACGTCACCGAATATCCGCAAGATGTTTGTGGATGCCGGGTTCGATTTTGAAACCCGGAACAGCAGTTTGCCCAATGGTATCTACCGGGCAGAAGACGAGGATTTGCGAAACCTCGTCATCCAGCGCCTTTTTGCCAATATCAAGGCCACGGGCCTGGCGGGCGAGTATTGTGGTGAATTTGATTTGTGGGCGTTTCTGAACGGCATCAAAACCGCCCGCCCACAAGGGAAACGCCGCCGAAAACCACCAATACAGTTGCTGCCCTACATTCAGCCTGAACCGGACAGCGCACCGCAACCGGTGCCGCCCAAACGGCGGACGCTGCCCTGGCGCGTTGGAATCGCGCTGGGTCTGGCTGTGCTGTTGATTGTCTTGCTCAGATTTCTGGCAGCAGCCGGCGCGACGCCTTAGATCAGGGTGACGCCGGCCTTCTGCATCGCGTTTTCCGCCGCCTTCAAGGATCCGTCCAGATCAATGGCGCGACAGGCCGCCATCCGGACAGTCACGTCAAATCCCAGACGCGCCGCGTCAAGTGCTGAAAACTGAACACAAAAATCAGTGGCCAACCCGACAAGCGTCAGTTTGGTTATGCCTCGGGTGTTCAGATACCCCTCCAGGCCGGTGGGTGTCGTCTGGTCGTTCTCAAAAAAGGCCGAATAGCTGTCGACGGCAGGGCGAAATCCTTTGCGAATGATCAAATCCGCGTCGGTTCTGAGCGCCGCATGAAACGCGCTGCCCTGGCTGCCCTGAATGCAATGATCCGGCCACAAAACCTGGGAGCCATAAGGCATTTCGACCGATTCAAATGGGTTCCGGCCGGGATGCGAACTTGCAAATGATGAATGCCCCTCCGGGTGCCAGTCCTGGGTCAGAATGACCGCGTCGAAATCGTCCATCATGTCATTTATCGGGACAACCACTTCGTCGCCGCCGGGAACAGCCAGCGCGCCGCCGGGGCAGAAATCGTTCTGAACATCGATCACGATCAGGGCATGAGTCATGCTGACCTCCTTTCGTCGATCTATCGGTAGGCGGGCAGATGGGGGGCGTCAATCCGTTCTCTTGCGACTCTGCGCGGGTGGTATTAGATCGCGCGCATGTACACAATCGCCGCTCTCTATCACTTTACCCGATTCGCCGATCACGCCGCACTGCGTGAGCCATTGCTGGAACTGTGTCAGGCGCAGTCCGTCAAAGGAATCCTGCTGCTGGCGCAAGAAGGGATCAATGGCACAATTGCAGGCCCGCGATCCGGGATCGATGCTGTTCTGGCCCATATCCGCGCCCTTCCGGGTTGCGCCGATCTGGAATGGAAAGAGGCTTCGTCGGATCACCCGCCCTTTGGCCGGATGAAAGTGCGCCTGAAGAAAGAGATCGTGACAATGGGGCAGCCGGATGTCGATCCGCAGGCCCGCGTCGGTCACTATGTCGAACCTGAAGACTGGAACGACCTGATCCGCTCGGATGACGTTGTACTGATCGATACGCGAAACGACTATGAGGTGGCGATCGGCACTTTTGAGGGCGCAATAGACCCTAAAACAGCCAGCTTTCGCGATTTTCCGGATTGGTGGGAGGCGAATAAGGACCGTTTCCACACCAAACGTGTCGCCATGTTCTGCACTGGTGGTATCCGATGCGAAAAATCCACCAACTACCTGCTGGGACAGGGGGTCGACGATGTCTATCACCTGAAAGGTGGGATTCTGCGGTATCTCGAAGAGGTTCCGGCCGAAGACAGCACCTGGCAGGGGGAATGTTTTGTGTTCGACAACCGTGTCTCAGTCGGGCACGGGTTGGTCGAAGGGCCGCATAATCTGTGTCATGGCTGCCGGCGCCCGATTCTGCCGGATGACACGAAGCGGCCAGAATACGAGCATGGCGTTTCATGCCATCATTGCATCAATGAGACCTCGGAGGCGGACAAGATGCGCTTTCGCGAACGGCAGAAACAGATTGCACTGGCCCGCGCCCGTGGGGACGCGCATTTGGGCGTGAACTGATCGCCACGCGTTAAGGGTTGTCGATTTCCGCCGGAATGCGGATGATCGCGCATACGCAACTGTCCGGAACACCCATGTCGACCGAACCAAGAACGCTAGAAGAATGGAAATCGACTTTGGCCGCCGCCTTCGGGCTGGTTCTGGTCAGCTTTCTGGCCTGGTACGCTCTTTCCCGCCTCAACGAGACCACGGCAGGGAACACAATTGGCGCGATTGCTTCGGGCGCGCTGGTGCTGTGGCTGATCTCGCAGACCTGGTACTACATGACTCAGGTCACGTCTCCCCGGCGTCAGCTGTTGTTGATGGGAATATCGTTCATTCAGGTGGTGCCGTTTCTGTTCGCTGCGGTTTACGGCGCGTTCGGCTATTATGACCTGTGTGTTGTCGGCGCAAAAGGTCCGGCCGATGTTCTGTATTTCTCATATGTGACTTTCACGACTGTTGGGTTTGGAGATCTGAAGCCCGCCGGTCTGTGCCGCGGCCTGGCAGTGGCCGAAGCGATCACCGGCTACATTCTGCTGGGCCTGTTCGTGGCCGCGGCAGTTGGGCTGTATGGGCGCGAACACAACAGGCATCCGCACTGACCCCTGAATAGCCTTGCAACAGAGTCTATTTGTTGCTGTCAATCCACTGCGACATGCGTTGCTTGTCGCGAAAGCACTCGGAAGGGATAGGCCGGCGTTTGCTGCGTGAAATACGTTCGGCAAAGGCCACCTGCTTGCCAGTCGGGTAATTTGCGAAGGGTGAAGGATCGTTAGGTTTGTGTGCCGAAATCCAGTCCGACATTGATTTTCGGTCCCGCTGCGCCTCAACTGGAATTTCCAGAGCAGACTTTTCCGCAATGGCACGGGCATAGCGCATCTGCCGGTCCGTCACCGGCAGCATGTGATAGTCGTTGCTGGGCGCATCAAACCAGCTTTGGCGGGCAGCGTTGGTCATAGCTCGAAAACCTCCGTTCCACATGAGAACAAATATAGAACATTTTAGGAACTTTTCAAGATTTCCGCTGACCGGCTTCTGATTGAGCCGATATTTGTCCAGCCTGTCCCCTCGCCATGCGAGCAATTTGGCGCGCTTTTTCGCGTCCAATGGAAATGAAGGAACGATTCGGTGTGAATTCAACCCATGTTCGGTCACGTCGCCGATAGTGGCAGGTTGAACGGCGACAATGCGCGCAAATTGTATTGTGCCCGGATCGGCCTGCTTTTGATCAGTCTGCTAAGTGAAATTAGATCGAAGCTTAACGCTTCTCGAAACCTTAGACTCTGTACATCAAGATCAATCGACCGAGAAAGCGCTGCCGAAAAGGTAAGGAGAGATTAAGCCCGGTAAGACCAAAGTTACCTTTCCCACAGCATAACAGTGCTGTTTGTGATCGAACAGCCGATGCGCCTATTCCCTTGAACTACTCATGCAATCGTGGGCAGTGGCTTTCGTTAAGGATCAAGCGCGGCAAGCAACTCGGCAATCTTTTGGCGCGTATCTTCACTATCTTTCAAAAGATATGCCGCATCTGCCAGCGGTTTGGCCGGGTTTCGTGCTGGTTGTTTTGCCAAAGCCCGCGTCGTTGCGGCAATCTTTGCGAACTGCCCGTTTTGATCTGCTGTTTGATCTGTCAGATTGGCCAGCCAGAAATATCTATCGGCTTCATTCAGCGTCCCAAGCTTCTTCGATAGTTCACCGGCTTTTACGAAGTCCCCGACAGTACGGGCCACCTCAATCCGAAGAAGGTCGGCTTGAACGCTATCATCGTCGGCAAGCTCTAGCATGGCTTGATGAGGACGCCCGCCCAGCAAGGCCGCGCGAGCCCTCAGCCTTGCACGCTCCGACCGTTTGATACTGTCTTGCGGACGGCTGGCGAAGAAATGGGCGTTTGACGCAAACCCGAGCGTCGCCAGCCGATCGGAAAGTGCGATGGCAGTTTCGGTGCTCAGATCCGACACGAAGTCATCCGCCAAGCCAAGGGTTCGGCGCAGGAATGTCACGTCATCTGAGCGTTCCGCCACCATCAACATAACCCGGTTCAGCGTTCCCGCCCTGCCTTCACCCGTAGGCAGGCTTTCAGCAAGATCCACCGCCGCATCGAACTGGTCACTCAGGCTCAGCGCCACTGCATGGGCTTGCATCATCATTGGCCCAATTTCGGATCTCCGGAACTCCAGCACATATGCTGCGGCCAGATCGACTTCCTGAGCCGTGACCGCACCCCTTTCCCCCCAGCGTTTTTCTATCAGTTGCGCCAGCGCCAGCGGGGCTTCCAGCACGGCATCCGGTGACGAGATGACTTCGTTCAGTAAAGCCTCTGTTTGCGGGTCATCCCCTTCGGCACTGGCAACCGCAGCTTTCGCGCGACTGACCTCAGGCCAGCTTTCGGGCTCAACTCTGTCTGTTGTCCGCAGGATCCGTCGCGCTGCCTCAAGTTTCTGGCCCTCCACCAGGATATTCGCCAGTGACGGGCCGAAGTGGCGCTGAAGATGGTCCGGCAGGCGCGGGAACGCTTGTTCAATGGCCTTCAGATCAGCATCGGCCCGCAATGTCTGTTCACTTAATACCGACCAGAGCGCGGCGTCACTGGCGCACCTTTGAAGGTTTTCGAACGGGTTCGGTTCAGCGACTGTCTGATCGTCAATGATCCGGGCAATGGCCGCGATCCGGTCCCTATCGGAAGATAGCGAAGTGGTCAGATCCAGCACCTGTAAAGCCTCGATTCCGAAACCGTGGAAAGCGTATAGTCTTGCCAGTTTCATGACAGTTTCCGAATCCACACGATCAAACTCTTCAAAGAGTCCGACTCGCAGATCGGCTATCTGTTCGGAAAAGGAACGCCCATCTGACCAGCGATCAAACCCGATTTCCGCGCGCGTCAGACAGGCCGGGCGCGAAGGCACCGGTGGAATGTCCGGCACCGGAAAGCCCGGCAAGTCCTCCAGCACTGACGAAACCCGGAAGTTCGGCTCCAGGTCCGGCAAATCTTCCAAATCGTGGACCTCAGGCACCCGGCGCAGTCCCTGACCGGCAAGGTTCAGGTCAAGGATGTCGCGATCCGCGCCTTGCACGAACCGCGTAGAAAGCCGTTCTTCTATTCTTTGCAATCCCTGTTCAAGAAGCGGCAGTGCAAATGGCTCTGGCGCCCGGTCAGACGCGGATTGTTCTTGCTCGGGACCTTGCGAGATGTCTGGCACGGACACCAACAATGGGCCAAGTGGTGGCAGGGCATCCACCGGGGCAATATCGATGACGATCATCGTCTCCTGATACAGAAAGGCGGACGCGGCACAGTCGCACCCGAATTCCATGTCCAATTCGGCACCAAACCGAGCCTGAGAAAGCGTGCTCAAACGGGTGCTTGAGAGTCGGGCAAAGACAGACCCTGTTTCGAACCTGACATCGTCAATGGCCACCTTCAGACGCGCACCGTTCTTTTTCTGGGTCAAAGCCCACTCGGTTCCATGAGGAACCTGCGCGACAAGCCGCGTGTGCCCGTCATGTTCGCCGGATCGAACCGTGACGGATTGTGCCGCGGCACAATTGGCGACCACGAACAGAGAAATAGCGAGAAGAGCACCCCGGATCATGCCGCCGCCTGTTTGAGTTCCTTCAGCGCATCCTCCAGTTCGGCAAAGCCGGGGCGGTTGTGCGTTGGCGTGTTTTGTCGTCCGACTTCAATACACATTGCAGCGTTATGGTTGTGCAGGTTGGCAACCAGAACCTCTTTGATCAGTTGGTAGAAATGGTTGTCCTCCTCGACTACGGCTTTCAGTTTCCCTGCGAACGGTCCGACTAGGCCATAGGCAAGAAAGACACCCAGAAACGTGCCGACCAGGGCGCCGCCGATTAGCTTTCCCAGAACTTCGGGTGGCTGGTCGATCGATCCCATCGTCTTGATCACACCCAGAACCGCCGCGACAATTCCCAGCGCCGGCAGCCCGTCCGCCACGGTCTGCAACGCGTGGCTGGAATGCATGGCGTGGTGGAAATTGGCCTCCATCCGTTTTTCCAGCACTTCTTCCACCTGATGCGGATCGTCATAATTCATGGCCGCTGATCGCATCGTGTCACAGATCAGATCCACCGCTTCCCGGTCTGCCTGAATTTTCGGATATGCGGAAAACAGAGTAGAGTTTTCGGGTTCTTCGATATGCTGTTCAACCTCGACCGGGTTGGCTTTGGCCATGCGGATCAGGGAAAACAACAGGCACAGCAGGTCGCGGTAATCCTGCGGTTTCCATTTGGGTCCCTTGAATACCTTTCCCATGTCTTTGGCGGTATGCTTGACCGCGCTCATGTCGTTGCTGATCAGAAATGCCCCAACAGCGGCTCCGCCAATCATCATCATTTCAAAAGGCAATGATTTCATAATGATAGCCATCTTGCCGCCAGCTGCGAGATAGCCGCCGAAAACCATGACGAAAATGACGATGATTCCTACAAGTCCGATCATCTGCGTTCTCCGGCAAAATGTGTTTTGGGTACGACCAATAGTTTCATCATTCTTCGGGGGCCGAAGCGTTGCGACCTGCCATCACGACGCTCACCGTGTAGGCGACCTCGGGCGGGAGCCCGGCAAGAATGCCGGCCGCAGCATCGGAAGGCATTCGGGCCAGAAAACCTGCAGAGAACACCGGGTCCATGGTTTCGAATAATGCGGCGGCGTCTTTCGGCTTCATGCTTTGGTACATGTCCGTAAGCTTGCTCAGATCGCTTTCGGCGGCCGTGTCGGCGATGGCCAAAGTGGCTCGCAGGTCCTGTTCCGCCTGCTGCAGGGCAATCAGGCGGGATTCGATGGCCTGATCTGCTATTTCCAAGGCCTTTTCCCTATTCAGAAGGGTGTTTTCACGTTGTACCAGCTGTTCTTCCCGTCGAAGCAGCTCGGTCAGCAGAACCTGAACATCCGGTGCCTTTTGAGAAGCAGGTTGCAGCAGTGGCTGAGACGGGTCGGCAGCCTTTGCAAGGGCGGGGCCGGCTTCCAGACCCAATCGGATCACAGCGGACCCGACCATCAGCAAGGAAATCACAGTCAATACTCCGCCACGAGACCGACCCCGCCTGCTTGGCGTTTTTCGTTGTTTCATGGCGTAGCCTCGCCTGATTTGCGGGCATGCCTGAAAAACATCAGACCTTCCGGGCTACCCTTAGGCTGAGGTGCGACCACGATATCCTCGTGTTTCTCCGTATCCGTTTGCTTTGTGGGACCCTGTGGTGCTGGGTTCTCCGGAACCACTGCCGGTTCAATCGCGGAGTTTTCTTGCTCGCGGTCTCCGGGCTCAGGGTTTTCCGGACCCGGGCTAACGTTGTCATCGTCCAGGCCAATGTCATGCATCGAGGCCATCATCAGCTCGAGCCGCCCGGCAACGGACTCGGCACGCTGGGTCAGCTCTTTTAAAGCAACTCCGGACTGATCGGAGGCAGACCGGGCCGACTCAAGCGATCTTTTTAGCGCGTCCGCCTGCGAGGACAGAACCGCCACGGCACCACCGACACCCTGCTCCAGATCAGTGAATTTCCTGAGCCGCCGTGACAGCACAAAACAATACAGACCGGCGCCAAGCGCGCCTGCAACAAGCAAAATATCCGCAATCAGCTCCAATTTCGCCTCCTAATTCAGTACAAATTCCATCACCAGAACATCGCGGACGCGCCCTTTGCCCACGACAATTTCGATACGCCGCAGCAGGTGTCCACGAATGCGGATCAAGGCCAGCGAATCCTCCAAATCCGCGACTTCGATCGCGCGGAGATAACCATTGAGAACGTCCATGATGCGGGGCTTCATCTTTTCGACGTCACCGATGTAGGGTGAATTCACTTCAAGCTGGGCATGAAACCTCAGATGACGTGAATCGCCGACATCCACCGAAATGATCGCGGGTGGCAGGTCGACAAAGCCAATCTTGGGCACTGCTTCGGCAGAGATTTCAGCCGTTTCTTCATCGGATTCGGTACCGTTGCCAGCCAGCGGCAACAGGCCAGACGTTGCCAGAAAATAACCGCCGGCCGCACCCAGAACGGCCAAAACCGCCCCGACGATCAGGCCCGTTTTCCTCGGTTTTACCGGGGCTTCGCTTTCTTCAGCCGTTGCGTCAGCCATGGCGTCCTCATCCATCCGTTCGGCCACCGTCATAACCCCGCAGGGACTAACCGATTGTTAAGGGCAATCGTCCAAACAGAGGTTGCGCCGGGCAGAATGTCGGCGAGTCGGAGGTGAGAGTGCAGCAGATCGGAACTGTCTGGGCAAATTTGGACAGGCGTAGGCAAATTGTCGTCGCCGGTGCGGTGGTGCTGGTTTTTCTTGGGGTTCTTGCCATGTCCCGGCTGGTGACGGCACCGTCGATGACGTTGCTATATGCCGGGCTCGAAAGCGGGGCCGCTGGCGATATTGTCCGGGCCCTGGATCAGCGCGGGGTTGCATACGAGATTCGCGGCGGTTCGATTTATGTCCCCGGAACGCAGCGGGATGAACTGCGCATGACGCTCGCCAGCGAGGGGTTGCCTGCAAACGGCAATCGCGGGTACGAACTGCTCGACTCGCTTAGCGGGTTCGGCACCACGTCGCAGATGTTCGATGCCGCCTACTGGCGCGCCAAGGAAGGTGAGCTTGCCCGGACCATCGTCGGCAGCGCCTATGTCAGTCAGGCCCGTGTTCATATCGCCAACAGTTCTTCCAACCCGTTCCAGCGCAGCGCCGCGCCAACAGCATCGGTGTATCTGGTGCCTTCGGGTGGTCAGATTACGGCAGATCAGGCCCGAGCCATTCGCTTTCTGGTGTCGTCGGCGGTCAGTGGCCTGGCCCCGGAAAACGTGACGGTAATCGATTCAAACGGAGCAGTGATCGGCGCGCAGGAAAGCCAGGCTGCTGCAGACACGGCTTATGACAAGGCCCGAACACTGCGCGAGCGGGTTTTGCGCCTGGTCGAGGCCCGCGTTGGTGCGGGAAACGCAGTGGTCGAAGTCAGTGTCGATACGGTGACAAGAACTGAATCGATCCGCGAACGCCGCATCGACCCTGAAACGCGCGTGGCGATCAGCACGGATGTAGAAGAACGTTCAGACAGTGCGCGCAACCAGTCCTCGGATGTGACCGTCGCGTCGAACCTTCCGGATGGCGACGCGGCGGGCGGTGACGAATCTAACTCCACTGCGACCCAGACCCGGGAACGGGTGAATTACGAAGTGTCCGAGACCGAACTGGAAGTGCATAACGCCCCTGGTGCGGTCAAAAGACTGACAGTGGCAGTTCTCGTCAACGGTTCCAGGGAAGTAACGGATGAAGGGGCGGAAAGCTTTGTGCCACTGCCGCAGACCGAGCTGGACGCGCTTCGCGAGCTGGTCGCGTCTGCCGTTGGTTTCGACGCTGCGCGGGGCGACGTGATTACACTCAAATCGATGGATATGCCTTTGATAGAGCCTCAAGGAGTGCTGGTTTCCGGTTCCTTCTGGCCGAAACTCCATCTGGACGCCATGTCTCTGATTCAGATGGCGGTGCTGGCGATTGTCTCTCTGATCCTGGGGTTGTTTGTAATCCGCCCGATTCTGACAAAGCCGGTTGCGGCCACCGCGCTTTTGCCTGCGGACCGTAGGCCCGAGTCTGAGGACGCTCCGTTTCTTGTTGGTGAAATCGCGACGGCGGATGGGGTAGAGTTTGCGCAAATACCCAGTCAGGCGAAGCAGGCAGAGGTTCCCGCGCTGGGGTCGCCTGCCGGCGCTGACCCGGTTGACCGCTTGCGCGCAATGATCGGTGAAAAGCAGGAAGAAACAGTCGAAATTCTGCGCAGCTGGCTTGAAGAAGGTGAGGAGGCTGTGTGATGTCCATCGCCCATCTCCTTGAAGACTTCTCGGCACAGGCCAGTGGTGTTCAGGTTCATCTGCTGGACGAGGAGGCGCTGGAAGAGCATCGCCTTGCCGCATTTGAACACGGCTACAAGGCAGGTTGGGAGGATGCCCTGACCGCACAGGAACAAAGCCTTGATCGGACGTCCGCTGCGCTGGCCGCCTCGCTTGAAGACATGTCCTTCACCTATCACGAGGCGCTGAACCGGATGTCGCTGTCGCTTGAGCCGATGTTCGAGGGGCTCGTCCGTCTTGTTCTGCCGGAAACGCTGGAGCGGGGCTTTGGGACCCGTCTGGTGGAGCAGTTGTGCGAATTGGCTGGCGAGCAGATCGGTCAGCCCATGCAAATACTGGTTCCTGTGGGGCAGGGGAATGGTGTCGGCGCTCTTGTGCCGCCGGGTCTGAGCCCACCACCAAAAGTGATCGAGGATTCATCGTTGGAACCGGGGAAGGCGCGGCTGCAGGTTGGCATGTCGCAGCAGGAGGTGGATTGCAACGCCTTGCTGGCGTCGATTTCCAACGCATTCGACGCTTATCTGTTCGAGGCAAAAAAGGCACTGTCAAATGAGTGAGAATCAGACCCTAAATAAGGGAAAATCAAATCCGTTTGAAACCGTCCCGATCGAAGTGACGGTCTCGGTCGGTCGGGCGCGGCCATTGATCCGCGACCTGCTGGCGTTGGGCGAAAACGCGGTACTGACCCTGGACAAGCGTATCGAGGATCCCGTTGACCTGTATGTCGGCGACCAGCTGGTTGCGCGGGGGCTTCTGGAAGAATTGGAGGGCGATCAGGCCGGTCAACTGGCCGTGCGCCTGACCGAGATATCGGACCTTCAGCGCGGGATCGGCTGATGCGTCCGCTGGTCTGGCTTGCCTTGGCGCTGGCGCTGCTGACCCCGTCTTTGGCGGCGGCGCAGGATGTGACCTTGTCGCTGGGCGACGGTGGGTCGATCTCGGCGCGCACAGTGCAGCTGATCCTGTTGATTACCGTGCTGAGTCTGGCACCCGGACTGGCCATCATGATCACCTGCTTTCCGTTTCTGATTACGGTTCTGGCCATATTGCGGCAGGGCATCGGCCTGCAGCAGTCACCGCCGAACATGTTGATCGTCAGCTTAGCCCTGTTCCTGACCTATTTCATCATGGAGCCGGTTTTCACCGAGGCCTGGGAAACCGGAATACGCCCGATGGTTGAAGAGACAATGGATGTGGAACCGGCGCTGGAACGTGCGCTGGTTCCATTTCGCGCCTTCATGGCCACTCGGCTTGATCCGGATACGTTTCACGCCATGGCGGCCCTGCGTCCGGGCGGCGACACGATTGCGCTGTCGCCGGACGCGCCGGTATCGGTTCTGATGCCGTCTTTCATGCTGTCGGAAATTGCGCGGGCCTTTCAGATCGGATTTCTGGTTTTCCTGCCGTTTCTGATCATTGATCTTGTGGTCGCAGCGGTTCTCATGTCGATGGGCATGATGATGGTTCCCCCGGCTACCGTGTCACTGCCGTTTAAACTGGCCTTTTTTGTCATCGCTGACGGGTGGTCCCTGATCGCAAGCGCGTTGGTGCGCAGTTACACGATCTGACAAGAACCACTACTGCCGCGTGATGTGCAGACGGGCACGCAATCCCTGTTCTCCGGCCTCGAAGCTAAGTGTCCCACCATGCTGTTCGGCGATGGTTGCGGCGATCGTCAGACCCAGACCATAGCCGTCAGAGGATCCGATATTCGAACCGCGCCGGAACGGTGCCATCAGTGCCTCGATATCCGCGGCGGTCAGGTCGGCGCCTTTGTCCTCGACCGTGATGGTGGCCGTCTGGGCATCTGTCGCAAGCTCGACCTCGGCCTGCCGCCCGTATTTCAGCGCATTGTCGATCAGGTTGGTCAATGCGCGTTTCAGCGAAATTGGCCGCCCGATAACCAGAATGCGCCGCGTTTCGGGCATGGAGCCATGGCCGCGGCGCGACATGAAAACCGACCGACCGCCTTCGACCAGAACCGGGGCTGCCTGTTTCAGGGTAACGGGCCGGTCCATGTCCTGGTAATCGGCCACCACAGATTCAACCAGCGCCGTCAGTGAGATCTGACGTGGTTCCTCGACACTGAGTTCGGACCGTGTCAATGTCAGGACGCTTTCGATCATTCCTGTCATCTGGTCCACGTCAGCCTCGAGTTTCTCGCGCAGGTCTCGGTCGGGGATCAGGGCGGCGCGCAACCGAACGCGCGTAGCCGGTGTGCCCAGATCGTGACTGACGCCAGACAAGACAATGGCGCGCTTTTCCAGCTGCGCCCGTTCCGCATCAAGATGGTCGTTCACGGCCTCGACGATTTCGCGCAGTTCGCCTGGGCCCTCGGTATCGTAGCTGTCCGGCCCGCCGCGCCGCTTTCGGTCGCGCAGTGCGTGTGAGAACCGGGTGAATGTGTCGCTGACATTCCCGACCGAGGTAAGAAGGATCGCCAACGCAACAACGGCCACCAGAATTGCAGGCAGTCGCAGATCAGTTGGTGCGGCACCGCAGCCCCAGACGTCGGTTCCGTCCACCATCTGCCACGCACTGCGCCCAAAGCGGGCGATCAGAACCGGTTCGCTGCAATAGGTCGCCAGCAGCCGGGTCAGGCTGCCCATCTTTTCCGGCCCAGTCTGATCACTGCCCGAGAGAATGTCCGAAACGGGGTAAACCAGGCGGTCCGACATGACGGCCAGGGTCAGTTCGCGCCCGCTCAGCGGGGCGGAACTGTCGGTGAAGATCGACAGGTTTGTGACAAAACTGCGATCCGACATGCCGGGCAGTTGTTCGAACCGGCCGACTTCGGCCAGAGCGGCGCTTGGCACGGGCAATCGGGTTATCGTGATGCCGGAGGGCGGGGTTTTGCCGACACGCAGGTCCTCATAGACCGCGAAGCCCGCAACTTGCGCCCGCGTCAGGAAACCCTCCCACGCCTGCGCAGACGCAAACCACAGTCCGGCTGAAACCAAACCGGCGGAAAACGCGGCGATTGTCCAGATCCAGCCCAGGCTGCGCAGACGCAACGCAGGCCTGTTCATGCGTCCTCTTCCACCGAAACATCTGTGGCAAAGACATATCCCAGCCCCCGTTCGGTTCGCAGCATTTGCGGCTCTTTGGGATTGGCCTCGATCTTCGAACGCAGACGTCCCACCAGCATATCGATGGCGCGGCCCTGTGCCTCGCTCTTGTCGCCATCACCGGTGACGTCCAAAGCTGCGGCGATCTCGACCCGGGTCAGCGGGATATGCGGATTGGCCAGCAACACCTTGAGCAATGCGCTTTCGCGCTGAGAAAGGGGCACCAGATAGCCCTCGGGCGAAAAAACCTCGTCCCGTTTGCCGTCATATACCCAGCCTGCAAAGCGAAAGGTCCGGGTGCGGCGCCGATAGGCCAGAGACGGCGTGCGCCGAGTCCGCTGCATCACGGCCCGCACCCGCGCCAGCAGCAGATGCGGGTTGAAAGGCTTGGCGATATAGTCGTCCGCGCCCACCTCGTACCCGGCCATGCGCTGATGATCGGCAGACAAGGCGGACACGAATATGATCGGGACATCCTGTTCGCGCCGCAATCGGGCGCAGATGTCCACGCCGTTCTCATCTCCCAGCATGACATCGAGCAAAATAAGATCGATGCGCCCCGAGGACATATGCGTGCGGATTTCCCTGTCCGAGCTGGCGGGGAGTGCAATGAACCCGTTCTGTTGCAGAAACTGGGTCATCATCGACCGCATTTCGGGGTCGTCATCCACCACCAACAAGCGCGAAATGGTCACGCTTCTCCTCCCTGTCACGGTTTCAGTCCGGCTCGCCAATTGTAACGAACGGCAACAGATTCAAGTCCAACGTAACAGGCTGTAACAAATGGTGGGAAAAATTCCACCATTGCCGGGATTTACCCCGGAAAATCATTGCCAGACGGCCGTCCGCTATCCGTAGTATCGCGCATCGCCGCCGGTCCGGTGGCTAAAAAAGTATCTGGGAGGATCCCTTTATGAAACGTTTTGCATTGTCCGCAGTTTCGACTCTGGCTGTGGTCGCAGGCACCTCGGTTACGGCCGAGCCGCAGGCCGAAGTTCTGCACTGGTGGACATCTGGCGGCGAGGCCAAATCGGTCGCCGTTCTGCAGGAAGAATTTGCCTCGAATGGCGGTACCTGGACTGACATGCCCGTTGCCGGCGGCGGTGGTGATGCGGCAATGACCGCGCTGCGGGCCCGTGTTCTGGCCGGTAATGCTCCGACCGCAGTTCAGTTGAAAGGCCCGGCCATTCAGGAATGGTACGAAGAAGGCGTTCTGGCTGACATCTCGAACGTGGCCGAGGCCGAAGGCTGGGCGGATGTCCTGCCCGCGTCGATCGCCGGTCACATGATGTGCGAAGGCACGTGGTGCGCCGCTCCGGTAAACGTCCACCGCATCGACTGGATCTGGGCGAACGCCGATGTGCTGGCTGCCAACGGCATCGAAATGCCCACCTCGTGGGAAGAGTTCAACGCCGCAGCCGAGAAACTGCTGGCCGCCGGTGTGATCCCTCTGGCCCATGGTGGGCAGGCGTGGCAGGACGCGACCGTGTTCGAAGCGGTTGCTTTGGGTCTGGGTGGACCCGAGTTCTACCAGAAGGCTTTTGTTGATCTGGACCCTGAAACGCTGACCTCGGACACCATGGTTCAGGTCTTTGACCAGATGCGCACCCTGCGCGGGTTCGTGGATGAAAACTTCTCGGGCCGTGACTGGAACCTGGCCACCGCCATGGTGATGAATGGCGAAGCGGCGTTCCAGATCATGGGTGACTGGGCCAAGGGCGAATTCCTGGCGGCTGGCAAAAAGCCCGGCGAGGACTTCCTGTGCGCCTCGACCCCCGGCGACGGCTACCTGTACAACGTCGACAGCTTTGCCATGTTTGACGTGGAAGGTGACGACAAGCGCGCCGGCCAGGAACTGCTGGCCAAGCTGATCGTTGCGCCGAACTTCCAGGAAGTGTTCAACCTGAACAAAGGCTCGATCCCGGCCCGTACGGATGTTGCACTGGATGCGTTCGACATCTGCGCGCAAATTTCGGCCGAAGACATGGGCTCGACCTCGGCAGGCGGTTCGCTTCTGCCTTCTTACGCGCATGGTATGGCTCTGCGAGGTGCGCAGGCTGGTGCGATCACCGACGTTGTGACCGCGCATTTCAACTCGGATATGTCCTCGGCTGACGCGGTTCAGCAACTGGCGGACGCGGTGGCAAACAGCTACTGATCCAATACGCTCTGCCCCCTATACTGAGGGGCAGAGCATCTTTCCCCGGAGGAAAAAATGTCCGAATGGCTGGAAAACCACCTGCCCAAGGTGGTGCTGGCACCGTCGTTCATCGCCGTATTGATCTTTGTCTACGGCTTTATCGGATGGACCGCATGGGTGTCGCTGACCCGATCGAAGCTTCTGCCGAAATACGAGATCAAGGGCTTCATCCAATATGAACGCCTGTTTGACTCACCCCGCTGGGACACGGCAATCAACAACCTGTATATCTTTGGCGCGCTGTTCATCGTGATCGCGATGGTGCTGGGCCTGTTGCTGGCCATCCTGCTGGATCAGAAGATACGCGTCGAAGGAGCGATCCGTACGATCTACCTTTACCCGATGGCGCTGTCGATGATCGTCACCGGCACCGCGTGGAAGTGGATCCTCAACCCGGGCCTGGGTATCGAGGCGATGGTGCAGGGCTGGGGCTTTCCGAACTTCGAATTCGACTGGCTGGTGAACCCGGATTACGCCATCTACACCATCGTCATTGCTGCGATCTGGCAGAGCTCGGGCTTTGTCATGGCGCTGTTCCTGGCCGGTTTGCGTTCGGTGGATGGTGAAATCATCAAGGCCGCGCAGGTCGATGGTATTCCGACATGGCGTATCTATACGGCGATTATCATACCCTCGATGGCCCCGATCTTCCTGTCCGCCTTCATCGTGCTGGCGCACCTTGCGATCAAGAGCTTTGACCTTGTTATAGCCCTGACGGGTGGCGGTCCGGGCTACGCGACCGATCTGCCAGCCACTTACATGTACGCCATGGCGTTTTCGCGCGGCGATATCGGTCAGGCGGCTTCGTCGGCAATGATCATGATGCTGGTCGTCTTTGCCATCGTGGTTCCCTATCTTTATTCAGAGCTGAGGGCGAAAAATGACTGATCTGTCGATGCCCCAAACCCAAACCCGCACCCAAAGTGCCACCGGCAAGATTGCCCTGCGTTGGCTGCTTTATGTCCTGCTGGGCCTGTTCGCGCTGTATTACTTGATGCCGCTGTTCGTGATGTTGACCACATCGTTGAAAAGCCTCGAAGAAATCCGCACAGGCAGCCTGATCTCGCTGCCGCGCGAGGTCAGCTTTGAGGCCTGGAAAACCGCGTGGTCCGGTGCCTGCACCGGTATCCAGTGCGAGGGCCTGCGGCCCTATTTCTGGAACTCGGTCCTGATCGCGGTGCCTGCCGTGGCCATCTCGACACTGCTGGGTGCGCTGAATGGCTATGTCGTGGCGCAATGGCGGTTCAAGGGCGCGAACATCATCTTCTCGCTGATGCTGTTTGGCTGCTTCATCCCCTTCCAGGTTGTCCTGCTGCCGATGGCGCGCCTGTTGGGCATAATGGGCATTGCCGGGACCATTCCGGGCCTGATCTTTGTGCACGTGATCTACGGGCTGGGCTTCACCACGCTCTTCTTCCGCAACTACTATGTCACCATTCCGTCCGAACTGACCAAAGCGGCTCGGGTCGATGGGGCCGGGTTCCTGCGGATTTTCTGGTCGATCTTCCTGCCGCTGTCACTGCCCATCATCGTGGTGACAGTGATCTGGCAGTTCACCCAAATCTGGAACGACTTCCTGTTTGGCGTGTCGTTCAGCCAGGCGGGAACGCAGCCCGTGACCGTGGCGCTCAACAACATCGTAAACTCCACCACCGGCGTCAAAGAGTACAACGTCGACATGGCTGCCGCGATCATCGCGGGGCTGCCGACGCTGCTCGTCTATGTCGTTGCCGGTAAGTATTTCATCCGCGGCCTGACCGCCGGTTCCGTGAAGGGATAACCCATGGCTCCCATCCTCGATATCAACAACCTGTATAAGAATTACGGTGCGACCGAGATTCTGAAGGACATCAACATCTCGATCGAACCGGGCGATTTCCTGGTGCTGGTCGGCCCCTCGGGCTGCGGCAAGTCCACCCTGTTGAACTGCATTGCAGGTCTGGAGCCGATCTCGGGCGGCACCCTTTCCATCGGTGGCAACGACATGACCCATGTCAGCCCCAAGGATCGCGACATCGCGATGGTGTTCCAATCATACGCTCTGTATCCGACCATGACTGTCGCCAAAAACATCACCTTTGGTATGAAGGTGCGAGGCGTCGACCAGGCCACGCAGGACGCGAAACTGAAAGAGGTCGCGTCACTGCTGCAAATCGAGCAGTTGCTGAACCGTCGTCCCAGCCAGTTGTCTGGTGGCCAACGTCAGCGTGTGGCGATGGGGCGGGCGCTGGTGCGCGATCCCAAGCTGTTTCTCTTTGATGAACCCCTGTCCAACCTTGACGCCAAGCTGCGGGTCGAGATGCGGACCGAGATCAAGAAGTTGCACCAGACGCTGGATGCCTCAATCGTCTATGTGACCCATGATCAGATCGAGGCGATGACGCTGGCCACCAAGATCGTCGTTCTGAAAGGCGGCATCGTGCAGCAGATCGGCAGCCCGGCCGAGATCTACAACAATCCGGCCAACCTGTTTGTCGCTGACTTCATGGGCTCGCCCGCGATGAACCTGATCCCGGCCAAAGCATCGAACACTGGGTCAGGCACCCAGATCGCTATCTCGCGCGGAGCGGGCGAGACACTGGTGTTGAACGATGCCCGCGACTTGTCCCTGCCAAAGGATGTGATCCTTGGCCTGCGCCCCGAGGATATCGCCGAAGCAGGCTTTCGTGCCGGAGCGGGCGTACAGGAGGCTGCGTGCATGGTCGATATGGTCGAACCTGCAGGCGCGGACACTTATGTGGTCTCGGAACTGGGCGGCAAACAGGTCACGGCGCGCCTGCATGCGGAAACCAGCGCACAGGCTGGTCAGATGCTGAACCTGGCCTTCGACATGAGCAAAGTGTCTTATTTCGCCGAAGAGACCGGCGAACGCCTCAACTGAAATGAAAAAGCGCCGCGCGAGGGTTTCGCGCGGCGCTTTTTTGATCTCTCGAATGGGATCAGCTGAGCCGGTTCATGTCTTTGATCAGCCTGTTCAGGTCGCCGCCACGCGCATCCAGCATCGCTCCAACTTCGGTCCGTTCGGTCAGCAGCATGTTAACCCCTTCGATGAACATATTGAAGAACCGGTCACGTCCGGATTTGTCCGAGACCAGAAAGGTTACATCGAACGGCGCGGATCCTTTTAGCTTGACCGAGGTTCTGACCTCGTAGCCAGCCTTGATTTTCCGCGCGTCGCGAACAGTTACTTCGCCACCAATGAATTCGCGGAACCGGCGACCGTATTTGGTGGAAATGTAGCCCTGAAACGCCTTGGTGAACTGTTTCAGCTGCGTTGGGCTGGCCGCGCGGCCGTCGGCGCCCAGCACATAACGCGCCATGATCGGCACATCGGCATATTGCACGAAGATCTTTTCAAAATCGCGCAACATGGCATTTTCGGATTTGCCCGAGGCGATCACGCGATTGATGTCGTCAACAACGCTGACAACCAAAGCCTTGGCACTGGCTTCGGTCTGGGCAAGCGCTGGCAGGGGGACTAGGGCAAGCGCAAGGCCTGCCAATCCGGTGGCAACAAAATCGCGTCTGTTCAGAGGGTTATTCGGCATAGGGGTCCTCGTAGGGGTCTAGATAGGGGTCCCTGACAGGGTCGGTTCCGGTTTCGGCATAGGGGTCAGTATAAAGACCCAGATAGGCGTCCTCATCGTCTCTGGCCAGTTCAAAGCGGCGATTTTGCAGGTAGATCGTGCGCGCCTGGGCATAGCTGTCGGCGCTTTCATACAGGATCGAGTCGACCGTGTCTGCAAACCGTCCCCGGTCACCCATCCGGCGCACAACTTCGGCATAGACGCCGATGTTGTCCACCGGGCGGACCGGGCTGAAATTGATCGGGTTCGAGAACAGGTTGACGATCACACCGACCGAGTCCCGCGCGGTCGACGGACCATAGAAAGGCAGTTCGACATAGGCGCCTTCACCGACCCCCCAGACATGCAGGGTTTCACCGAAATCCGTGTCCACTGGCGGCAGGTTCAATTCGCTTGCCGGGTCGGACAGGCCCACACCGCCCACTGTCGTATTGATCAGAAACCGCAGCAGCGCATTGCCGGACTGTTTGATATTGCCCTGCAAAAGATAGTCCAGGGCCTGACCGGGCATGGTCAGGTTCTCGGCGAAATGGTTGAAGCTTGTGACCATCGGGTCGGGCACGATCTTCACGTAGCCTTTCGAGGCGGGACGAAACAGAAACCGGTCAACGCCAAGGTTGAATTTGTGGATGCCCCGGTTGGCATTTTCATACGGATCAAAGATTTCTCCGCGTACGGCTTCGTCCTGCGGTTGGGATGCGCAGGCGCTCAGGACAGCAAACACAGACAGCAGGATCAGAGGTTTCAGGCTGAATTTACTCGACACGGTCTTCGTTACTCCAATACATCCGTTGCGGGTACACCGGATACTTAATCAATGTGGCCTTTTTCAGCGCTTCAAGGCCCAATTCGCCGTCACATATGTGTTTCGCAATCACTTTGAAACACATAGCGTTTAACCCGCCGAAAGGAAGTAGGTAAAGTGACTCAAGTTCAACAGTTCAGAATAAGAAAAGTTTCGCCAAAGCCGTTCAGCGATGAAAAATGACGGTTTCCAGCTTTCCCAACCGCGTGTTCGCGGTTAGCGTCCGCCCAAGTCAAACAAGGTGAGGATCATCACATGAGCATTGCAGCGAAACTGGAAAGCCTGGGCGTTGCCCTTCCCGACGCACCCGCACCGGCCGCGAACTACGTGCCCTTCGTACGTGTTGGCAACATCGTCTATGTCTCGGGTCAGATTTCCAAGGCCGACGATCTGATCACCGGCAAACTGGGCGACGACATGGATGTCGAGGCAGGCGCAGCTGCAGCCAGGGTGTGCGCCATTAACCTGCTGGCCCAAGTCAAGGCGGCTTGTGGCGGCGATATCGAGAATCTCGTGCGCGTTATCAAGCTGACCGGCTTTGTGAACTCGACCGCTGATTTCACGGCCCAGCCGCAGGTCATCAACGGCGCGTCCGATTTTCTGGTCGAGGCGCTGGGCGAAGCCGGTCGCCACTCGCGCTCGGCTGTCAGTGCGGCATCCCTGCCGCTGGGTGTCGCGGTCGAGATCGAAGGCATTTTCGAAGTCCAATGACGCCATCTCTGCCAGCAGAGTTCCTGCGAGCCCCGATTGCACATCGGGCGTTGCACGACATTGCGGATCACCGCCCGGAAAACAGCCGGGCGGCCATTTGCGCGGCTGTCGCGGCCGGGTACGGCATCGAGGTTGATCTGCAACTGACGGCCGATGACCGGGCCATGGTATTTCACGACTATGACATGACCCGGCTGACAGGGCGGCCTGGCCCGATACGTCAGACCACCTGCGCGCAGGCACAGGCAACGTCTCTGCTGCATGGCGATGACGGCATTCCCACGCTGGACGAGGTGCTGGAGCTGATTAGGGGCAAGGTACCACTGCTGATCGAGCTCAAGGATCAGGACGGTGCCATGGGCACTGATATCGGGCCGTTGGAACACGACACCGTGCGGGCACTGCGCGGGTATGAAGGCCCCGTGGCGCTGATGTCCTTCAACCCCAACAGCGTTGCGGAACTGGCGCGGCTTGCGCCGCATCTGCCACGTGGTCTGGTCACGTGTTCCTACGATCCAAAGGTGGAGCTTCTGCCGCAAAAGGTTTGCGACCACTTGCGCGAAATCCCGGATTTCGACCGGGTCGGTGCCGCTTTCATCAGTCACGAGGCGGAGGACCTTTCCCGCCCCCGCGTGGCTGAACTCAAGGCGCGTGGCGTGCCGATCCTGTGCTGGACCGTTCGCTCGCCCGGGCAGGAGGCCGAGGCGCGCAAGGTTGCCGAAAACGTGACCTTCGAGGGGTATCTGGCGGCACATCCGGGTTGATCCCGCCCCGGGCCGTCACAGATAAAGAACAGACGCGGGAGGGGATATGGATCAGGCGCAGATTGAGGTTCGGGTTCTTGGGTCGCTCTCGCAGATACCTGCAGTCGAGTGGGACAGTTGCGCTTGTCCCGAGACTGATGATGGTGGTCGTCCGCTGGACCCGTTCACCACGCACCGGTTCCTGCTCGCACTCGAGGAAAGCGGCTCGGTCGGGCGCGGTACCGGCTGGCAGCCGCAATATCTGACGGCTTATCTGGACGGGATGCTGATTGCTGCCGCCCCGATGTATGCCAAATCGCACAGCCAGGGCGAGTATATCTTCGACCACAGCTGGGCCCATGCCTATGAGAATGCCGGCGGGCGCTACTATCCGAAGCTGCAAATTGCGGTACCTTTTACCCCGGCAACCGGGCGTCGTCTTCTGGTGCGGCCCGGCTATGAAGGTATCGGCACGTCGGCGCTGGTTCAGGGCGCGGTGCAGCTGGCAGCCGACAACCGGGTCTCGTCAATTCACATAACCTTTTGTACCGATGATGAGGCGCGTGCAGGTGAGCAGATGGGACTGATGCACCGAACCTCGCAGCAGTTTCACTGGCTCAATGACAACTACACCGATTTCGATGCGTTTCTGAGGGCGCTGTCGTCCCGCAAGCGCAAGAACATCCGCAAAGAACGCGCACAGGCAAACGGCTTCGGCGGAGACATTCGCACACTGACAGGCGCGGATCTGCATCCCGACCACTGGGACGCTTTCTGGCGCTTTTACCAGGATACCGGGTCGCGCAAGTGGGGCGCGCCCTATCTGACGCGCCAGTTCTTTGATATTGCACAGGAAACCATGGCAGATGACATGGCGTTGGTGTTGGCTGAACGCGATGGGTATCCGGTTGCCGGGGCGCTGAACTTCATTGGGCGTGAAACGCTGTTCGGACGCTATTGGGGCTGTGTCGAGCATCACCCCTGTCTGCATTTCGAGTTGTGCTATTATAGAGCGATCGACTTCGCTATCGCTCATGGCCTCAAACGGGTCGAGGCGGGCGCGCAGGGCGAGCACAAGCTGGCCCGCGGCTATCTGCCCACGCGTACGCACAGTCTGCACTGGATCGGCGATCCGGGATTTGCGGACGCTGTGCAGAATTATCTGGACGCCGAAGCCCGCGCGGTGGGAGAAGAGATTGAGATTCTGACGGACTATGGCCCGTTCAGAAAATCGAACCCGGAGGAACAGCAATGACCGAACTACTGTCGACCGAGACACGCGGCCCGCTACTGGATCCGTTGTTCAGGAACGGCTGGACGATGGTCGATGACCGGGATGCAATCACAAAAACCTTTATCTTCGAGGATTTTGTCCACGCTTTTGGCTGGATGACGCAGGTGGCGATCTTTGCGGAAAAGTGGAACCACCACCCCGAATGGTCGAATATCTACCGCACCGTCGAAGTGGTCCTGTCCACCCATGACGTAGGCGGCCTTTCCGCGCTGGATGCCAAGCTGGCGCGCAAGATGGACAGTCTGCTCTAGCCCCGGTCACTGCCCGAGCCCACACCGCCCGCCAATGACGCGGCTACGCCCATCTGTTCGAATTCAGCCGGAGTAACCGTGCCATCGCTGACATTGATGCCGCCGGGAATCCGGGTTGTCTTGTTGCCGATCGACCGGACGCTGCGCGCCGCCGGGTTAATATCGAGACATCGTGTCTGATAACAGGTCAGACCATTGGTGTTGATCTGGATACGCGCCTGCCCGTCGGGGCCTGTCACCACCGGGGCCTGCGGGACGTCACAGGCCGCCATCACGCTCAGAACGCCAAGGCCAATCCATTTGTTCATCAAGGGCTCCCGTCCCATCAGATCAGCCCCGGTTGTTCCGGGGCCGGTCCGTTTCAGTCCAGCTGGCCATTGCCGTCCTGGTCGGCGGCCAGAAAATCTTCGTTCATCTGTGCGTCATATTCGGCACGAGAAACCTGGCTATCGTTGTTGCGGTCCACTTTCCGGAACATGTCGAGACTTAGAAAGGGTTTCGCCTCGGCCTGACCCAGGGTGCCATTCTTGTCCTCATCCATTGCCTGAAAGGCATAGTCGGAAAAGGCGTTGAACTCGTCCCGCGACAGGAAGCCATCGTTGTTTCCGTCGATGGCGTTCAGCTCGCCCTCATGCAATTCGGCGACGCTTTCCGCGGAAACGGCACCGGCCATCATCATGGCCATGATCACTATAATACCACGTTTCATCCTGCCTCTCCTCAGCACGCGTAACGTTGACCGGACACGCCACCGGCTGCCGCACCGGCTGCCGTCAGGATCGTTTGGCCCGATCCGCCGCCAAACTGATTGCCGATGGCCCCGCCAATCAGCGCACCACCCAAGGTCCCGCTGAGGCACGCAATCTCATGCTGCCGTGCGGCTTGCTGCTGCGGTGTGGGGGCCGGTCCACAGGCCGCCAACAAGCCTGCGCCACCTAAAATCAAAGGAAAAATCTTTAGCATCATAAACAAACTCCCCGGTTATATGCGCCAAGTATTCGCACTTCGGGGCGTTGCATCAAGTTAAATGCAACTTAACCGGCCCCGGCTTGCCCCGGGGCCAGCAATTTCAGATGACGTCCAGCAGACCTTCGCCGGCCGAAATTTCACATGCGCCCGGGCTTTCTTCGAGGTTCAGTGCAACGACCCGGCCATCTTCGACCAGCATCGCATAACGCTTCGACCGCGCGATCAGACCGACGGGCGGGGCGTCGAAATCCATTCCGATGGCTTTCGTGAACTCGGATGCCGCATCGGCCAGCATGGTCAGGCCCGCATCCGAGGCGCCCGTCGCCTCGCCCCATGCTTTCATCACGAACGGATCGTTGACCGAGATGCAGATGATCTCGTCGACGCCTTTGGCGCTGAACTGATCCTTGGTGCGCATGAAGCTGGGCACATGCGCCGAATGGCAGGTCGGCGTGAATGCGCCCGGTACGGCAAAAATCACCACCTTGCGCCCTTTGGTCTTGTCCGACACCCGAACCTCTTCCGGGCCTTCCGCACCGATCTGGGTCAGCGTGGCCTCGGGCAGCATATCACCTGTTGAAATCATTTTAGCGCTCCTGTCATTTGGATTTGCAGAGTCGGTCCCTGCCGCAATATAGGTGAGCGGATCAAGTTAACCACGGGAATTCGACAGGGTGGGAGGAACATGAGCCATATTGTCGTGATTGGTGCCGGTCAGGCCGGGTCTTCGCTAGTTGCCAGACTGCGCAAGGACGGGTTTGAGGGGGACATTACCCTGATCGGGGCCGAGCCGCATCTGCCCTACCAGCGCCCGCCATTGTCCAAAGCCTACCTGTTGGGTGAGATGGAGCTGGAACGCCTGTTCCTGCGACCCGAAAGCTTCTATGCCGAGAACAATATCACCCTGCGTCTCGGCCAGCGTGTCACCGCCATCGACCCAAAGGCAAAAACCGTGACTCTGGGCGATGAGGTCATTCCCTACGACGAGCTGGCACTGACCACCGGATCGGACCCGCGCCGCCTGCCCGCATCCATAGGCGGGGATCTGGACGGCGTGCACGTGGTGCGTGATCTGGCCCATATCGACGAGATGGAGCCCCGTGTGACAGACGGCGCACGCGCGTTGATCGTGGGCGGCGGTTACATTGGCCTCGAGGCTGCGGCGGTCTGCGCCAAGCGCGGAGTCAAGGTGACGCTGGTCGAGATGGCCGACCGCATCCTGCAACGGGTCGCTGCCCGCGAGACCAGCGACTATTTCCGCGCCCTGCACAGTGAATATGGCGCCGACATCCGCGAAGGCGTCGGGCTGGACCGTCTGGTTGGCGACAACGGCAAGGTCACCGGCGCGGTACTGACCGACGGCACCGAGCTTGCGGTTGATTTCGTGGTGGTCGGCGTTGGTATCGCCCCGTCGACCCAATTGGCTGAAATGGCAGGCCTGGAACTGGACAACGGCATCAAGACCGACGCCCATGGCCGCACTTCTGACCCGTCGATCTGGGCGGCGGGCGACTGCGCGTCCTTCCCGCACAAGGGCGATCGTATCCGCCTTGAAAGCGTGCCAAACGCCATCGATCAGGCCGAGATCGTGGCCCAGAACATGCTGGGGGCTGCAAAGGACTATGTTGCAACGCCGTGGTTCTGGTCAGACCAGTACGACGTGAAACTGCAAATCGCGGGGCTGAACACCGGTTATGACCGCGTTGTGACCCGAAAGGGCGAGGGTCAGACGGTGTCGTTCTGGTATTACAGCGGGGATCGGTTGATTGCCGTTGATGCGATGAACGACCCGCGCGCCTACATGGTCGGCAAGCGCCTGATCGAAATGGGCAAGACGGCGGATCCGGCGACTGTGGCCGACCCCGACGCGGACCTGAAACCGCTGCTCAAGGCGTGAGGATCATCGCCGGAGACTTCCGGGGCCGCGCTCTGGCCCCGGTCGGCAAGGGGGACGCAGGCGCGCATCTGCGCCCCACCACGGACCGGGTCCGTGAAAGCCTGTTCAACGTTCTGGCCCACAAGATCGAATTTGACGGCCTGCGGGTGCTGGACCTGTTCGCGGGCACAGGCGCATTGGG
The DNA here is from genome assembly GCF_056536425.1 of Ruegeria sp. D1(2025). Taxonomy (NCBI): domain Bacteria; kingdom Pseudomonadati; phylum Pseudomonadota; class Alphaproteobacteria; order Rhodobacterales; family Roseobacteraceae; genus Ruegeria; species Ruegeria sp. D1(2025). Next base: position 66,291 of record NZ_JBQFPO010000003.1, on the reverse strand, counting down.
GCTCGAGGCGCTGTCACGCGGAGCATCTCATGTGACCTTTGTCGATGACGGGCGCGTGGCGCAGGGGCTGATCCGACGCAATATCGACCTGACCCGCAGTGCCGACCGCACCAACCTGATCCGCCGCGATGCGACCCGGTTGGGGGAAAACCCCGGCGCACCCTGTGATCTGATCTTTCTGGATCCGCCCTACGGCAAGGCGCTGGGCCAGAAGGCAATCGCCGCTGCCCTGACCGGCGGCTGGATCAGCGACCACGCGGTTCTGGTCTGGGAAGAAAACTCTGCCATGGTTGTACCTGAGGGGTTCAGCCTGCTGGATACACGGAAATACGGCGACACCCATATCTCATTGATGCAGCGTGGCGTTTCGGATTGAAACGACCTGCGCGGTGTGACGCCGGGCACAGGTTTGCAGGCTGGTCGATCCTCGGCCAGCTCAACCGAAAACAGGCGGAGGACCGTATGCACGATCTGGTCATTTTCGATTGCGACGGAGTTCTGGTTGATAGTGAGGTCATCTCGAACCGGGTCTTGATGGAAAATCTGGCGCGATACGGGCTGAGCCTGTCACTGCCGGAGTGTATGTCTCTGTTCGTGGGTGGAACCATGACAGGTGTCCGGGACAAAGCGCGGGCCTTGGGTGCGGACCTGTCCGACGACTGGACCGATCAGGTTTATGCGGAAACATACGAAAAGCTGCGAGCGGGCGTGCCGTTGGTGGCAGGTGTGCAAAGCCTGCTGACGCTTTTGGATCAGAAGGACATTCCGTTCTGTGTCGCGTCCAATGGAAGCCCGGACAAGATGCGGATCACATTGGGCCAGAATGGGCTGTGGGACCGGTTCAGCGATGTGATGTATTCCGCCCATGTGCTGGGAACCGGCAAACCCGAGCCGGATATGTTTCTGGCCGCCGCTGAACGTTTCGGTTCGATGTCCCCGGTGGTGATCGAAGACAGTGTGAATGGCGTCACTGCCGCCATTCGTGCCGGAATGCGGTGCCTGGGGTTTGCCGCCCATGACGACGGGGCATCTCTGGCGCAACTGGGGGCCGAGGTGTTTCACGACATGGCCGACGCCCCGCGGCTTTTGGGAATCTGAGCCGGGCGTGCTACCATCCCTGGTATGGACCGCGCCTTACCGTCTCAGTTCTGGACGATCACATCCGATACCGACACAACGACCGGCCCGCCGCCAAAACCGCGTCGCGCGCCTGTGTTTATCCACGACGCAATCACCCCATGGGGTGACGAGACGATGCTGCTGAAACTGCTGCGCGAGCAGGCTGCCGATCAGGAAGAATAGGTCGGGTGGAACTTTCCGCCCGGTGACAGGGTAAAGATCTCGACCCCGTCCGAAGTCACCCCTACCGAATGCTCGAATTGCGCCGAAAGAGACTTGTCGCGGGTCACGGCGGTCCAGTCATCGGCCAGGGTCTTGGTCTCGGGACGGCCCAGGTTCACCATCGGCTCGATGGTAAAGAACATGCCTTCTTCCAGTTTGGCTCCGGTACCCGGGCGACCGTAATGCAGCACGTTCGGCGGCGCATGGAAGACCCGGCCCAGACCGTGGCCGCAGAAATCGCGGACAACGCTCATCCGATGGGCCTCGACATAGGTCTGAATGGCATGGCCGATATCGCCGAACGTATTGCCGGGCTTGACCATTTCGATGCCCTTGAACAATGCGTCATGGGTTACCTGGATCAGCCGTTCCGCCTTGCGCGGCAGTTTACCCGCAACATACATGCGCGACGTGTCGCCGAACCAGCCATCAACAATGACGGTGACGTCGACATTGAGGATATCGCCGTCTTTCAGCTTTTTGTCGCCGGGGATGCCGTGGCAGACCACGTGGTTCACGCTGATGCAGCTTGCGTGCTGATAGCCCTTGTAACCGATAGTAGCCGAAGTCGCGCCCGCATCTTCGACCATCTGCGTGATGAGACCGTCAATCGCGCCCGTGGTCTGGCCCGGAAAAACATGGTCGGCAATGTCGTCGAGAATCCGCGCCGCCAGCGCCCCTGCCGCATGCATCCCGGCAAAGTCACCCTGTTCATAAATGCGGATGCCGTCCTTGGTCAGACGGCCACGATGCTCTTTCATCGACGCTAAGCTCCAAATGTGTCGCGCAGCATTCCTTTTACGCTGCTTGCGCAGAAAGTACCAGAGGGTGCAGGGTAGCACCTGCAGTCGGAGGGTTGCCTCATCTCTGGTAGACCCTGCGGGTAGAATGAAATAGCACATGGCAAAAGCCGCCGGGTTTGCGCAAATGACAGAAAGGCATGGCAATGCAAAAAGCTGATCAGCTGAGGGCCGAAATCGCCAGCATCAGCGATCTGCTCAGGAAAGGCCGGGCCGATCGGGCTTTCAAACGGGCAACCAAGGCCGCCAAGAAATGGCCGAACGTGTCGGCATTACCAAGGCTTGCCGGTCTGTGTGCGATCCAGCAGGGCAAGTTCCCTCTGGCCCAGACTTATTTCGAACGGGCATGGCGGCTGGAACCCGAAAACGCGGATTTGATCCAGAATTACGGCATGAGCCTTGTTCAGGGTGGCGACGCTGGCAAGGCGCTGGCGTTCATTGACAAAATCGGCGCGCGCGCGCCCCTGACGCCACCCCAGCAGTTCATTCGCGCGATGGCGTTTCTGCGAGAGCAGAAGGAACAAAAGGCGTTGGAAGCCGTTGATCTGGTGCTAAAGCGCCAGCCCGGCAATCTCGAGGCGCAGTGCCTGAAAGCCGATATTCTGGACGAATTGCGCCGCTGGGACGATGCGGTCGGGCTCCTGACGGCGCTTGTCAGACAGCATCCCAAATTTCAGTACGGGCAATTGCGCCTGTCCAAGGCTCTGGCCGGGGTCGGTCGGCTGGACGAAGCCCTGAAACACGCACGTCTCGCGCTTGCCTTGGCGCCCGGTCATCCGGAAACACTGGAGTTCATTTGCAAGTTGCCGGGCCTGAAGCAGGACGATCTGCCTGCCTTGCGGGCTCAGGTCTCAAAATTCCTCGGCGAGGGGCCGATCGCCAACCGTGAAAGTGCCTCGCTGATTCACTTCGCTGCCGCAAGCCTTGCGCGTCTGGACAAGGACCTGGCGCAGGAGATGCATCATCTGGACGAGGCGCACGAACTGCGGCGCGACGGTTTGGAAAGTCTGGAGGAGAGCCGCGAGAAGGAATGCCGCGACCGTCTTGCTGCGCCTTTGCCGAAGGAATCTTCGGACCCGCGAACCGACATTCCCCGACCGATCTTCGTTGTCGGCCTTGCCAGATCGGGCACAACTCTGGTCGAGCGTATCCTGTCGGCACATTCACAGGTACAGGGGCTGGGAGAGCTTGCCACTGTTCAGTTCTGGGTGATGAAAGAGGAAAGCCTGAATTCACAGGCGCAACCACTGGCGGATTACTATGTCGAGCGCCTGCCCGAGCTGAACCGGGACGCCGCGGCCTTTGTGGACAAGATGCCGGGCAACTACGCCTATCTCGGCGCGATTGCACAGGCCTTTCCCAATGCGCTGATCCTGAACGTCCAGCGCGATCCAAGGGACGTCGCCCTGTCGATGTGGCGCGAGAATTTCGGCGCGCAGGGGATGTATTTCACGCATGACTTCAAATGGATGGCGGCCGAGGCCAACCGTTACCGCCGCTACATGCAGCACTGGCACAAGGAACTGCCGGGCCGTATTCACGACATCCGGTACGAGTATCTGGTCAACAATCTGCAGGACGCGGCAGCCGAGCTTGCCCAAGTTTGCGACCTGTCGTTCGAAGAAAGCATGCTGACGCCGCAATCCTCATCGGACGCGGTCAAAACCGCCAGCAGCCTTCAGGTCCGCCGGCCCGTCAGCACGTCGTCGGTCGGGCGTTGGCGCGAGGTGGAGGATCACTTGGCGCCATTTGTGAAGCGACTGGATGCGGAGCTTTGGCCGGAAGTGTAAGAAGAGGCTCAAGACGCCGTGAAGTAAGAGGCCCAAATTCAAGGAGACCCATGAACTCCACCTTGTCAGGAAACGCAGGTAACCCGTCGGTATCTGTGTGGTGATCCAAATCTGGGTTGAAACGAAACGCCTGCGCCGTGCAAGGCGTCTTTAGGTGGGAATGGGTCTCGGGTTTACCCAAACACCTTCCGGCGAAATCCGCGTTCCGTAAACCAGCCGCTCGACGCCCTGCGCCTGCGCGGCCTCGAAGGCGGCCGCATAGGCGGGGTCGATATCGTCGGCCAGCGCAAACTGGTCGCAATCGGTGCGCTGCACCAGATAAAGCATAATGGCGCGGTGTCCTTGTGTGGCCATCGCCGCCAGCTCGCCCAGATGTTTGGTGCCGCGCGCGGTGACGCTGTCTGGGAACTCGGCCAGACCGGGCTGGCGGGACAGGGTGACGCTTTTGACCTCGACATAGGCGTCCGGCAGGCCAGGCCCGGTCAGAAGGAAATCGATGCGGCTGTTCTGGCCGTATTTCACCTCGGCTCGGATGGTTTCATATGCCGCCAGTTCCGGGATTTGACCGGCGTTCAGTGCTGCGCGCAGGGCTTTATTCGGAACCGATGTATCGACCCCGGTGAAATGTCCGTTTTCGTGATCTACCAGCCGCCAGCCGTATTTCAGCTTTTTCTTCGGATCGTCATTGGGCTCCAGCCAGACTTGCTCACCCGGTTCGGCCAGCCCCATCATTGAGCCGGGGTTGGCGCAATGGGCTGTAACCTCGCGCCCGTCCTCAAGCGTGCAGTCGGCCAAGAAGCGTTTGTATCGGCGGATCAGGCGGGCGGGGACAAGAGGGGTTTCAAATCGCATGTCTCACGGCCTATACCTGCCCAAACGGTCGATCAAGAGGGGAGCGCACATGGCCAATCCAACCGCCGCAATGCTGGTGATCGGGGATGAAATCCTGTCCGGCCGCACCCGCGATGCCAATATGCACTATCTTGCTCAGGAGCTGACCAAGCACGGCATCGACCTGAAAGAGGTCCGCATCGTTTCAGATGAGGCACCGGCCATCGAGGCGGCGGTCAGGGCGCTGTCCGATGCGCACGATCATGTCTTCACCAGCGGTGGCATCGGCCCGACCCATGACGATATCACCGCCGATTGCATCGCCCGCGCGTTTGACACCCCAATTGACATTCGCGCCGACGCGCGCGCCCTGCTCGAGGCGCATTACGACAAGTCGGGGCTGGACCTGAACGCTGCCCGTCTGCGCATGGCGCGCATTCCGGACGGTGCCGTACTGATCGAAAACCCGGTCTCGACGGCGCCAGGCTTCACCATCGAAAACGTGCATGTGATGGCTGGGGTGCCCTCCGTCTTTCAGGCCATGGTGGCCAGTGTTCTGCCCACGCTGACCGGCGGCAGCCCGTTGTTGTCGCAGACCCTGCGCATTGACCGCGGTGAAGGGGATATCGCGCAAACCCTGGCGTCGCTGGCCGAGGAGTTTTCCGATCTGACCATCGGTTGCTACCCGTTCCAGATCAACGGGGTCTTTGGTGCCAATGTCGTTGTGCGCGGCACCGATGGTGCCCGCATCGACGCCGCAACCACCCGCCTGGCGAAAGAGCTTCAGCTTTGAGCGTCAACTGGGAAGCCGTGGTGGATGGCACATGGCCAGCCGCCGCGTACGAAACAATCGGGCCGTTCCGGCTGCGGCAAGGGCAGGGTGGCGGCTCTCGGGTGTCCGCCGCCAGTGCGACTTCTTCCGCGACCGAAGCCGATATTGATGCGGCCGAGAAAGCCATGGTGGAACTGGGGCAGAAACGCCTCTTCTGTCTGCGTCCGGGGGACGACGCGCTGGATGCCCAGCTTGCCGGACGCGGCTACACGGTGCTTGATCCGGTCAACATCTACGCCTGCCCGGTCGGGCATTTGACGGACGTGCCGGTGCCGCGCGTGACTGTTTTTACCATCTGGAAACCGCTTGCGATCATGTGCGAGATTTGGGCGACGGCCGGTATCGGGCCGCAGCGTCTGGCCGTCATGGATCGGGCGGATGGCCCGAAGACCGGCCTGCTTCTGCGGCGCAAGGACCAACCGGCGGGGGTTGGATTTGTGGCGGTACATGAAGGGGTTGCCATGATGCATGCGTTGGAAATCCTGCCCGCACATCGCCGACAGGGTCTGGGACAATGGGCCATGCGCGCCGCGGCCTTTTGGGCGCTGGACAACGGCGCCCATATCTTTAGCGTGATCTGCACCAAGGCAAATACCGGCGCCAATCGTCTCTATCACTCCCTTGGGATGGAGATCGCCGGAGAGTATCACTACCGCCAGCTGGCCTGAGGAGAAAGACAGCCGTGCCCGATCAAGACATGCCCACAGCGCTGAACCTGCCCATGGTCGACCCGCTGCCGCCCGAGACACAGAAGTATTTCGACATCTGTGTCGAAAAGCTGGGCATGGTGCCAAACGTGCTGAAGGCCAATGCGTTTGATATCGACAAGCTGAACGCGTTCACCGCGATGTATAACGATCTGATGCTGGCCGACAGCGGGCTGACCAAGCTGGAACGCGAGATGATTGCGGTTGTGGTCTCGTCCATCAACAAGTGTTTCTATTGCCTTGTGGCCCATGGCGCAGCCGTCCGGCATTTGTCCGGCAACCCGCAGCTGGGCGAGATGCTGGTGATGAACTACCGCGTGGCGCCGTTGGACGACAAGCAGCGTACGATGCTGGATTTCGCCGCCAGAATGACGACAGCCAGCGCTGAGATCGAGGAAACCGACCGCCAGCGGCTGCGTGACGTTGGTTTCTCGGATCGTGATATCTGGGACATCGCCAACGTGACCGGCTTTTTCAACATGTCGAACCGGGTGGCCAGCGCCACGGGTATGGTCCCGAACGACGATTATCACGCCCAGTTCAGATGATCCGCTGCGTTGCCCTTTGCCTGTTGATGCTGGCCGCTCCGGCAGCGGCGCAGGACCTGACGATGCCAACCGGTGCCCGTCAGATCAGCGACCGTACCAGCCCGCTGGACAGTTACGCGCTGCCGACCGGTCCGTTCGCCGATGGCGCAGTCCCGACACGCGAGGTCGAGGGGCGGGTCGAACGCTTTACCTGGAAGCTTCAGGCCGGATCCAGCACGACGTTGCAGATTCTGGCCCCGCTCAGGGATCAGCTTGTCGCGCAGGGCTTTGATATTGGGTTCGAATGTGAGGCCCGCGCCTGTGGCGGTTTCGATTTCCGCTTTGGCATCGAAGTGGTTCCGACACCCGACATGTATGTCGCCATTCAGGATTATCGTTTTCTGTCCGCCTCGCGCGATCAGGAAGTGCTGAGCCTGCTGGTCAGCCGCAATCCGCCCGACGGGTACGTGCAGATGATCCGTGTTACACCAGTGGCGGAAACCGCGCCGCCCCCGGTTGTGGTCGAGGAAACGGTCGAAACCGAAGGTGGCCTGCTGGCGGACTTGCAGCAGAATGGGCACGTCATTCTGGACGACCTGCATTTCAGCACCGGTGAAGTTGATTTGGGCGAGGGTCCGTTTGCCTCGCTGGCGCTGCTGGCTGGATTTCTGGGTGACAATCCCGACCTGCGCCTGGCGCTTGTGGGCAACACCGATGACACCGGCGACCTGCAAGCCAATATCTCGGTCAGCAAAAAACGCGCCCAGTCGGTCCGTACCCGCCTGATCGAGGCACATGGCGTCGCGCCGGACCGGATCGAGGCGGAAGGGGTTGGATATCTGGCACCGATCACCTCGAATGCAACGCCGGAAGGCCGTGATCTTAATCGCCGGGTCGAGGCGGTTTTGCTGATCAATTAGGTGTCAAACAGACCTGCCTAGGCTGCGACAAAAAAAGACCCGCACAACAGGCGTGCGGGCCGTTCAGTTTCCACGGGGAGAATTTACCAGTCCATCGGACCCTTGTCGCTGAATGAATCAGCCAGAAAATCAATGAATGCCCTTACCTTGGGCTGCGTGAAGCGGCCGGGCGGGTAGACGGCATAGACGCCCTGTACTTCATCCGGCAGGGACGGCATCGCGTCCTGTACCGCTCCGGACTTCATCGCGTCGGCATAAAGATAGCTGGGCAGATAGGCGATACCCAACCCTGAGATGGCGGCGTTCAGCAGGGATTGCCCGTCATTGACGCTCAGCCATCCGGCGGTGCGAACCTGCCGCTTTTCGCCCGAAGGTGCAGTCAGTTTCCAGACATTGCCTGATGACTGGCTGGAATAATGCAGCAACTTGTGTTCGTTCAGATCGTCAATCTTCTGCGGGCGTCCGTATTTCTCGATATAGCTGGGGGCCGCAACCATCCGTTTGACGGTTTCGGTCAGCTTGCGCGCGCGCAGCGTGCTGTCTTCCAGCTCTCCGATTCGCACTGCGACGTCGAACCCCTCTGAGATCAGCTCCACGTACCGGTTGTTCAGCACCATGTTCACGGTGATGTCGGGATAGGCCGACAAAAAGCCGGACAACACAGGCGACAGGTGATTCACACCAAAATCCGTGGCCACGCTGATCCGCAGCAGACCGGACGGGGCGGACTGCATCGATGTCACCAGCGCGTCCGCTTCGCCTGCGTCATTCAGCACGCGGCGGGCACGATCATAATATGCCAGCCCGATCTCGGTGGGCGAAACGCGGCGCGTTGTCCGGTTCAGCAGTCTAGCACCCAATCGTGCCTCAAGGCTCGATACATGCTTGGAGACAGCCGATTTGGAGATGCCCATCTTTTTGGCCGCATCTGTAAAGCCGCCCTGATCCACTACATTGGAAAAGGCTTCCATTTCGGTCAATCGGTCCATTCGCGTACCCCAGGTCTTGGTTCTTTGCCTAACCATGGCCCTGAACTTGGGCGGAAACGGGGCAGACATGGGATAATATCTGGGATTTGATTCGGATCGTTTGCACATGGGAAACGCTGAAACAGTGGTTTCCATGCGCGCTACAGGACGTGCATTGTCAGCAAATCAGGGGACAATTGCCCAATCGTGCTATGTTGAGAATGGCAAATTTGTGTCCAGGGAGGGAATCATGAAAACATTTATTGGTGTTGCCGCGCTTTGCCTGTCCGCTTCGCTTGCGCTGGCCCAGGGTGAGACGCCGTCAAACCCCGACGCCCGGGTCTATTTTGTCAATCTCGCGGATGGTGACGCCGTCCAGTCGCCGGTCACGGTGGTGTTTGGCCTCAGCGGCATGGGGGTTGCCCCTGCGGGGACGGAAAAGGAAAACACCGGGCATCACCACCTGCTGATCGACCGCCCACCATTGGGTGAGGGCGAGGACGGAGCGGATGAGCTGTCCTATGGCCTGCCCGCAGACGACAACCACCTGCATTTCGGTGGCGGCCAGACCCAGGTAACGCTGGACCTTGAGCCGGGCGAACACACGCTGCAACTGGTTTTGGGCGATGCGGGCCACGTACCGCATGCGACGCCGATTGTGTCCGAGGTGATTACGATTACGGTGGAGTAACGGCCTTACCCCGAACTTTGCGGTAATCACCGTTATCCACGGCGGGCAAATTTTTGGCGCGCAGAGCCATGCAATGCTGACAACGTTGCCTGTCAGACAACTATGTTGACTGTCGTTTCTATCCCGCCCGAGACCTCGACATATATCATCGAAACGTTGCGGGCGTCGGCCGGGGACATACGCCGATAGAGCGAATCCCGCTTATTGCCGGGGTTTCCCGCCTCGTAGAACTGCGTGGTCAGAACCTCGCGGTCTCTTTCTAAAACTTTGACATGGATATGCGGCGTCCGGCCCGGATAGCTGCCTGGCTTGATTGTCCGGAAACTATAGCGACCCTGCGCGTCCGTGATGTCGTGTCCGAAGCCCTGAAACCCCCGGTCGTATTGCACATTCCGCCTGTCGCCGGGGTGAATGTATTTTCCATTCACGTCGCATTGCCAAATCTCGATCCGGTATCCTGCCCGGGGACGCCCGGCCTTGTCTGAGATCCGTCCTTTTAGGGTGATCACCTCACCTCCGGCTTCCCGAACCAGACCGACGACTTTGACCAGATCGTTATCCGCATCGGCGACGCGCATCGGTTCCGTAGGGTAGAACGGACCCTCTGCCGCATTCGGCGTCAGTTGCGCGGCAGCGGTGCGCCCTGCAGCCCAGATCGCCCCGAAAAAAGTGACCGCGCCGGTGAGAAACCCGCGCCGATTGTCTTCGCCCGTTGCCATGGCCTTCTCCACAGTTGCACCCGGTCAGGTCTGCGCCCCGGCAGACGGGCGCAGCACCTAAGATATAGACCGAAACCTGTGTGCGGCCAATTTCCACAAAGGCCGAACGAAGGGTCGTCTCCTTAGAACGCCGCAGCCAGCCGCGTGCCCTGATTGATTGCCCGTTTGGCGTCCAGTTCGGCGGCCACATCCGCGCCGCCGATGACATGTGGCGTAATCCCGCGTTCGATCAGCGCATCCGCCAGACTGCGCTCGGACACCTGACCGGAACACAGAACGATCGTGTCCGCCGCAATCACCGTCGGGTCGGCGCGTTCTTCGCCAAAGCTGACATGCAGGCCTTCATCATCGATACGCTCATAGTTCACGCCGCCCACGAAATTGACGTCCTTCATTTTCAGTGTCGTGCGATGAATCCAGCCGGTGGTTTTGCCCAAACCTTTGCCATGCGCCTGTTTTTTGCGCTGCAGCAGCGTGACCTGACGTTTTGGCGCTTCGGGTTGCGGCCCTTCCGGCGCAAGGCCCGAGCGGTGCTTGGCCGGGTCAGTAACACCCCATTCCTTCATCCAAGCGGGCAGGTCAGTGGTCGGGCTGTGGCCCTCTTCGACCAGATACTCAGACACGTCGAACCCGATGCCGCCCGCGCCGATCACGGCCACGGACTTCCCGACCTTGGCCTTGTTGCGCAATACGTCGACATAGCTGAGGACATTGTCCCGATCCTGCCCCGGAATCTGCGGATCGCGCGGGGTGACGCCGGTGGCAATCACCACTTCGTCATATCCGGTCAGGTCCTCTGCCCTCACCTCGCGGTTCAGTTCCAGCTTCACGCCAAGATCGCTCATCATGGTGCGGTACCAATCGACGAGGCCCCAGAATTCTTCTTTCCCCGGAACCTGCTTGGCCATGTTCAGCTGGCCGCCGATTTCGGCGGCGCGGTCGAACAGCGTCACGTCGTGACCACGCTGGGCGGCGGTCATCGCGGTGGACAGTCCGGCAGGCCCTGCGCCAACAATGGCAACGGTTTTTGGCGACTCGGCCTGGGAAATCACCAGCTCAGTTTCATTGCAGGCACGCGGGTTGACCAGGCAGGTGGTCAGCTTGCCGCTGAATGTATGATCCAGACAGGCCTGATTGCAGGCGATACAGGGCGCGATCTTTGCGCCGTCGCCAGCGATGGCCTTGTTCACGAAATCCGCATCCGCCAGCATTGGCCGTGCCAAGGATACCATGTCGGCGCAACCGGTCGACAGAACTTCTTCGGCCACGTCGGGTGTGTTGATCCGGTTCGAGGTGATCACCGGGATCGACACCTTGCCCATCAGCTTTTTGGTCACCCACGCAAAAGCTGCGCGTGGGACGCTGGTGGCAATCGTCGGAATTCGCGCTTCGTGCCAGCCGATTCCGGTATTCAGGATCGTAGCCCCCGCCTTCTCGATCTCCTGTGCCAGTTGCACAACTTCGTCATGGGTCGAGCCGTTGGGGATCAGGTCAATCATCGACAGGCGATAGATGATGATGAATTCGGCACCCACTGCCTCGCGCGTGCGGCTCACAACCTCGATCGGCAGGCGCATCCGGTTTTCGTAGGAACCACCCCAGCGGTCGGTGCGCTTGTTCGTGTGCGTCACAAGAAACTGGTTGAGGAAATACCCCTCGGACCCCATGATCTCGACCCCGTCATAGCCCGCTTTCTGCGCCAGAACGGCGGCAGTCACGATGTCGCTGATCTGCTTCTCGATACCCTCTTCATCCAGCTCATGCGGGGGAAACGGCGAGATCGGGGATTTGACCGGGCTGGGGGCCACGCATTTGGGGCCATAGGCATAACGGCCCGCATGCAGGATTTGCATGGCGATCTTGCCGCCCGCGTCGTGCACGCGCTGGGTCACGATGGAATGGTTCGCCACTTCTGTCTCGTTGGTCATCATCGCCGCCCCGGGCAGCACCGATCCCTCAAGGTTCGGGCCAATTCCGCCTGTCACCATCAGCGCCACGCCGCCCCGCGCCCGGTCGGCATAGAATTCGGCCACCCGGTTCCAGTCGCCGGTTTCCTCAAGCCCCGTGTGCATCGACCCCATCAACACGCGGTTTTTCAGCGTGGTAAAGCCCAGATCCAGCGGGGCCAGCATGTTTGGGTACGCAGTCATGGCGGAACTCTCCCTCGTAAACTCGGCTGATAGATTGACGTTCGCGTCAACATTGTCACGTGAAACCTAACGTCATACTCTTTGCCTTCGCCGTGCCGCTTGTTACAGACGCTACACAGCATTTTCACGAGGCCGCACATGACACCTGAAGAAATCGCCAGTCTGCCGTATCGTCCCTGCGTCGGGCTGATGCTGATGAATGGCGAGGGCAGGATATTCGTCGGTCAGCGCAACGACCGCCACGCCGAGGCCTGGCAAATGCCGCAAGGTGGCGTGGACAAGGGCGAAGACCCCCGCGATGCGGCCCTGCGCGAACTGATGGAAGAGACGGGCGTGACCGCGGACCTGGTTCAGATCGTGGCCGAGACCGACGGCTGGCTGCCCTATGATCTGCCGCATGACATCGTTCCGAAAATCTGGAAGGGCCGCTTTCGCGGGCAGGAGCAGAAATGGTTTCTGCTACGCTTTACAGGTCGTGACGATCAGATCGATATCCAGACCGAACACCCGGAATTTACCCGCTGGAAATGGCAGGAGCCCGCACACCTGGTCGACGAGATCGTTCCGTTCAAGCGGGACGTGTACCAAAGGGTGCTGGAAGCTTTTGAAGAACACCTTTTCTAAGTCAGGCGTCCGTCAGCCGACTTGACTGCGTGATGGCCATGCCTTGCGCCTACCGGCACAACGGCCCACCGCCGCGTCGGGCGGTGTCGAAATGAAAATGGCCTTTGTGAAACCGGTCTGAATCGGGGCCTAGAACTGTTCCGAACAGACCACAGGCACCCTTGTGCAGTTCACGCAAAACGTCGCTGTTGTCCTCATCTGTCCAACCGTCGCCCACCGTGATGATGGTGCCGTCCCAGAGCACAAAGGAAGAAATGTCCACGGCGCGGCCTCTGGCGTGTTCCGACAGGCGCGCGCGCGGCCTGTTGTTCTGCGTCCGACAGGCGTAGTGGCCTGCAAGCCGCATTCCTTTCAGGCCGCCGCCCTGATCCGCGAATGCCGGCTTGGCCGTGTTTTCAATCCAGGTCTTCAGCGTGATTGCGGTTTCGCAATCCATCAACGCCAATTGACTGAGCGCAACATCCGAGATCTTTCGGACACGAACCGGGTTCGCGATCCTGCACCCCCTGTATGGCCCCGATATCTGTTTGAGCGTTTCGCCCAGAATGGTCCAGTCTTTGCACACTGCACCCCGATTGCGCATGCGTTCGCGTCCCAGGGCAATGTTGCGGAACTTGCAGGGCCTTAATTGCGGTCGCCGTGACTCGGTGACTTCGGTCCCGGGTGTTTCGGCAGGCAGGTCCGATGCCTTGTCCGATTCAAGCGCGTCGATTTCAAAGGCAACCAGATCGACCGCGTTTCGCACCGGGCTTTCGGCACAATCCGGTTCGGCCTGCGCTGCGGCGGCCCATAGCACCAGAAGTGCGACCAGACCCCGCCTCAACGCGCTGAATCCACCGAAAGGTTCTTCACCTTCAAATCCCGGGACGCCGCTGACTTGTGGGCACATCTGGATCGGGAACGGGTAAAGAATGGGCCCAGAAAGGAATTATCAGATTTACGTGCCAAATTAAGTTTCGCTTTTCAAACAGTGCCAGAACGCCGGGAGCAGCGAAGGGCTTTGGCTGAATGATAAGAAGAAATGCCTTCTGTTGTTAAACAGTTTTTTCCAAGCGATCAGAACACGTCGGCGCAAGGCTACGCAGAAAAACCCGCGCCCGATCCGCCGATCCTGAAAAAGAAAACCCGCCAGCCGATCCGGCAGGCGGGTCAGGAACGCATCCATGCAGGGGTCAGAGCAATCCTTCTTCCTGCAACAGCGCGACCAGATCCGCTTCGGGCCTCGGTCCGATATGGCTGATGACTTCACGGGCGCAGATATTGCCGATCCGGGCGCATGTCTCATAATCCCGGCCTGTGGCCATACCGAACAGGAACCCGGCAGCGAACTGGTCGCCTGCGCCGGTCGCATCCACCGGTACAACCTTCTGAACGGGAACGTCGATGCGCTGTCCTTCGTGCAGAATAGTCACACCGTCGCCCGAGCGGGTGCATACAACCAGCCGGCAAATCTCGGCGGTTTTGGCCAACGCTTCTTCCAGGTCGTCAGTTTCGAACAGCGATTTGATCTCGGCTTCGTTGCCGATCACGAAGTCCAGCTCGTTCTCGATCAGCAGAAGGAAATCCACCCGGTGGCGTTCAACGCAGAAGGGATCGGAAATGGCGATACCCGCCTTGCCGCCGCCTTTGTGGCAATTGCGCGCGGCCTCAAGGAACGCAGCCTTGCCCTTTTCCTTGTCGAACAGATAACCCTCAAGAAACATGATCTGGCTGTTGCCTGCCACGTCCGCTGGAACATCCTTGGACGACAGTTCCGAGGAAATCCCCAGATAGGTGTTCATCGACCGTTCACCATCGGGCGAGACAAAGATCATTGAACGCGAGGTCGGCAGTTCACCACCCGGGACCGGTGCGTTCACGAAATCCACACCGTCTTCGTTCATCGCGTTGGCATAGAACCGGCCAAGCGCGTCGTCATGCACCCGACCGATGAAGGCAGCGTCCAGCCCAAGCGCTCCGGCCCCGGCGATGGTATTGGCCACCGAGCCACCGGGCGTCTGGACCCGACTGCCCATCGCGGCGTACAGCACCTCGCCGCGCTCGCGTTCGATCAGTTGCATGATGCCTTTCTCGATGCCCATCAGCTCAAGAAAGCTGTCATCGGCTTGGGAAATCACGTCAACGACGGCATTTCCAATGCCGACAAGCTGGTAGGTTTTCATAGGTTCTTGTCCTCGAATTGACAGAGATCGCGGATAATGCAGGTTCCGCACAGAGGTTTGCGCGCTTTACAATGATAGCGGCCGTGCAGGATCAGCCAGTGATGCGCGTGCAGCTGGAAATCGGCCGGAATGTTGTCTTCGATGGCACGCTCGACAGCATCCACGTCCTTGCCGGGGCAGATCCCGGTTCTGTTTCCAACGCGAAAGATATGGGTGTCCACCGCCTGCGCCGGTTGCCGCCACCACATGTTCAGCACCACATTGGCCGTCTTGCGCCCCACCCCCGGCAGCGATTGCAGCGCGGCACGGGAGTTGGGAACTTCGCCGCCATATTCCTCGACCAGAATTCGGCTCAGCTTGATGACGTTCTTGGCTTTCTGACGAAACAATCCGATGGTCTTGATGTGTTCGGTCAGACCCTCTTCGCCCAGCTCCAGCATCTTCTGCGGTGTATCTGCGATCTTGAACAGCGCGCGCGTGGCCTTGTTGACACCCGCATCGGTTGCCTGCGCCGAAAGCGCCACCGCCACGACCAGGGTGTAGACATTCACATGTTCCAACTCGCCTTTGGGTTCCGGGTCGGCTTGTTGAAAGCGTGTGAAGATCTCTCGGATCGTGTGGTAGTCGAGTTGTTTAGCCATCCAGCACGGTATGCCCTGCCGGATCGCTGCCCGCAATTAAAAAGGCGGGAAATTGGCAATACGAATGGCCGAGTGTCGGGGCTGCTATCGGAGTTTCACGCCTATAGCCCTCGGAGCTCCGCCCCATTTGACTCCAACCGCTCCTTGACCTTCGCCCAATGTGCTGGATTGGCCGCCAGAACAGCCGTCGGGTCGATGTAAACCTGATAACCCCGGTTCAGCGCCCCTTGCGCCGTCTTGTTGACGCAATGACAACCATCAAGACCGGTCAGGATCAGTGTTCCGATCCGATTGTCTTCCAAAAACTGTTCAAACGCACTCGAGGAAAAGGCATCACCTATGGATTTCACAAATTCCGCGTCCGCATCCAGCCCGAGGCGCGGATCGGTCTCGATCCCGGCCGACCCTTCATTGCCACGCCCCTGATTAAACCAGCCGTTCAGAAGGTTCGCCAGCTTTCCCTTGAAAACGTGCCGTATGGCGATCACGGGCATCCTGTCCTCGCGGGCCTGCCTGACGGAGTCTCTGATGTTCGAAATGGCACCATCCAACTCCGCTGCATCCCATCCGGGTATTGAGGTGAAATCAGTCTGCATGTCGATCACCACCAGCGCCGTTTCAGGACGAGCGGCCAGATCAATTGCCGGTCCGGTTGTTGGCGTGCCGATCCTGCGAATTTCATTGAGAACATAGAGAACCGCGATCACACTTCCAGTGACGATGATCCAAAGAACCGACATCTCATACCTCCTCAGTCAGATTGGCAAAAAACCGAGTGAGCGCCAGTTGCACCTTGTGGTAAGTCGCAAGCTCTTCGGGAGAGAAGTCTGTGGAAAAACTGGCCAGTTTTGACATTTCATCTGTTCTGATCGCAGTGATGATGTCTTGGCCCGCAGGTGTCAGCCGATAGCAGTAAGAACGCGCGCGCTTGGGGTTGGCGCGACTGTCAACCAGACCGGCCTTCATTACTTCCTGCAGGATGCGCGCGACGTATTGCCGTTTTAGCTGCAACTCGGTGCACAACTGTGGGGCTGTCGCTCCGGGGAAAAGGGATAGCCCCTCAAGGATCGCACGTTGTCCAACAGTTACGCCTTCGCGATTGCTGCCGCGTTCAACCGCGGCTGTAATGTTGCGCAGCAGGGGCCGCGTGGCCTGAACTGCCTGATAGAGCTGATCCAACGAATGTTCCATGCCCTCAATCTTGATGGGTGCGAAACGATTCGTCAACTCAGTTGACAAGAATATGCGCAGGTTCCGGGTCGCGGCATTGGTCTGAGCGCGGTAATGTTAATGCAAGCGAAGAGGTGCAACATGAACGTCCAGAATCCAGAAACCGGCTATCACTACAACGTCATGCGCCGGGCCATCGATCTGATCGACCAAGGCGGCGAAGCGCTCAGCCTCGAAGAGCTTGCTCGCCAGATGGACATGAGCCCCGCGCATTTTCAGCGGTTGTTTTCGCGCTGGACCGGGGTGTCGCCGAAACGTTACCAGCAATATCTGACGCTGGGCCATGCAAAGGCACTGCTGAGGGAACGGTTCACCACATTGGAAACCGCGCACAATGTCGGCCTGTCCGGCAGTGGCCGCCTGCACGATCTGTTCCTCAAATGGGAATCCATGAGCCCCGGCGAATATGCCCGCAAAGGCGAAGGACTGGCGATCTTCTGGGGCTGGTTCGAAAGCCCCTTTGGCCCGGCTCTGGTCATGGGAACGGAAAAGGGCATCTGCGGTATCGCGTTTGCGTCCGAGACGGGCGGGGAAGCAGCGATGGAGGACATGGTCGCGCGCTGGCCGAATGCGGAGTTTGTGGAAAATTCCGAACGCCTGAACCCTTGGGTGCAGGGCGCCTTCGGGCCCAGCCGCGCCGAGACGCCGCTGCACCTGCTTGGCTCACCTCTGCAGATCAAGGTGTGGGAAGCGCTGATGCACATCCCGTCGGGTCAGGTCACGACCTATTCCGAGATTGCGCAGCGGGTCGGTTCGCCACAAGCCGTGCGCGCCGTGGGAACAGCCGTGGGCCGCAACCCGGTCAGCTGGCTGATCCCCTGCCACCGCGCGCTGCGCAAATCCGGCGGGTTGGGCGGCTATCACTGGGGGTTGCCGGTGAAACGCGCGATGCTGGCATACGAAGCCGCGCAGGCGGATGCCTGACGCCCAGTAAGCGAGGCACCCTCGGGTGCCGCGCATCTGACTTGTTGTGGCGCGTTACTCTGCCGCCCAGCCGCCGACGGCTTTGACTTCCAGAAAATCCTCAAGCCCCCAGACGCCGCCTTCGCGCCCATTGCCGGATTGCTTCATGCCGCCAAAGGGCGAGCCGGCACTGCGGGACTGGCCATTCATCTCAACCATGCCGGACCTCAGGGCGCGGGCCATCCGGTTGGCGCGCGCACCGTCCTGTGTCTGGACATAGTTCGTCAGGCCGTAGGGCGTGTCATTGGCGATCCCGATGGCCTCTTCCTCGGTGTCGAAGGGGATCATGGTCAGAACCGGGCCAAAGATCTCCTCGCGGGCGATGGTCATCTGGTTGTTGGCATCGGCAAACACGGTGGGCCGCACATAGTAGCCCTTGTTCAAACCTTCAGGCCGACCGGTGCCGCCCGCGACCAGGCGTGCGCCTTCGTCAATGCCTTTCTGGATCAGGTCCTGAATCTTGGTCCACTGCACCTCATTCACGACCGGGCCAATGTGGCGACCTTCTTCGGCGGCGCTGCCGACAGTGACCTTACCTGCCACTTCGGCCGCCGTTTCGACCGCCTGATCATAAATCGGACGTTGCACCAGCATACGGCTGGGCGCGTTGCAGCTTTGGCCCGTGTTGTTCATCATGTGCAGAACACCGCGCTTGACCGCCTTTTCGTCCGCGTCGGCGAAGACGACATTGGCGCCCTTGCCGCCCAGTTCCAGATGAACTTTCTTCAAGGTATCAGCCGCGCTTTTCGAAATTGCGGTTCCAGCACGGGTCGAACCGGTAAAGCTGACCATATCCACATCCGGATGCGCAGACAGTTGCGAGCCGACCCCGGCGCCGTCACCGTTGACGAGGTTGAACACACCGGGCGGAAAGCCTGCCTCGTCCATCATCTCGGCAAAGATCATCGCGTTCAGCGGGCTTTGTTCCGAGGGTTTCAGCACCATGGTGCAGCCCGCGATCGCCGCCGCACCGACCTTGAGCGTGATCTGGTTCATCGGCCAGTTCCACGGGGTGATCAGGGCCGCCACGCCGACGGCCTCGTAGATGATTCGGTCATTTGGGGCGTGATCGCCCAGCGGACGCTCGAACTCAAAGGCTTTGGCGGCTCGGATGAAGTTCTTCAGGTGCCAGATACCTGCACCTGATTGCTGGGTGCGCGCCATGTCGATGGGCGCGCCCATCTCAAGCGACATCGCCTGCGCCAGATCTTCGCTGCGGGTCTGGTAGATATCTGCAAGTTTTTCCACCATTGCGATCCGCTGCGCCACCGGTGTCGCCATCCAACCCGGCAGAGCCGCCTTGGCAGCAGCGACTGCAGCGTCGGTATCCGCCTGCGAGCCCAGTGAAATCACCGCGCATGGTTCCTCGGTCGAGGGGTTGATGACGTTGAAATCCTGGGGCGCTGACGGCGCGACCCACTGTCCGTTGATGTAGAAATTGCGTTTCTCGATCATGGCCTGTCCTCCTGATCCTGTTGCCCCGGCTTCGGGCTCGGCGTCACTCTGTCACTGCCGCCAAATACGGGCAAGAGATAATTTGATCAAATTATTTCTGCGAATTGCTGACTGCTTTGCCCTGCATATGGTTTAACAATTGCGGAAAGTGTTTAGGTTTACGGCAACCGACTCGGTTTTTTCACAGGAAAGGAGATGCCCCATGGGTTTGCGCATCAACGATACCGTCCCGAATTTCACTGCAGAAACGGATCAGGGCACTGTTCAGTTCCACGATTGGATCGGCGACAGCTGGGCCATCCTGTTTTCGCACCCCAAGGATTTTACCCCGGTCTGCACCACCGAATTCTCGGCTGTGGCGCAGCTGAACGATGAATGGGCTGCGCGTAACACCAAAGTGATCGGCGTGTCTGTCGACGGTGTGGAAGATCACAAGAAATGGAAAAAGGACATCGAGGCCTATGGCAATGCCAACCCCGGTTTCCCGATTATCGCCGATGACGGTCTGGCGGTATCAAAGGCCTTTGACATGCTCCCTGCCGAAGCCTACCTGCCCGATGGCCGCACACCTGCCGACAGCGCCACGGTGCGGTCGGTCTTTATCATCGGGCCGGACAAGCAGCTGAAGCTGTCCATGACCTATCCGATGACTGTCGGCCGCAACTTTGCTGAAATCCTGCGCGCGCTGGACGGGCTGCAGATGAGCGCGAAGGGCGTTGCGACCCCGGCAAACTGGGTGCCGGGTGAGGATGTGATTATCCCGCCCACCGTGTCGAATGAAGATGCCAAAGCGAAGTTTGGCGAGTTCGAGACGATCTTCCCATATCTGCGCAAGACCAAGGCGCCGTCGTAACGGCTGCTTGGGTCCAGGGGGGGCTGCCCCCCCCATCGCGCCCCTCGGGGCGCGATTTCCCCGAAGGTACTTTCTATCTGATTACGGCAGTGGTCTCTGTGGGTGCAGGTGTAGCTTCGCCCGGTAGGCAGCGCGCTTGAATTCCCGTGTCAGCTTGTCGCTGAGCGGCGGTTTTGTCTGAATGGTGGAGCCGCCGATTTCCCGCGCCACTTCACGGTTGCCGCTGCCCAGCAGGGCGTGGATCGGCTGGCCGGTCAGCCAGTGCATTTGCTGAAACGTGTCCACGGGGCGGTCGATTTCGTTGGTTGCGGCCAGCAACCGTTCTGCGGCGCGCCGGCCAACCATCTGGCACACGCATTGCAGTCCGATGACTTTTGGCAGGATCAGTTTCAAACCGTTCTTCTCGGCCAGGGTCTGCACCGGCACTTCGCGCTGTTTCACCGGGATGCGGATATATTGGTCGGGGGTCGCAAGAGAGTCCAGCATGTCCAGTGCTTGGGCCATGCGGGGGGGATTTATGCGCAGATCATCCTCGGTGATGATGGCCAGATCGATCTGTTCATCGACCATCTTTTTCCAGATCCGCCTGTGGCTTTCGAAGACGCCGATTTCAGCGGGGCGCAGGGGAAACGGATAATGGGGGCGGTGCAGGTTGCCGGGATGCAGTCTGACATGCGCGATCTGGTCCGGGTCGCGACCGTTCACGGCCTCGAACAATTCGGCATTGGGAAGGTCTTGGCACAGCTGATCGGCATTGGCGCGGCGCGCTGTGCTTGAGGACATATGAATGACAAAGGATCGCATGCCCCCGTGCATAGATCACGAGGGCACGCGGGGAAAGCGAAACCGGAGGGAAACACTTTCCCGTACCGCGTCAGAACTTGTAGCGCAGGCCGAGATTTATGCTGAACGTATCCAGATCGTCCTCGACCGACCCGGTCAGCGCGCCGTTTGGCGCCAAACGATCGGACGAAACATCAAAGGCGCGCGAATAGCGGGCATCGACGATGAAGGCGGTGTTGTCATTGATGTCATACGCCGCCCCGGCAATCAGTTGTGCGGCAAAATCGGTGCCGCTGTCGTTCAGCTCAACCCCCGGACCATAGGCGAAGTCCAGATCTGAATAGGTCGCACCCAGACCAAAGCCGAAATAGGGTGTCAGCGGTCCGCTTTGCTTGATGTCGAACAGGATGTTTGCAAACAGCGAGGTCTGAGTGACATCGCCCGAAATATTGCCCTCGGTCGCCGGTCCGTTGCCAGTGAAGTTCACCCCTTCCACATCATTTTCGCGATAGGACAATTCCAGCTCGATCCGGGTTCCGATCCTGTTGTTGGACCATTGCGGAACTTCCGTTCCGATTGCCAAGCCAAGCCCATAGCCCGCGTCGAAATCGGTATCAACTGACTGGGTCGCGCCACCGATCGAGCCCGAAAAATCGCTGTCCTGCAACTGGCTGTAGCCGGCGAAGCCCTGAATATAAGCGCCCTCGGTCAGGCTTTGCGCGCCAGCGGCGGAAACGCCCAGGCCCAATGCGGCAGAGGCGAGGATGAAACGGGTGATCATGGTCATGTCCTTTGTTCCGTAAGATGCACGGGGCACATGTGGGGCGGATCGGAACAAACGAAAGCCGGTCCCCGATCAACTCGGGTCACGGTGGATTTGAACAGCGTGAGTGAATAATTTCGCCGGCGGCATCGGCCCTATTGGCAATGGTGCAAGCCGCTCTAATGTATGAGGAAAACAACCGCAGGCGCATGAGATTGCGGCTCACGCGCCCGCATCGTCTTAGTGCATGAAATGCAGGGTCGAAAAGCTTTGCCGCCAGTCCGAAACCTGCCCTGCGATATCCTTTTTCGCCAGACCGTCTGCAATCAGCGCGGCCAGATGTTTGGCGTCGGCCGCAGTCATGCCCCACCGGACCAGTTCCGGTGTTCCGATGCGCAGGCCGTTCAGATCGCCGGCGATGGCGTCAACGGGCAACCCGATGCCACAAGCCAGGAAACCCGCATGCCGCAGTGTTTTTGAGGCCGTCTGTCCGCCGCCAAAGGACTCCGCCAGCGCGGCGAACTGATGCGAGGCGGTAAAGCCCCCGGCACCCGCAAAAACCGGAACCCCTCTGGCATCCAACGCTTCGGCCAGCGCTTTGGCCATCGCAATCATCGCCGCCGCGTATTCGGCACCAAAATCGCGCCAGTCCAGCATCGTCACAGCCAGGGCTGCCGATTTGGCCGCGTCGAAATTTGCGGTCATGCCGGGAAAGGCGATGCGATCCAGCGCCTGCGCAATCTCGGCGTCATTGCTGACGATCAGTCCCCCTGCAGGTCCGCCCAGGCTTTTGTAGGTGCTCATGGTCATGAAATGCGCGCCTTCGGCCAGCGGGTTGCGCCAAGCCTTTCCGGCAATGATCCCACATTGATGCGCGGCATCGAACATGACCCTGGCATCGATTTCATCAGCGATGGCACGGATTTCGGCGACCGGATGTTCAAACAGGTTCAGGCTGCCGCCAATCGTGATCAGGCGAGGCCGTTCCGTCAGCGCGATCTGCCGCAACTGGTCCAGATCGACCGTATACCCATCGGGATTGACCGGCGCTTCGATGGTTCGCAGGCCGAACAGCCCGGCACAGCCGGCCAGGTGATGGGTGACATGCCCGCCGATTGACGCGGGTGGTGCGATGATCGTGTCGCCCGGTTTGCAGGTGGCCATAAAGCCGTAAAGATTCGCAATCGCCCCAGAAGGTACCCGGATTTCGGCATATTTCGCATCGAAAATCTCGGCACACAGCTCGGCCGCGATCACCTCGATCTCTTCAATGGCTTCCAGGCCCATCTCGTACTTGTCGCCGGGATAGCCCAGCGAAGGGCGCGAGCCGATGCCCGAGGCCAGCAATGCCTCGGCCTTCGGGTTCATCACGTTTGTGGCAGGGTTGAGGTTGAAGCACTCTTTCTCGTGGATGTCACGGTTTCGTGCCACAAGCTGGTCAATCCGCCCCAGGAGATCTGCCGAGGACGCCTGTGCCGTCCTGGCCGCGATATCCTGCACAAGTGTCTCGCATGCCGCAGGGACCCAGGCCCGTTGTTCGATTGTCATATCCGTGTCCTCCATTTGCGGCCAAGATTGATCACTTCGAATGACAGCGCAAATCAGATTTGCTATTTCTTGGCGTAGAAAAGCTAAGGCTAGGAATTTGCCCGTTTCACCACGCCGCCCCAAGGGGCCACCCATGAACGCCCTGCGCGCCTTCGAGGCCGCGGCGCGTCACGGCAGTTTTGTCGCCGCTGCGGATGAACTGAACGTCACGCCCGGTGCGATTTCCCAGCATATCAAGGCGTTGGAGGGCTGGGCAGGGGTGACATTGTTCCGCCGGAATGCGCAGGGCGTACAGTTGACCCCGGCTGCCCGCAGTCTGAGCCGCGAATTTACCGAGGCCTTTGACGCGCTTGCATCCGCGACGCAAAGCCTGAGGAACCAGCAACCCAATGCGGATATCCATATCGCCGCTCTGCCGTCGGTCGCGCAGCTTTGGCTGCCCGCCCGGCTTGGGCGGATCCGGAAAATCTATCCTGATATCAATTTCTCGGTCACCGCGCTGGAATCACCGCCCAACCTGACGCGCGAGCTTTTCGACCTGTCCGTATTCTTCGCCATCCCCGATGGCAGCGCCGAGCAGGTGGTCCTGGCCAGGGATATCACCTTTCCCGTCTGCACTCCGGCATTGGCCGAAGACGTCGCAAAGGGTCGCGATCTGGGCACCCTTCCATTGTTGCACGATCAGACATGGCAGGACGATTGGGCGATTTGGTCGGATAAATCCGGGCGGGCGCTGGCTGATCCGCAAAAAGGACCGCGCTATTCCCTGTACAGTCTGGCTGTCGAGGAAGCCAAATCCGGGGCGGGGGTCTTGATGGGCCATGCCTGCCTGATCGAACAGGCGCTGCACACTGGATTGCTCTGCCCGTTATTTCCCGAAAGATGCGAGAGCGGCCTCTCACTGGTCCTGAACCGCCCGCACAGGACCCGGCGCAGGCCAGAGGTCGATGAAATCGCCGACCTGCTGAAACAGAGCGTGCAGTCGCCGGAAACCCGACCTGAAAACCAAAGCCCATAAAAAAGACCCCGGCCAAAGCCGGGGTCTTCTGTATTTCTGAAAAAGGGGCAGATTACTCTGCGCTTTCCTCTTTCTTTTCTTTCTTCTCGGGGACGATCTCTTCACCGGTTTCCTGATCGACGACTTTCATCGACAGGCGAACCTTGCCACGATCGTCAAAGCCCAGCAGCTTGACCTTCACTTCCTGACCTTCCTTCAAAACATCCGACGGATGGTTCAGGCGGCGATTTTCGATCTGGGACACGTGCACCAGGCCGTCGCGCTTGCCAAAGAAGTTCACGAAGGCACCGAAGTCGACGATCTTGACCACCTTACCGGTATAGACCTGACCTTCTTCCGGCTCGGCCACGATCGAATAGATCATGTCATAGGCCTTCTTGATCGATTCACCATCCGGCGAGGCGATCTTGATGACGCCGTCGTCGTTGATGTCGACCTTGGCACCCGAAACCTCGACGATCTCGCGGATGACCTTGCCGCCCGAGCCGATCACTTCACGGATCTTGTCGGTCGGGATGTTCATGGTCTCGATGCGCGGAGCGTGGACCGAGAATTCGTTGGTCTCGGACAGCGCTTTGCCCATCTCGCCCAGGATGTGCATCCGGCCTTCTTTGGCCTGTGCCAGAGCAGTTTCCATGATCTGCGGCGTGATGCCTGCGACCTTGATGTCCATCTGCAGCGAGGTGATGCCGTTTGCGGTACCCGCCACCTTGAAGTCCATGTCGCCCAGGTGGTCTTCGTCACCCAGAATGTCGGTCAGAACAGCGTACTCGCCGTCATCTTCCAGGATCAGGCCCATGGCCACACCGGCAACCGGCGCTTTCAGCGGAACGCCTGCATCCATCATCGACAGCGAACCGCCGCAGACAGACGCCATCGAGGACGAGCCGTTGGATTCAGTGATCTCCGACACCACGCGGATGGTGTAGGGGAAGTCGGTCGGCGCAGGCAGAACAGCCTGCAGCGCGCGCCATGCCAGCTTGCCGTGGCCGATCTCACGACGGCCGGGCGAACCGACGCGGCCAACTTCGCCAACCGAATACGGAGGGAAGTTGTAGTGCAGCAGGAAGTTCGATTTGAAGTTGCCGTGCAGCGCGTCGATGAACTGCTCATCGTCACCAGTGCCCAGCGTGGTCACGGCCAGCGCCTGCGTTTCACCACGGGTGAACAGGGCGGAGCCATGCGTACGCGGCAGCAGCGAGGTTTCGGCTTCGATGGCGCGGACATCGGTGGTCGAACGGCCGTCGATGCGCTTGCCGCCTTTGACGACGTCGCCGCGCAGGATGCCAGCTTCCAGCTTTTTCATCGCGGAACCCAGGTTCGCGTCTTCCAGCTGTTCCTCGGTCAACGCTTCCTTGATCGCTTCACGGGCAGCGGCAACAGCGGCGGTGCGCTCCTGCTTGTCTGTGATCGCGAAGGCGGCGCGCATTTGCTCTTCACCGGCTGCGGCAACAGCGGCGTAGAGGTCCGAATAATCGGGCGCTTGGAAATCGAACGGCTCTTTAGCGGTTTCTTCGGCCAGATCGATGATCAGGTCCAGAACCGGCTGAATCTGCTCGTGCGCAAAGTTCACGGCGCCCAGCATTTCGGCCTCGGACAGCTCGTATGCTTCGGACTCCACCATCATCACGGCGTTCTTGGTGCCGGCGACAACCAGATCCAGACGCTGTTCGGGGTTCAGGCGCAGGTCCTGCATGTCGTCCACGGTCGGGTTCAGGACGTATTCGCCATCCACGAAACCAACGCGGGCACCAGCGATCGGGCCCATGAACGGCGCGCCCGAGATGGTCAGAGCAGCCGAAGCAGCGATCATCGCAACGATGTCGGGATCGTTGACCAGATCGTGGCTCAGCACGGTGCACATCACCAGAACTTCGTTCTTGAAGCCGTCAACGAACAGCGGGCGGATCGGACGGTCGATCAGACGCGCGGTCAGCGTCTCTTTCTCGGTCGGGCGCGCCTCGCGCTTGAAGAAGCCACCCGGAACCTTACCGGCGGCATAGTATTTCTCTTGGTAGTGCACGGTCAGCGGGAAAAAATCCTGACCGGGCTTTTGTTGCTTGGCAAAGGTTACGTTCGCCATGACGCTGGTTTCGCCCAGCGTGGCGATCACTGTGCCGTCGGCCTGACGGGCAACCTTGCCGGTTTCCAGTGTAAGCGTCTCCTCGCCCCACTGAATCGATTTCTTTGTTACATCAAACATATGCGTATCCTAGAAGGGAGCACTCCCGGCCCTCCGGGTCTCCCGTTTGCATGGCGGCCCCATTGCCGCCGACCCCACTTTATCTTCCATTCGAGTGCCGGGGTCAGGGCACAACGTCTCAGATACCCGCGCGCATACATGAGTTTTGGCTCGAAGGGAAGGGAAACCGGATGCCGATAGCGAAAGGGTGCCGAAAGCGTTTAGAAAGACCGTTCGCGCGATTTGCGCAGCGCGCGGATGTCTTGCGCGGGCTCTGCCGTCGGCGCGGTTGTGGCACTTGGTGCCCACTGCGATTAGCGCGAACGAGACCTGCGTGCTTTCGGCGGCATTTTGCAGCGCGCTCCAAGAGAAGGGCTCACCCGCCTGCCAGATGGCAAACAAGGTAGCGGACAGGTTCACGATGAAGGACAGGCACCACAGTGCCGCCGCAAAGAACAACCCGTACATTACCGAATACAGAACCAAAGCCCTGTAATCCGTGCGCCGCGTTTCCCCCTTCAATGCCAGAGCAGCGCGTATCCCGAACAGGCTGATGAAGGCCCTTGTAATCGGCTCGCTGACATGACCGGCCAGCCCGAGGGTGAAAATATCTAGAACCATCCACACAACTATTGAGGCGAGGCTGATCGCAAGGGTGGGAAAAACCATGCGGGGAGTGACGCGGAGCGACAGCGCGATTGAGTTCAGAATTAGAAGCATTAAACAGGCTTTTGGCATAACCTTAAGTTGTGCAGGTGGATACACCTCAACCCATTGGCAATGTCAAATGCGTGGGTCGACCGCTTTGAAAAAAGAGGTTCGATGGCCACAACAAAAAACGCCCGCCAAAATGGCGGGCGTTTGAAACAAATGCAAAAGCGATTAGCGGCGGATGCCCAGCTTTTTGATCAGGTCCTGGTAACGCGCTTCTTCCTTGCCTTTCAGGTAGTCCAGCAGCTTACGGCGCTGAGCAACCATCTTCAGCAGACCACGACGACCGTGGTTGTCTTTCTTGTGGGTCTTGAAGTGCTCGGTCAGGGTGTTGATGCGCGAGGTCAGGATGGCAACCTGGACTTCAGGCGAACCGGTGTCGCCCTCTTTGGTTGCGAATTCTTTCATGACGCGTGTTTTTTCAGCGGCAGTGATCGACATCGGGGTCTCCTTTGAAAGGTTAGAGTGAATGGCGCAGGCCGGGATGTCGTCCAGCGCAGGCCCATGGAGAAAACCGCACCGATTCCGATGCGGATGCGCGCGTATAGGCGCATTTGCGGCAAATGGCAAAGGGAATCTCCTGGCTCAGTCCGGAAGGCCCAGCTATTCCAGTTCTGCTTCGGTCATGAATTGGATATCATCTGCCGTGATACCTTCGGCGCCGAGCAGATGCGCCACATCCTGCCCGTTGACCATCACCCGGATCAGATTTTCGTCTTCGGCGTCGGTTTCCAGGCGAATATTGGGTTCTTCAACGTCATTCCAGGACATCAGCAACTTGTCCTGCCCTGGCTGAAAATCCATCACTGTGACCTGATCGTCGTCGTCCTCGGGGCTCAGAACAAATGTATCCGCGTCCTGTCCGCCAGTGACGATATCGCCGCTTTCCGCCAGAATCGTGTCTTCCCCTGCGCCACCGTTCAGGAAGTCTGCTGATTGCTCCGCGTCGCCATCGTCGCCTGAAATAAGATCATCGCCATCGCCGCCGAAAACGACGTCTTCACCGGCCCCGCCGCTTAGCGTGTCATTGCCATAGCCGCCCTGCAGCACATCATCGCCTTCCCCGCCGGTCAGAATGTCATCACCTTGCCCACCAATAAGCGTGTCGTCACCCTGCCCACCGTGCATCTCGTCCGAACCGCCATGTCCGTAAAGCTCGTCATCCCCGCAATCGCCATTCAGAAGATCATCCCCATCCATGCCATGAATCAGGTCATCGCCTTCCGCACCGGACACGATGTCGTTGCCGGTGTCCCCGAACAACATGTCGTCCTCATGGCTGCCTTCGATGATCAAATTGTTGTCCTGAACGTCAATCGGATCATCCCCGGACGCGTCTGTTTGCGTCTCGGTGTCATCGCCCGTTTCGGGGACTTCAGTGCCCTCGAACTCGGGTTCTTCAGTTCCGGTGGGCAGGTCTTCAACCTCGGGAGGGGCCGGGTCATCGACATTGTCGTCGATTTCCAGAAACGCCCCCTGGCCAGCGTCATCCGGCTGATCCAGTGCGACGTCGTTATCTGATTCTTCATCTTCGGACGAAAAGATATCGCTGACCGCGTAGGCGGCACCGCCCACGGCCGCCAGTCCAAGCAAACCGATCAGAAACATGAAAATCCTCCGAAAGCCTGGTGAAATATCCCATGGATTCAGAAGTTTGGTCAAAGCAAGCCTGAGGGTGTGGTTAACCTTTTGTCACCACGCTTGGGGCTGCTGAGAGTAGGCGATGTAGAGGGGATGCTTGGGATGCCCGTCTTTTGTCAGCCCAAGATGAAACAGGGGCTGGCCGGTTCCGCGCAGCAGGTTTTCAACGGCAGGGCCACGCTCAAGATGTGCGCCGTGGGTGCCCCAGGCGGCGATGACCTGGTCGGCCCATTGGACACCGTCCAGAATGGCCGCGTCATTCTCGGGTCCGACCGGATCGGGGGCGGCTCGCATCTTGCGCGGGTCGGTGTCGCGCCAGGCAAAGATGTTGGTCACCTGAAATGCGCCGAACCCCAATGCCCGCGCCCGACGTTCGCACCGTTCCACCGTTGGGTCGTTCTGTACCTCGGTCGCGGTCGATGGGTTCAGCATGACGAACAGCGCCTTGCGCCCCGTCGGATCCCAGATGCGTGTCAGGCTATAGCGATAGTTCTCGCAATCGGAATACACGGCGGTCGAGGGCGCGTCGCCTTTGGTGTGGGAACGGGTGATCATGATGGGTTAGTGACCAATTGCGCCGGCTTTCGCAAGCGCAAGCTCAGCGGTCGGTGTATTTGTCCAAACCTTTGTCGACCCAGTTCAAGGCATATCCTGCTGGCCCGCGTATGCCCTGTTTCGGATTTGTGGGACAATCAAGCTGCACATGCGGATTGTCACGCAGAAGCGTGAGCGCGTTCCTGGCCGCCCCCAACTGGTCCTTGGTGACTTTGGGCACGTCGCTGTGCTTGACGGCTGCCAATGTCATCCGATGCAGCGCCGAAGCCAGTGTCCAGACCGTATGATACCGCAGGCCTTCCAGTTTTGGGTGCGCCGCGATGCGGGCGATGACGGCAACCAAAACGTCATAGAAGGTCAGGTCCCTGTTTGTCCGCAAAATCTCGGCGGCCACGTAAACATCTGCAGGGTCCGCGCCGGGTTTCAACCCGTCATGGATCGGCGCCGTATCGTGCAGGTTCCCCGCCAGGACTTTCAGCGACTGCCGGGTTTCTTCCAGTTCGGACACCGGCGCGTGAATGTCGAAGGCCGAATACAACGTGTTCAGACGCGCGTTTTCCTCTTCCAACTCGGCGACATGCGCCTCTGTTTCGTCGAGCTTTTGTTTGACTTCACGAAGCTGAACTTCGAACTCGCCAAGCTTTGCGGACGAAATGTAGCGTGGGATCGCCTTAAGGCGCTCGGGCTTGCGGATGATCCATATGACCAGCCCCAGGGCGATCAGCGACCAGATCGAGATGTTTTCAAGAAACAGCTTCAGGTATTGGAAGACCGCATCGTTTTCCAACGTGAACCCCCATCGTTGCAATCGGTAATCCGACCGTAGCGACAAAACCGAGTTGGGGGAACATCGCTCAGCTATCGACGAACACGCGGCTGGGATGCAATTCGCCGGATTTGTAGATGCCCACGGCCACAGCCTTGCCATCCAGTGAGGCCCAAGCCTCATCGCCGTATTCAACGTCCGATGCCAGAACCATGCCCGGATTGCCATTGCGCAGGCGGGTAGCACCTTCGGGGGTGCATTTCAGCTCGGGCAGGTCGGACAGGCCGGTCTCCAGCGGGTGCAGGTAATCGTCCAGTGCCTCGGTCTTGGCCATTTCATCGATCTGTTCGATGCTCAGTCCGTCTTCGGCCTCGAACGGGCCGGACCAGATGCGGCGTAGCTCTCTGACGTGGCCGTGACAGCCCAGTGCCTCGCCCAGATCGCGTGCGATCGAACGGACGTAGCCGCCCTTGCCGCATGTCATTTCCAGCACGACGTGATCTTCGTCGGGGCGGTCGACAAGTACCAGTTCCTCGACCCATAACGGGCGGGCGGACAGGTCCACATCCTCGCCGTCGCGGGCCAGCTTGTAGGCGCGCTGGCCGTCGATCTTCACGGCTGAGAACTTGGGCGGCACCTGCATGATGTCACCCAGAAACGGGGCCAGTGCCTGTTTGATGTCGTCATCCGAGGGGCGCGCGGGACTTTCAGCGATCACCTCGCCTTCGGCATCGTCGGTGTTGGTGGCCTGACCCAGACGCACGGTGAAAGTATAGGCTTTCAAAGCATCGGTGATGTAGGGAACGGTCTTGGTCGCCTCGCCCAGAGCTACGGCCAGAACACCGGTCGCTTCAGGGTCAAGTGTACCTGCATGGCCCGCCTTTTTTGCATCCATCGCCCAACGCACCTTGTTGACCACTGCGGTCGAGGTCATGCCCGCGGGCTTGTCCACCACCAGCCAACCGGAAATATCGCGGCCCTTGCGTTTGCGTCCCATACTGCACCTAGAAGATTGCTGAGGCGCGCGGGTTAGCGGATCGCCTCACTGCTGTCAATTTGCTGGCGCATCCTCGACCACGCCGACGATTGGCCCCAGCGAAAACCCGACATCGGACCGTTTGTTCGCCCGGTCATACATCCGAGAGATATTGCCGTCGAAGAACAGCGCGTTGGGCGTACCCAGAAGATCCCGGAACAGGCCGCCGAACTCGTGGAAAGTGACGTAATCATCCGAAATTGCAAACACAGCGCGGGTGCCGTCGGCACTGGTGCCCACACCGTTGCGCACATAGAGCGAGGTCGAATCGGGCAGGAAGCGCGGATGCAGCTCTCCGTTGATGACCAGCATCGGGCCGGATTGTGTGGCAAAACGGCAGTCGGGAACCTGATCGACGAAATCCAGTGTCTCGAATACGTCGGCGCGCCCCTCGCGAATGCAGAACACGCCATTGGGCAACAGACCGAAATTGCCGGGGCCC
This sequence comes from Ruegeria sp. D1(2025), assembly GCF_056536425.1. NCBI lineage: Bacteria > Pseudomonadati > Pseudomonadota > Alphaproteobacteria > Rhodobacterales > Roseobacteraceae > Ruegeria > Ruegeria sp. D1(2025). The sequence goes on along the minus strand of NZ_JBQFPO010000003.1, from coordinate 34,642 downwards.
GGATTGGCGATCACGCGCATCTGTTCCTGGCCGTCTTCGACATAGTGACCGACAGGTGAGCGGTCTTCGTGATACATGCCCGCATTCATCGCGAAGGCAAGCCGTTTGCCGCCCGGTTTCAGTGCATCATTGACGGAAGAGAAGTGCCCCAGCAGCTCGCCGTTTTCATCGTTCAGAAACAGACGCAGATCTTCGTTCGCGGCATCCACCTCGCAGACGGTGTACCGCTTGCTCTCATGGGTCAGCTTCTCACAGGTCACCGCAGAGGCTTGCGCGGCCCAGAAGGCCGCGATCAGCGAGACGGCGGGGCGGATCACTCGTCCAGATCGCGGCGCACCGCGTCCTGATCGAACATGCGGCGGGTGTCGTCCAGCCGGTCGAACGTGTCGTCCAGCCGGAACCGCAGATCGGGCGAGAATTTCAGACCGACCTTCTTGCCGACCATGCGCCGCAGCTCACCCTTGTTGCGGGCGAGCAGCGCGATCACGTCCTCCTGCCCTTTGCCGCCCAGCGGCAGCACGTAGGCAGTGGCAATCTTCAGATCGGGCGAGGTGCGCACCTCGCCCACGGTGATCGACATGCGATTCAGGTCGGGGTCGTGGACATCTCCGCGCGCCAGAACCTCGGACAGGGTGCGGCGGATCAGCTCGCCGACGCGCAGCTGTCGTTGGGACGGGCCGGGGCCATCGTGGAATTTGTTCTTTGCCATAAACCCCGATCTAAGCGCAAAGCGGGGCTTTGCCAAGCGGGCGCGAACGGGGTAGGAGGCTTTGAGCCGACCATCCGGCAGGCAACGCGAAAGGACCAGCGCAATGACCCATATTCCGGGGATCGTCATCACAGGGGCTTCGGGCCGTATGGGGCAGATGCTGATCAAGACCGTAACGGACAGTGATCAGGTTCGTCTGGTCGGCGTGGTCGAGCGTAACGGCCACGACTGGATCGGTCAGGATGTCGGCGAGGCGATGGGTGGGCAGGCGCTGGGCGTGGCCGTGACCGATGACCCGCTCGAGGCTTTCGCGCAGGCGCAGGCTGTCATCGATTTCACCGCACCCGAGGCGACGCTGGAATTTGCCGCCCTGGCAGCGCAAGCGCGTTGCGTGCACGTGATCGGCACCACCGGCATGACCGAAGAACAGATCGCGGCGCTGGAACCGGCCGCGCGCCATGCCGTAATCGTGCGGGCCGGTAACATGAGTCTGGGGGTCAACCTGCTGGTACAACTGACCAAAAAGGTTGCCGCCGCGCTGGATGAGGATTTCGATATCGAGATCATCGAAGGCCATCATCACCACAAGGTCGATGCACCTTCAGGTACCGCGCTGATGTTGGGCGAGGCGGCCGCCGAAGGACGGGGCGTCAATCTGGCCGATGTGTCCGACCGGGGCCGCGACGGCATTACCGGCGCGCGCAAGCGCGGTGACATTGGGTTCCACGCCATTCGGGGCGGGGACGTTGTCGGCGAGCATGACGTACTGTTCGCAGCCCCCGGCGAACGCATCGTATTGCGCCATCTTGCCTCGGACCGCGCCATCTTTGCACGCGGTGCGCTGAAGGCGGCGCTGTGGGGGCAGGGCAAGGCGCCCGGTCAGTATGACATGGTGGATGTGCTGGGGCTCTGACCCGTAGACAGGTCGCAAGCCGGCGCTAAAGTCCGGGTATGCGTATCCTGAAATCCCCAGTGGCGTCCGGCCTGTTGCTCGTGGCGTTTTACCTGACGCTGCTGCCTTTTCTGGTGCATGGGTTTGGCATGATCGGTATTGGGCTGTCTGACGATGCAGCCCAGCGCAGCTATTTGTTTGCCGACGGTCAGAGCATCGGCAATACGATGATGATGGTGCACATACTGGCCGGAACGGTGCTGGTGGCATTGGTGCCGCTGCAACTGATCAAAAGGCTTCGGCTTGGATTCAACCGATTTCACCGTGCATTGGGTTCTGTTCTGATTTCGCTGGCATTGATCACAGGCGCGGCGGGAATGGCCTATATCCTGTTGCGGGAAACGATTGGTGGCCCGGTGATGTCTGTGGGCTTCTTCCTCTATGGCCTGTGCCTGTTTGTTTCGGCTCTGATGCTGGCCCAAAAGGCAATGGCAGGTGATCGCGCTGGTCACTGGGCGTGGGGATTGCGACTGTTTTGGCTGGCGCTTGGGTCTTGGTTATACCGTGTGCACTACACATTATGGTACCTGCTGACCGGAGGCCTTGGGTCAGAGCCCGATTTTTCGGGCCCTTTTGATCTGGCGCAGAATTTCGCGTTCTTTCTTCCCTATCTGCTGGCCGTGCAGGTTTGGATTTCAGGGCGACGTAACGACCATCAGCGGGCGTTGGTCACAGATTCCTGATTTTGTTCGCACGCAGCGGGCAGGCGAGGTAGACGCCGAATTCCTTCCCGATGTCAGCGCTGACCCGGGCGTGGACTTTGCCTTGACGGTCCAGGAACCGTTGATTGTCCTCAACGGGAAAAATCCCCTCGTGCCAGATGCCGGGATGGATATAAAGACCGCGCGAGCCGTCGCACCAAAACGCCACCACCTTGTCGGGGGTCAGGTTATCGCCGGGCAGCGCGGCAGGCACGATGAACGGTCTGTTATCCAGCGGCCAGAACATCTGCCCGCCATCCGGGTGATAGTTCATGTGCCACAACAACACCTGATCGCGCGGCGCGGTTTGCTGTTGCGATTGCGCTTGCTGCGGATCGGTCGACCAGCCAAGCACATAGTGACCATTGACGGCCTCGTTTCGACCATAAAGCACATCACCCTTCCATTCCCCATGGAATGTGCCCTCGACCCAGCCACCTTCGTCACCGGTGCCGTCGTCGATCGGCCGCCAACCCTGTTGCGGCCAGCGGACGATTTCGATTTCGAACGTATCAGGATCATCGACCAGGCAGCCGTAGCCTTTTACCGACTGCTCTGTCGCCCGGATCAGCGGAACCTCATGCCATGGCAGTGACGGCTTGGAGCTCGCTTCGAAGATGTATTCCGGCGCGTTCATGATGCCCCCAAATGTCTGTCGACCATACGCTGCACCATCGGTGCGAAATGGGCGAATCCCGGAGTTTCCATGTCGGCACGCTTGCCCGCCTCATCCAGATACCGCACCTGAATAATCTCTTTCAGGTTCGGGTTGGCCTCGAACTCTGCCACTTCATCGGCACTCATGGGTCCGCCCTGCAGTTCCAGCGTGTGGACCGACGCGGCGGACAGGCGGTTGAAGTATTCGGGCTTGGTGGCGCAGAGATAGCGCTTGGCCGCGACGTGATAGCGGCAACAATCGGTGATGACCGACGGAAAAAACTGCTCCAGCACCTCGGCACCAGCGTCCTCGTGGTGGCGATCCTCGGTGTCGTCGGGATGATAGGTGCCGAATTCGGACGTGAAATGGCCGATATCGTGCAGCAATGCTCCGACGATGATCTCTTCGGTCTGGCCGTTCTGCTCGGCAATCGTGGCGCCCTGCAACATGTGCTGAGCCATGGTGACGGGTTCCCCCAAATACTCCTCTCCGCCACGGCGCTCGAAAATATCACCGATGAAGGCCACGATATTGTCGCGGTTCAAGGTCGAGAAATCGGGTTTCATTCCGCCGCCTCCGGTTGTGCCATCTCCATCGCGGCTAGAGTGGACAGCAATCCATCCTTGTCGGCATAACACCCCTGCAGCCAGCGTGATCCGGCACCGGAATAGCCCAGACGGGCGTGCAGCACGCGGGTGTTGTCGACGATAAAGCTTTCGCCCGGTTCCAGCTTGAACGACACGCCCATGGCCGGGTCGTCGATGATTTCACCGAACTGCCGATAGGCGGCGTAGTAGGCTTCCATCTTGTCGAACGGCACATCCACAAACGGCGCGGATGAGCGGTTGTTAAAGCGGATGCTGATCAGTTCTCCGTCAGGCGAAAGCTCGATCATCGGGCGGCGTGAGCGCAGGCAGACACCGTCCGAACCCTTATACTCGAACCGCGCCGGATAGCCCGCCAGCAGGGCGAAACCTTCAGGATTCAGGTCCCGCAGCTTTTCAGCGGCCCGGAAGCCATCGACCACGATCGAGTCACCGCCTTCGGCGCTGTTTTCCAGGCAATAGAGGATTTGCAGCGTCGGAACCGGATCACGGTAGGGATTGTCGGTATGGGCCTGCAGACCAAGGCCGGTATAGGCAAGGTTGGTGGGGTTCACCTCGGTCCGGACCTCGAAATAGGGGCCGTAGTTTGTTTCGCGGACGTAACCGAACAGATCGGCCACTTTCAGCAGCGATTCCGGTTCGGCGGGACCGCCGGTCAGTTTGGCAAAACCGAACTCGGCCACTGCGGCCAGCCAGTCCCGTTTGGCACCGGGGTTGACGTGAACCGCAGTCCAGTCGCCAGAAGGCGCCTCCATGCCGCGTTCCCAGGTTGTGATGCCGTGCGCGACGCGCCCGACTGCACCGCCGTGATCGTGATCATAGTCGTGGTCGGCCAGCCAGTCGGCCGGGAAGGAAACGGTCTTGTCTTCGGGCTGGAACGTGACCTGCAGATCGCCGCCGACAATTTCCGCCGCACTGACCGAAACATCTGCGGGAATGTCACCGATGGTGATCAGACGTTGTCCGTTGCCCGGCGCGCGGGTGTCGGGGTCCAGCGCGTTGTCACGCAGCCAGATGGCGTGAAAGCGCGATTGGGACGCGTCGGCAAAAGTGACAGTTACGACGGAAGGGGAGAAAGTGGCGGTGCGCAGCATTGGGAATCTCCTGTTCAGCGCGGCTTTGGTTGAGGAGATACGGTGCTTGTGGCATTAATACAATTAATCCTTCTTTCTGCTGAGGCCCGGAAAAACTAATGGATAGAAAGAAAGTCGGTCTGCCCCCTTTGGATTGGCTGCGCGTGTTCGAGGCCGCCGGGCGTCTTGGCGGGTTTTCAGCCGCCGCGCGTGAGTTTGGCCTGACGCAGGCGGCGGTAAGCCAGCGGATCGGCAACCTTGAATCCTGGCTGGGCCGAACATTGTTCGTGCGCGAAGCGCGCGGCGTGTCCCTGACTGTTGAAGGCGAAAGTTACCTGCCGCTGGTGCAAGACAGCCTGCAGGCACTGGAGCGAAATACAGAAGATCTGTTCGGCAAATCCCCGCGAGAGCTGCGTGTCGCGGGCCTGTCCTCGAACATCCACGCACTGGTTCTGCCGGCCGTCGCGCGGTTTCAGGAGGTGCGGCCCAAGGTGCGGGTGATGACCGACTCGGTTGCGCGCCGGTCGTCGCTGGACGAGGAGCGGACATGGCTGCAAATCCGCTACGGCCGCGGAACCTGGCCCGGGCGCGATGCGGCGCTGATCGCGCGTGAGGTTCTGGTGCCGATGGCCGCGCCGGGTGTCGAATGGGGCGCGCCGCTGATTGATCTGCGCGGGGAACGACCGGCATGGCGGGACTGGGCGCGCAAGACGGACAATGCGGAATTGCCGCCGTCAAAGATCAGTCTCGATTCAATGGAGCACGCGATTTCGGCAGCTCGGCAGGGGATCGGCGTGGCGCTGGGTTCGGTGCCTCTGGCCCATTCGGACTTACATGCGGGACGATTGTGCAGGCTGGATCTGCCCGAGTTGCCGACCAAGGATGGCTATTGGCTGACATGGCCCGAAGAGCGTGCGAAATCGAACAAGCAGCGCGCGCTGATCGCTGATTTTCTGCAGGCTTTGCGGGGCTGAACGATCAGAAATCGATGGCGATGCCTTTTTTCTCCCAATCGCCATAGCGGGCCGGGTCGGGGCCGTCGCGCCCGCCCAGTTCCTTTGGCATTCCCTTGGCTTCGGTCTCGGCCTTCTTGCGGCGTTCTTCGGCTTCGGCCAGCGCGCGCTGGGCAGCAGGCGGCAGGTCTTTGCGCTGATCGGTCATGACATCGGGTTCCTTTCCGTGCATGGGCTTGATATACGCCCGCGTCCGCCCTTGGCAATGCGGGCTTGGGTCACAGGAAAGGCGAATCCATGTCTGACAGCGCAACAGCGGCGCGGCGCAGCGCGATCTATCTGCTGGATCAGATTTTGGGAGAAGGGCGATTGCTGTCGGAATGCCTGGCCGCAGGCGCGCTGGATCGTCTTGAACCCGAGGACCGTGCAAGGGCTCAGCGTCTTGCGCTGCAAACGTTGCGCGGGTTGGAACGGGCGGACCGCCTGCTGGACAATCACCTGAACCGGACACCGGCGCTGACTGTCCATAACGCCTTGCGTCTTGGCGCAGTCGAGTTGTGTCACGGCGAGGCGGCACATGGTGTCGTCAACTCCATGGTCGAGATCGTAGGCCGGTCGCGCAAGCATGGACGCCTAAAGGGCTTGGTGAACGCCGTGCTGCGTAAAGTCGCCGCCGAAGGCCCGGACGCCTGGCCAAGAATGCGAGTGCCGCGCCTGCCGGAGTGGCTGCGGGAACCGCTGATCATGGCCTGGGGTCCCGATGCCGTTGCGGGCATGGAGGTGGCTCATTTCAACGGCGCGCCGCTGGACATCACGCTGAAGCCCGGCGCGACCGGACCCGGTGAGGCTTTGCCAACGGGTTCAATGCGCGTTCACGATGCAGGCCAGGTATCGACCCTGCCCGGATATAACCGGGGCGCGTGGTGGGTACAGGATGCAGCGGCGGCCTTGCCCGTGCGGGTACTGGCGCCGAAAGCGGGTGAGCAAATTCTGGACCTTTGTGCCGCCCCCGGCGGCAAGACGTTGCAACTGGCGGCGGCAGGGGCAGACGTCACCGCGCTGGACATCTCGGAAGGGCGGCTGGAGCGGGTGCGCGAAAACCTTGCCCGCACCGGTTTGTCAGCGAAGGTCATCGCCGGCGACGCGTTGGAGCATCAGGGACAGTATGATGCCATCCTGCTGGATGCCCCCTGTTCCGCCACGGGCACCATTCGTCGGCACCCTGACCTGCCCTTTGCAAAGGATGGTTCGGAATTTGGCGGGCTGATCGAATTGCAGGCCCAGATGCTGGCCCATGCCTGGACCCTTCTGAAACCCGGCGGGCGGCTGGTCTATTGCACCTGCTCGCTGCTGCCGGATGAAGGCGAGGTGCAGGTCGAAGAGGCGCTGGAACAATATCCCGATATGCAGATCGACCGAGGCGCGCTGGGCATCGAAGGTGTCGATTCCGACTGGATCACACAGGAAGGCGGGTTGCGCCTGCGGCCAGACTTTTGGGAGGATCGGGGCGGCGTGGACGGGTTCTATATCGCCTGCCTGAACAAATCCGCCTGAAGGCACGCTTTTCGATGACTTGACGCGCCGCCCGGTCTATCGTTGGGTCTCAGGCGCCAGCAGAGCGCAAGGGGCAGAGAAACAAGCGTCATGTCGAAGTCGGACACCATGGCCAACCGGTGGATGCGGTTTCAGAACCGTTTCTACGCGCGCCTCAGCCAGCGGCAGAAGGCCGTCACCGGATTTGTCAGCCAGCCCGAACCCCGCGCTGTCGGCTCATTCGCGCGCGGCAGGCAGCTGGTGGCCGGGAACCTGCTGTTCGCCGGTTACTTGGTCGAGGCGCAGGATACCGGGCTGTGGGATGTCGCAGCGCCCAGCGCCGGTTTTGACAATGAGCGTCACGGATTTGCTTGGTTGGACGATCTGGCCGCAGTTGGAGACATGCGCGCGCGGGAAAAAGCCCAGCGTTGGGTCTGGGGTTGGATCGCGACACATGGCAGGGGGCAGGGACCCGGCTGGGCGCCCGACCTGACAGGTCGCCGGGTGATCCGCTGGATCAACCACGCCATTTTCCTGTTGCGCGGCGTGGACGAGCAGCACAGCAGGCTGTTCTTCCGCTCTCTGGCGCAGCAAACGTGGTATCTGTCCAAACGCTGGCACGCCGCGACGCCGGGCCTGCCCCGGTTCGAAGCGTTGACCGGTCTGGTGCAGGCCGGTCTGGCGCTGGAGGGATTGGAGAGTCTGGCCGATCCGGCCCTCAGCGCATTGTCGCGGGAATGCGAGCGGCAGGTGGATAAGCAGGGCGGGATCAGCACCCGGAACCCCGAAGAATTGCTTGAGGTTTTTACGCTTCTGTCCTGGACGTCTGCTGCGCTGAGTGAACTGGGCCGGGGGACGCCGGGATCTCAGCTGAACGCGATCAGACGCATTGCACCGACCCTGCGCAGCCTGCGCCATTCGGACGGCGCGCTGGCCCGGTTTCATGGTGGCGGGCGCGGCCTCGAAGGGCGGCTGGATCAGGCCCTGGCGCAAAGTGGCGTGAAGCCGGACAATTCAACCGGGCTGTCAATGGGATATGCCCGTCTCTACGCCGCACGAACCAGCGTGATCATCGATGCCAGCGCACCGCCCAAAGGGGCTGCATCCTATAACGCGCACGCTTCCACCCTGGCGTTTGAGCTGACATCCGGACGCAGGCCTCTGGTCGTGAATTGCGGGTCCGGCGCTAGTTTCGGGCTCGAGTGGCGTCGGGCCGGGCGGGCGACCCCTTCGCATTCTACCCTTTGCCTGGACGGGTATTCCAGCGCCCGCCTGACCGATCCGGCCCCGGGCACTGAAAACGAAGCGCTGGTCGATGCGCCCTCGCAGGTCCTGACCGAGGTTGAGGCCGGTTTTGAAGGAACCCGCTTCATGGCTGGTCATGACGGGTACGCAAAAGTGTTTGGTCTGACCCACGCCCGTACTTTTGAACTGCGTTTTGACGGCCGTGAACTTGTGGGTGAGGACATTTTGCTGACCGCAACCGACAAGGCGAAGCGGCAGTTTGACAAGGCGATGGATGCCTCGGGCCTGTCGGGGATCGCGTTTGATATCCGGTTTCACCTGCACCCCGACGTGGATGCGGCGCTGGATTTGGGGGGCGCTGCGGTGTCGATGGCTCTCAAAAGCGGTGAGATCTGGGTTTTTCGCCATGATGGCGCGGGAAAATTGTCAGTCGAGCCAAGCGTTTACCTTGAGAAAGGGCGTTTGAAGCCGCGCGCGACAAAACAGATCGTTCTATCCGGGCGCGCAATGGAGTATGCGACCCGCATCCGGTGGACGCTGAGCAAGGCACAGGATACAGCCTATGCCGTGCGCGATCTGCACCGGGACGAGCCCGAGTTTGACTGACGCCAAAAGGACCTTTGGACCCATGACCGACCTTCACCCCGTGCGCCGCGCGTTGCTTTCCGTTTCCGACAAGACCGGGCTGATCGAGCTGGGAAAGGCGCTGGCCGAGCGCGGAGTCGAGTTGCTGTCGACCGGCGGCACGGCCAAGGCGCTGCGCGAGGCAGGGCTTGAGGTGAAGGACGTCAGTGAGATCACAGGCTTCCCCGAGATGATGGATGGCCGTGTGAAAACCCTGCATCCGATGGTGCATGGCGGGCTGCTCGCGCTACGCGACAACGACACCCACGTTGCTGCGATGGAAGAACACGGCATCGGTCCAATCGACCTGCTGGTGGTGAACCTCTACCCGTTCGAGGCGACAGTGGCCAAAGGTGCTGGTTACGACGAATGTATCGAAAATATCGATATCGGCGGACCTGCGATGATCCGCGCGGCCTCCAAGAACCACGCCTTCGTGAACGTGGTTGTGGATGTTGAGGACTACTCCTCGCTGCTGGATCAGTTGGAAGAGAATTACGGCAAGACGTCGTACGGGTTCCGCCAGTGGCTGGCGCAAAAGGCCTACGCCCGCACTGCGGCGTACGACACTGCGGTTTCGAATTGGATGGCCGACGCACTGCAGCTTGAAGCGCCCAAGCGCCGATCTTTTGCGGGTGAGCTGAAACAGACCCTGCGCTATGGCGAGAACAGCCATCAACAGGCGGCTTTCTACACTGATGGAACCAACCGTCCGGGTGTGGCGACTGCCGTTCAGCACCAGGGCAAGGAACTGAGCTACAACAACATCAACGACACGGACGCGGCTTTTGAACTGGTGGCCGAGTTCGATCCGGCAAAAGGTGCGGCCTGTGCGATCATTAAGCATGCCAACCCTTGCGGCGTAGCCACAGGCACGACCTTGCTGGAAGCGTATAGGTCAGCCTTCGACTGTGACCGGACTTCGGCCTTTGGTGGGATCGTGGCACTGAACCAGCCGCTCGACGCCGAGACTGCGCAGGAAATCACCGGGATTTTCACCGAGGTCGTGATCGCCCCCGGCGCGTCGGACGAGGCAAAGGCGATCTTCGCGGCCAAGAAAAACCTGCGTCTGCTGACCACCGAAGGCCTGCCGGATGTAACGGCCGGTGGTAAAACCGTGCGTCAGGTGGCCGGCGGCCTGCTGGTGCAGGACAAGGACAATGGGTTCATCGGAATGGATGACCTGAAGGTTGTCACCAAAAAGGCCCCGACCGAAGAGCAGATGCGCGACCTGCTGTTTGCCTGGAAAGTCGCCAAGCACGTCAAATCCAACGCCATCGTCTACGTCAAAGACGGTGCGACCGTGGGCGTGGGCGCGGGCCAGATGAGCCGCTTGGACTCTGCCATGATTGCCGCCAAGAAGGCCGAACGAATGGCCGATGCGCTTGGCTTGCCGCAACCGCTGACCATTGGCTCGGCCGTGGCGTCCGATGCGTTCTTCCCCTTCCCTGACGGGCTGATGGAGGCCGCCGAAGCCGGCGCGACCTGCGTGATCCAGCCGGGCGGCTCGATGCGCGATGACGAGGTGATCGCTGCGGCGGACGAGGCAGGCCTTGCAATGGTCTTCACCGGCATGCGCCATTTCCGTCACTGATGCGTTATCGCCTGCTGCTCTGGGCCGCGCTGGCGGCACTGTTGATCGACCAGATCAGTAAATATCTGGTCGTTCATGTGATGCGCGTGGCCGAAAGGCCCGGGGGTGTCGACGTGTTGCCGCCGCTGCTTGTGTTCAAGTACGGCGAGAATCGCGGGATTAACTTTGGCCTGTTTCAGGGGAACACGGACGCAGCCCGCTGGTTTCTGATTGGCATATCGGTCGTGATCTGCACGGCCGTTCTGATCTGGTTGATGCGGACGACGCCGCCGAAGCTGATGCAGATTTGCGGCGGCTTGCTGATCGGCGGGGCGCTTGGAAATGTGGTGGACCGGGTTCTCTATGGCTATGTCCTGGATTTCCTGAACATGTCCTGTTGTGGCATCGAAAACCCGTTTGTCTTCAATCTGGCCGATGTGTTCATTTTTGCCGGAGCGCTGGGGCTTGTTCTGTTTGACGGCAAAAAGCCCTCGTGACGCGCCGGACGATATGCGATAAAAGCGCCTCAAACAGGCTGGAGACACAAATGCGGATGCCGCTTGCCATACTTGCACTGACACTTGCCGTTGCCGTGGCGGGCTGTTCCAAACGTGGTCTGCGCGATCTTCAGCCACCCGGACCGGGTCCGGACGAGTTTTCGGTGCTGCCGGTCAAGCCGCTGACGGCGCCTAAAGATTACAGCTTCCTGCCGGCCCCCACACCGGGCGGCGGCAATCTGGTTGATCCGACGCCCAAGGCGGATGCTGTCGTGGCGCTGGGGGGCAGTGCGGCGGCGCTGAACTCGAATACCAGCATTCCGTCTTCGGATGCGGCACTGGTCACCGCCTCCAGCCGTTATGGCGTTCCGGCCAATACGCGGCAGGTCGTGGCGCAGGAAGATGCGGATTTCCGCAAGCGCCGTGGCCGCTGGACTGGTCTGAAACTGTTCCCGGTTGACCGCTATGAGCAGGTTTACGAGCGGCAGGCGATCAACGCGAATGCACAAAACGAAGCAGCCCGCGCGGCAGGGATTGAGACCCCCTCGGCCCCGCCTGCCGATGAATAATTCTTAACTTTCCGTCATCGCCCTTGAACCCGCGCGGCGCCACCGTAGTTTGAAACGCATAAACCAAACGGAGGATGCCGCATGGTTCGGGCACTGGCGTTGATTGCCGCCCTGATGACCGCGACCCCGCTTCTGGCCGAAGAAGGGCAGGAGGCAGTCACGACTTTTACACTGGATAACGGCATGGATGTCGTGGTGGTCGAGGATCATCGCGCCCCGGTCGTACAGCATATGGTCTGGTATCGGGCCGGTTCGGCGGACGAGCCCATCGGCGCGTCCGGCGTGGCGCATTTCCTGGAACACCTTCTGTTCAAGGCCACCGACACGCTTGAGGCCGGAGAGTTCTCGGCCACCGTGGCGGCCAATGGCGGCAATGACAACGCGTTCACGTCGTATGATTACACCGCCTATTTCCAGCGCGTCGCCGCTGACCGGCTGGAACTGATGATGCAGATGGAATCGGACCGGATGCGCAACATCCGCCTGACCGAAGCCGATATCGAAACCGAACGCGATGTGATCCTAGAGGAACGCAACCAGCGCACGGAAAACAACCCTCGTGCCCTCTTCGGCGAGCAGATGGGCGCGGCGCAGTATCTCAACCACCGGTATGGTGTGCCGATCATCGGCTGGAAACACGAGATGGAGGAGTTGGATCTGGACGATGCGCTTTCCTTCTATCGGATACACTATTCGCCCAACAACGCGATTTTGGTGGTCACGGGTGACGTCGACCCGGAGGAGGTCCGCGTTCTGGCCGAAAAATACTATGGCGTGATCCCGGCCAACCCCGACCTGCCTGAACGGGTCCGCTCACAGGAGCCGCCGCAAACCGCCGAACGACGCCTGACCTTCAAGGATCCGCGCGTGGCGCAGCCCTACCTGCAGCGCAGTTATCTGGCGCCGGAACGTGACGCAGGTGCTCAGGAAAAGGCCGCAGCGCTGTATTTGCTGGCCGAATTGCTGGGCGGCGGCACCACCTCGTACCTCAATGAAAAACTGCAGTTCGAGAAGCAGATGGCCGTCTATGCAGGCGCGTTCTATCGGGGCGTATCGCTGGATGACACGACCTTCGATATGGTGGTCGTCCCGGCCGAGGGCGTCTCGCTGCAAGATGCTGAGGATGCGATGGATCAGGCGGTTGCGGACTTCATTGCCGAAGGTGTGAACGCAGAGGATCTGGACCGGATCAAGATGCAGCTGCGTGCCGCCCAAACCTATGCCCGCGACAATGTCGACGGGATCGGCAACCGCTATGGCCGCGCGCTGACCACCGGTCTGACGGTCGAGGATGTGCAGGCCTGGCCCGACATTCTTCAGGCCGTGACCGGAGAAGAGATCATCGCGGCCGCCCGCGAAGTGCTGCAGCCCGAAGCGTCTGTCACCGGATGGCTGATGCGTGACGATGAGGTGACGCAATGAAACGGATATTCGCAACCCTGATCGCCTTGGTCATTGCGATGCCTGCATGGGCCGAGATCGAGATCCAGGAAGTCACCTCGCCCGGCGGCATCAAGGCCTGGCTGGTCGAGGACCCATCGATCCCTTTCACCGCGTTGGAGTTGCGGTTTCGCGGCGGCACCTCGCTGGATGACCCGGACAAGCGTGGCGCGGTCTATCTGATGAGCGGCCTGATCGAGGAAGGCGCGGGCGACATGGACGCGCGGTCCTACGCGCGAGAACTGGAATCGCTTGCGGCCTCATTTACCTACAACGCCAGCGATGACACGGTTTCGATTTCGGCACGGTTTCTGACCGAAAATCGGGATGAAGTGATCGATCTGCTGCGCACCACGATTCATAAGCCCCGCTTCGATCAGGACGCGATTGACCGGGTTCGCGCTCAGGTACTGTCCGGTTTGCGGTCGGACGAGACCGATCCTAACGACATAGCTGGCCGCAGCTTTGCCCGTATGGCCTATGGGGACCATCCCTACGGGTCCGAGGGCAAAGGAACGATCGAAAGCGTTTCCGCCCTGACGCGCGACGACATCGTTGCGGCCTACGACAACGTCTTTGCCCGGGACCGGCTGTATGTCGGGGCCGTCGGCGACATATCGGCAGAAGACCTGGGTGCACTGCTGGACAGGCTGCTGGCCGATCTGCCCGAAACCGGCAAACCGATCCCGGACAAGGCGCAGGTTTCAATCACGGGCGGCATCAGCGTCGTTGATTTCGATACCCCGCAATCGGTCGCCCTGTTTGCCCAGAAGGGGATTGACCGTGACGATCCGGATTTCTTTCCCGCCTTTATTCTGAACCACATTCTGGGTGGCGGCGGATTCGAAAGCCGCCTGATGCAGGAGGTTCGCGAAAAACGGGGCCTGACCTATGGCGTCGGAACCTATCTGGTGCCCAAGGATCTGGCCTCGGTCTATCTGGGATCGGTGTCATCGGCCAATGACAGGATCGCAGAAGCGGTCGAGGTGATTCGCGATGAATGGGCGCGCGCCGCGTCCGAAGGCGTGACCCAGAAGGAACTGGATGACGCCAAGACCTACCTGACAGGAGCCTATCCGCTGCGCTTTGACGGCAACGGCCAGATTGCCGGGATCATGGTCGGGATGCAGATGGAAGGCCTGCCCATCGATTATATCGCCACCCGCAACGATAAGGTGAATGCGGTGACGCTTGAGGATGTGAACCGTGTGGCATCCGAACTGCTGGACCCCGAAGGCCTGCACTTTACCGTCGTGGGCAAGCCGGTCGGTCTGGAAACAACAAACTGATGATCAGGGGCTGAGCGAAGCTCAGCCCTTTTTCATGCTCCGCAACATCTCACCCATCATCTGTCCGAACTTACCCGACCCACGCTGATAAAGTGCTCCGTCAACGGCCAGAACCGTGCCGCTGATATAGCTGGCCAGGTCAGAGCCGAGGAACAGACAGGCATTGGCCACATCCTTCGGCTGTCCCCAGCGGCCCAAGGGCACGTCCTTGCGAAGCTCTTCGTGGGCGTTTTCGGTGGGGGCCAGACGTCTGGCCCCTTCTGTGCCTTCGATGAATCCGGGCACGACCGAGTTCACGCGGATGCCCTCGACACCCCATTCCATCGACAATGTGCGGGTGATCTGATCGACGCCCGCCTTGGCGGCGCAGACATGCGCCTGACCTTCGTAAGGCAGATAGGATTGCGGGGCCGAGATGTTGATGATGCTGGCCCCGGGGCGTTTGAGGTAAGGATAGGCCCCCTTCATCACGTGGATCGTGCCCATCAGATCAATATCGATTACGGTCTTGAACGCATTGACCGACATCTCGGCCGCCAAGGCGGGGAAATTGCCCGCCGCGCCCGACACCAGAACGTCGAAATCTCCAAATGCCTCGTGGAATTGCTTGAGGCCCTCAGCCACAGCCTCAGGGTCACGCACGTCAAACGCCGCACCGACGGCATCCTGTGCGCCCGCAGCTTTCAGTGCGGCAACCGTATCATCGACCTTCTCCTGCGACCGGCTGGCAACGGCCAGTCTGGCACCCGAGGCCGCAAAGGCCTCGGCAATACCCCGGTTGATACCGCTGGTTCCGCCGATGACGATGACGGTCTTTCCTGAAAAGTCCATGTAGGCCTCCCGAGATGCGGGAGCCCTACTCGCCGTAAGGCACCCAGATGTTCTTCACTTCCGTGGCAGCCTGCAGGAAGCGGCGGGAATGGTCCATGCTCCAGTCAAATGCCGTCGCGTTATTGACCCAGGTCCGTTTCAGGTTCCCGGCCGAGACCACCTCGATCTCTTTCGACAGGTCGGTGGAAGAGAACGACCAGACCGCATCGACGTTCAGATGCGAGGCCAGCGGTTTCGCTAGTTCCGCGTGGCTGCCGGTCAGGATGTTGACCACACCAGCGGGCACGTCCGAGGTTTCGAGGATCTGGTAGAAATCGGTTGCCGCCAAAGGATAAGGCTCCGAGGCCAGCAGAACCGTGCGGTTGCCCATCGCAATCGCCGGAGCCATTACAGAGACCAGACCCAGCAAAGGTGTCTCATCCGCACAGAGCGCACCGATCACGCCAACGGGTTCCTTCATGGCAATCGCCACGCCGCGGATCGGAACGCCGTGCACCTGACCGTCATACTTGTCGGCCCAGGCAGCGGCAGTGAACAGGCGCTGGATTGATGATTCAACCTCTTTGGCGCCGTCCTTCTTTCCGGTCATGGCGTCGATACGAGCGGCGAACTCATCAGCACGGGCCGAGAGGTTCTCACCGATATAATACAGGATTTGCGCGCGCAGATGGCCGGTGGTCTTTGACCAGCCTTTGGCCCCCGCTGCAGCTTCAACCGCATTGCGAACGTCTTTGCGGTTGGCAAGGCCGACATGACCCAGCAGGCCGGATTTGCCCCAGACCGGTTTCGAATAACCCCCATCGGGCCGCGCCTGCTTGCCGCCGACATACATCTTGGCGGTGCGGTCGATGGGGTCGACCGGTGCGCCTTCGCCCGTCGTTGCTTCGACCTTCGCCAGTGGCTTGGCCTTGCCCTTGGGTTTGGTATAGGCCGCCAGACCTTCCCAGCCGCCTTCACGGCCAAAGCCGCTTTCGCGCACGCCGCCGAATCCGGCTGCCGCGTCGAACAGGTTGGTGGCATTCACCCAGACCACACCCGCGACCAGCTTGGGAGCGATGTCCAGTGCGAGGTTCACATTCTCGGTCCACACAGTCGCGGCCAGCCCGTAGCGGGTGTTGTTGGCCAGTTCGACCGCCTCTTCCGGCGTGCGGAAGGTCGAGGACACCAGCACGGGACCAAAGATCTCTTCCTGCATCAGCGGATCGGACGTCTCCAGCCCCGAGATCAGCGTCGGAGGATAGTAGCAGCCGTTCGCGGGCAGCTCGCAAGCGGCCTGATGCACATGACCAGCCGTGTTGCTTTCGACCATGCCCTTGATGGTTTGCAACTGAACCGGGTCCACAACGGCTCCCACGTCGATGCATTTGTCCAGCGGATTGCCGACGCGCAAACCGTCCATGCGTGCGCGCAGCTTGTCGTGGAAGCGGTCGGCAATGCCTTCCTGCACCAAAAGGCGCGATCCCGCACAGCAGACCTGACCCTGATTGAACCAGATCGCGTCAACCAGACCTTCGATGGCGCTGTCGATATCGGCGTCGTCAAACACGATGTAGGCGGACTTTCCGCCCAGTTCCAACGTCAGTTCCTTGCCCGATCCAGCTGTCGCTTCCCGGATCCGGCGGCCAACGACGGTCGAGCCGGTAAAGGCGATCTTGTCAACGTCCGACGCCACGATCATCTCGCCCACTGCACCATCACCGGTTACAATGTTGACCACCCCTTTAGGCAGGCCCGCCTGCGAGCAGATATCGGCAAATAGCAGCGCAGTCAGCGAGGTGTATTCGGCTGGCTTCAGAACCACCGTATTCCCCATCGCCAGCGCCGGAGCGATTTTCCACGCCAGCATCAGCAGGGGAAAGTTCCACGGAATGATCTGGCCGCAAACCCCCAACGCCTCGGCACCGGGCAATTCGCTCTCCATCAGCTGCGCCATGCCCGCGTGGTAATAGAAATGCCGCTGCGCCAGAGGGATATCGATATCGCGCGACTCGCGGATCGGCTTTCCGTTGTCCAGGCTCTCCAGAACCGCAAACAGGCGCGAATGTTTCTGCAAAAGCCGTGCAATGGCATAGAGATACCGCGCACGTCCAGCGCCACCCAGTTTCTCCCATTTCGGCTGCGCCGCGCGTGCGGCAGCAACAGCGGCGTCCACGTCTGCCTGTTTGGCCTGCGTCAGCCTGGCCAGCACTTCTCCGGTGGCTGGATTGCGGCTGTCAAAGCCCTTGCCGGGCTTGGTGAAGGCGCCATCGATATAGTGACCGAACTTGTCGCCCTGATCGACCAGCCAGGCCAGCGCCTCAGCAGCGCTTTCGGGGGCGGGGCCATAGTCCATGGTTTCGAATATCTCTTTGACTGTCATGACTTCATCTTTTCCCAAATACTCACTGTCCAGACTTCAAAACGGGGCTCAGCCCATAGAATGTCTGTAACCAGCCGAGTAGGCCCCGGTGACATAGTGTTCCAACTGCCGTTCGATATCGCCCAGCAACGATGACGCGCCAAAGCGAAACAGATCGGGTTCCAGCCAGCGGTCCCCCAGCTCATCCTTGATCAGCGACAGGTACACCAGCGCATCTTTGGCCTTCGAAATTCCGCCCGCAGGCTTGTAGCCAACCCGATAGCCGGTGCGGTCATAGTAGTCACGGATCGCGCGGATCATCACCAGCGACACGGGTAAAGTGGCGTTGACGCTTTCTTTCCCGGTCGAGGTCTTGATGAAGTCCGCCCCGGCCATCATGCAGACCAGCGAGGCGCGCGCGACATTGCGCAGGCTGCCCAGTTCTCCGGTTGCAAGGATGGCTTTGACATGTGCATCGCCACAAGCCACGCGGAAGGCCTTCATTTCCTCGTACAGCGCCTGCCAGTCGCCCGACAGCACGTGACGGCGCGAGATCACGATGTCGATCTCTTCGGCACCAGCCTTCACGCTTTCTTCAATCTCGGCCACGCGCAGGTGGAAGGGTGACAAACCCGCGGGAAAACCAGTCGAGACAGCCGCAACCGGAATGCCCGTTCCTTTCAGCGCGTCCACGGCAGTTTCGATCATGTCGTGATAGACACAAACCGCCCCTGTGGTGATCGGCGGCATATCCAGCGCTTGCAGAGCTGAAGGTGCCACAGGCTGCCGGGCCTTGGCGCACAGGCGACGCACGCGGCCGACGGTGTCGTCGCCGGACAGGGTCGTCAGGTCGATCATGGTGATCGCCTTGAGCAGCCAGGCCGCCTGATATTCCTTTTTGACTGAACGTCGGCCGGGCAGCGTCGCCGCGCGGCGCTCGATCGCCGAGGTGTTGGCCTGAACGGCGCGCACCCAGTCCATGTCCAGCTCCATGCCGGGGTTTCTGGGTTCTGTCACTTGCGGCAGATGCGCGGTGCGCACGGGGCTTTCTGAGCTCTGCGTATCCATCATCACGTCCTTTGGGAGGTTTGCGCCAAAATCGCACGGGACGAGGTGAAAGGGAAGGTGTTCGGCTGCTCTCGGCACATATTTTTTGACCATTTGGACAAAAACAGGCGTTTTCTTGCGAGTAATTCGCAATAGCATTGACTTAGTTGCGAATGGTTCGCATATTCATTCTCAAGAGGATGCCATTTTGGGGCTGAATATGATTCGTCGCAGCTTTCTTGCAGTACTGGCCGTGGTCGCCATTCTGCCTTTGTCCGCCTTGGCCGAAGCGCCGCTGAAGGTGGTCGCCACTACCGGCATGATTGCCGATGCCGCCCGTCAGGTCGGGGGTGATCAGGTCGAGGTTAAGGGCCTCATGGGCCCCGGCGTCGACCCGCATGCATATCGCCAGACTCGCAGCGACATCGTTGCGATGACCCGCGCCGACCTTATTCTATGGCACGGTCTGTACCTTGAAGCGCAGATGGAAGATTTCTTTCATGACCTTGGCCGCAAGCGCACCGTCGTTGCCGTTGCCGAAGGAGTCGACAAATCCAAGCTGCGCGCGCATGACGATTATGCCGACAAATACGACCCGCATGTGTGGATGAGCCCGGCCCTGTGGCGTGATGTTGTGATCGAAGTGCAAGAGGCGCTGACTGAGGCGCGCCCCGAAGCGGCGGGCATCTTTGCCGCCAACGCACAGGCACATCTGGCCGAACTCGAACAGCTCGAAGCCTATGCCGGTCAGGCCCTGGCGTCTGTCCCGAAAAACAACCGTGTACTTGTCACCGCGCATGATGCCTTTGGCTATTTCGGGGCCGAGTACGGCTATGAAGTGATGGGAATACAAGGCATCTCGACCCAGTCCGAGGCCGGTCTGAACCGGATCGGAGAGCTGGTGGATGCGCTGGTCGAGAAGCAATTGACCGCTGTTTTCGTGGAAAGCTCGGTCTCCGACCGCTCGATGCGTGCATTGATCGAAGGCGCCGCTTCCAAGGGCCACGAAGTGGGCGTTGGTGGCGAGCTGTATTCAGATGCCATGGGCGAACCGGGCACGTATGAAGGTACCTATATCGGCATGCTGGATCACAACATCACGGTTATTGCCGGGGCGCTTGGGGCCGATGTGCCTGCACGCGGCATGAACGGCAAATTGTCGGCGGGGTTCTGAGGCGATGCTTGAACTGGCCGCAAATCAGGGTGTTTCAGTGACCGACCAAAGCGCCGGAGACAGCCCGCTGGCCATTCGCGGACTGACCGTTTCCTATGGTCAGAAACCGGCGGTGTTTTCGGTGGATATGACAGTCCAGCCGGGGGCGATGACGGCGATTATCGGGCCAAACGGTGCTGGTAAGTCGACCCTTCTCAAGGCAGCTCTGGGGATCGTGTCGCCTTTGTCGGGGCAAGTCACGGTCTATGGTCAGCCGCTTGAGAAACAGCGCGCTCGTATTGCTTATGTACCGCAGCGCGCCAGCGTGGATTGGGATTTTCCGACCCGCGTGATTGATGTGGTGCTGATGGGGCTGTCGCGCGAACTTGGGCTGCTGGGCCGCGTACGTGCGCGGCATATGTCGCGGGCGATGGACTGCCTGCACCGCGTCGGGATGCGCGATTTCGCCGATCGTCAGATCGGCCAGTTGTCCGGCGGGCAGCAGCAACGTGTGTTTCTGGCCCGCGCGCTGGCGCAGGATGCCGATCTGTATCTTCTGGACGAACCCTTTGCCGGTGTCGACGCAGCTACCGAAAAAGCTATCATCGCGGTTCTGAAATCACTGAAAGAAGCCGGCAAGACTGTTGTGGTCGTGCATCATGATCTGGCCACCGTCACCGACTATTTCGACCATGTTTTCCTGATCAACACCCGTAAGGTTGCCGAAGGCCCCGTGGCGCAGGCCTTTACGGCCGAAACCCTGCAATCCGCCTATGGAGGTCGTCTGGCAACCGCACAGATCGACCAGATTTCGCGCGCGCTGGGGTAAATCATGCTTTGGGACGCCCTGACCCTGCAGCTTGGCTATAACGCCACGCTGGTCGCCATAGGTGCAAGCTTGCTGGGCGTGTCTGCCGGTGTGGCTGGAACCTTCTTGTTTCTGCGCAAACGCGCGTTGGTAAGCGATGCGATCAGCCATGCGACCCTTCCGGGCGTGTGCCTGGCCTTCATGGTGCTGGTTGCGCTGGGCGGCGACGGGCGCAATCTGATTGGCCTGCTGGCGGGGTCGGCTGTATCTGCCTGGGTGGGTCTGCTGTGCATGAACTGGCTGACCCGGCACACCCGTCTGGCCGAGGATGCCGCCATCGGCGCCGTCCTGTCCGTGTTCTTCGGGATGGGGATCGTTCTGCTGACCGTGATCCAGACCATGGGTGTAGGCCGTCAGGCCGGGTTGGAGGGGTTCCTGCTGGGCTCGACCGCAGGGATGCTTTGGGCTGACGCACTGATCATCGCCATGGGCGGGGCGGTTACGCTGCTGCTGGTGATGATTATTCGCCGCCCCATGATGATGGTGGCCTTTGACCCGGAATACGCGGCCGCCCGAGGAGTGCCGGTGCACCGGGTCGATCTGGCCATGATGGGGCTGGTCATGGCCGTCACGGTTGTGGGCCTGAAAATCGTTGGGCTGATCCTGATCGTCGCCCTGCTGATCATCCCGCCCGTGACTGCGCGGTTCTGGTCCGACCGGTCGGACCGCGTCGTCCTGCTGGCCGGGTTGACCGGTGGGATGGCTGGGTATCTGGGTGCTGGGATTTCAGCCTCGGCCCCCAATCTGCCGACGGGGCCGATCATCGTGCTGGTCAGCTTTGGCTTTTTTGCCCTGTCGCTGCTTTTTGCGCCGGTTCGCGGCGTTCTGGCCGCGATTTTGCGCCACCTGAGGTTCCAGCGTCGCGTTCATATCCGTCAGGGTTTGCTGGCAATGGCGCAGGGGCAGAAGATATACGAGCCGTTGACCTTGCGGTTGCTGCGCCGGGCCGGGCTTGTGCGTGCCGATGGCGTGGCGACTGAGGCGGGCAAGGCGCGCGCCGCAAAAGCCCTGCGTGATGAAAAACGGTGGGAGATCGTGCGTGCCGATCAGGCGCACGAGGCAACAGCAGCACTTTATGACGGGTTGCGCGACATCGAATCTGTTCTGACCCGCGATCAGATCACTGAAATCGACCGCCGCATCGGTGGTCCGCAAGAGGTCATGCCATGAGCGGTGAAGAATTCGTCCCGCTGTCCCTGACGCCATTGCTGATCGGAACGTTTGCGGCGATTGCATGCGCCCTGCCCGGCAACTTTCTGGTGCTGCGCAAGCAGGCGCTGATCGGGGATGCCATCAGCCATGTCGTGCTGCCCGGCATCGTTGTTGCCTTTCTGCTGACCGGAGCGATTTCGACCTGGCCGATGATGCTGGGTGCAGCGGGTGCTGCGGTTGTCGCCGTGGTGATGATCGAGGCGATACGGCGCCTTGGTCAGATTGAACCCGGCGCAGCGATGGGCGTGGTCTTCACCACCATGTTCGCCGCTGGTGTGCTGTTGCTGGAACAGACCGACACCTCGACCGTGCATCTGGACGTAGAGCATGCGCTTTACGGTAACCTGGAAAGCCTGATCTGGCTGGACGCTACGGGCTGGGCCTCGCTGCTGGACGCTACGGCGCTGGCAGGCCTGCCGCCGGAACTGCCGCGCATCGCCCTGACGCTGGCCGGTGTGGTTCTGTTCACCTGGCTGTTCTGGCGACCGCTCAAGATCTCGACCTTCGACGAAGGGTTCGCGCGCACGATGGGCATACGAACGGGTGCCTTGGGTATGGCGCTTGTGATCGTGGCGGCGGTCGCAGCGGTCGCGGCGTTTGATGCAGTAGGGTCAATCATCGTGATCGCGATGTTCATCTGCCCGCCTGCCGCGGCGCGGATGATGACAAACCGGCTGGAAACCCAGATCGCATGGAGTGTTCTGTTTGCTGTTTTGTCCGCCGTTTCCGGCTACATACTGGCCGGGTACGGGCCACTGTGGTTGGGCGGTGCGGATGCGGTCAGCGCGGCAGGGATGATTGCGACCATGTCGGGTCTGATACTGGCGTTGGCCGCCGTATTCGGCCCGTGCCGGGCCCGTGCCGGGGCGCCTGCGACTGCCTGAAGCGGCGCTTTCCCGCCAACCGTTGACGTGACGTCTCGGCCAAAACCTGCCCAAGTGAATGCGCATTCAGAGTTAACGCGAAATTCATCAGGTCCCGTGCTAGGGACGGGTCAATTGAACTTCGAACGACCACCACTCACCAAAGAACGTTCGGGCAATTGTGATTATGACGCCGCTATCAGACCGGCGCGATGCAATTGTCCGAACGCCCCCTCGTATCCCGAAATACAGGTTTCAAACCGGTGGCAGAATCGCTCGTGATTGTGCTAGGTCTGGTGGTATGGCGCAGGCATACCCCAATATCGGCGAAAATCGCCCCAAAATCCGTCAACTTGACGACGCGGCGATTAATCGTATCGCTGCGGGTGAAGTGGTGGAGCGCCCTGCCTCGGCGGTTAAGGAGCTGGTCGAAAACGCAATTGATGCGGGGGCGACGCGGATTGCCATAGATATCGCCGATGGCGGCAAGACGCTGATTCGAGTCACAGACGATGGCTGCGGCATCGCGCCCGAGGATTTGCCGCTGGCCTTGTCCCGCCATGCGACGTCAAAGATCGATGGGACGGATCTGCTGAACATCCACACCTTCGGCTTCCGGGGTGAGGCACTGCCGTCGTTGGGTGCCGTTGGCCGCCTGACCATCACAAGCCGCGTGCCGGGGGCGGATGCGGCACAGGTCCATGTGTCGGGCGGGAAGATGGAGCCGGTTAAACCTGCGGCTCTGCGCGCAGGCACCGTGGTCGAATTGCGCGACTTGTTCTTTGCCACACCCGCGCGCCTGAAGTTCATGCGCACCGACCGGGCCGAGGCACAGGCGATCAACGACACGGTCAAACGTCTGGCCATGGCCGAGCCCTCGATCACTTTCGTCCTGCGCGACGTCTCGGGCGGGGGAGAGGGGCGTGTGACCTTCCGCGCGGACCGCGAGAACGGCGATCTGTTTGACTCCCTGCACGCCCGTCTGGCCCGCGTGATCGGGCGCGAGTTTGCCGAGAACGCGTTGCAGATCGATGCCACGCGCGAGGGCATCCGGCTTTACGGTTACGCCGCGTTGCCGACCTATTCCCGGGGGGCAGCGGTGGCGCAGTACCTGTTCGTGAACGGGCGACCCGTGCGCGACAAGATGCTGACCGGCGCGTTGCGGGCAGCCTATTTCGATTTCCTCAGCCGAGACCGCCATCCGGCAGCAGCCCTGTTCATCGATTGTGATCCAACGCTGGTGGATGTGAACGTACATCCCGCCAAATCCGAAGTGCGGTTCCGCGACCCGGGTCTGGCGCGCGGGTTGATCGTGTCCGCCCTGCGTCATGCGCTGGCTGATGCCGGGCACCGGGCGTCCTCGACCGTGGCCAATGCCACTTTGGGTGCCATGCGGCCGGAACCGGCGCAACCGGCGCCGGCGCGGGTCTACCAGATGGACCGGCCTTCACCAGCCGCGCGTCAGGCAGCCTACCGGGCGCAGGCCCCGGGCTTTGCCGAACTGGCAAACGACTACAGCGGCAGCATCGTTGACGCGACGCCCTTGGCGTCTGCGATTGCGACGGTGGAAGAACCGCCTGCACAGGACCTGCCGTTGGGTACCGCGCGCGGGCAGGTGCATGAGAATTACATCATTGCCCAGACCGCCGATGGCATGGTGATCGTTGATCAGCACGCAGCGCATGAACGGCTGGTCTATGAAAAGCTGAAAAACCAGATGGCCGCAAATGGCGTTGCCGCACAGGCCTTGCTGATCCCCGAAATCGTTGAAATGTCCGAAGGGGATTGTTCGCGTCTGATGGCGGTGGCCGAAGATCTGTCCCGCCTTGGTCTGACGATCGAGCCCTTTGGAGGCGGCGCAATCGCCGTTCGCGAAACCCCGGCCATTCTGGGTGAGGTCGACGCCAGGGCAATGATCCTGGATATCCTGGATGAGCTGACCGATCAGGGCGAAAGCCAGAAGGTACAGGCGCGGATCGAGGCGATCCTTAGCCGGGTGGCCTGCCATGGTTCCGTCCGGTCAGGCCGTCGGATGCGGGCCGAAGAAATGAATGCTCTGCTGCGCGAGATGGAGGCCACTCCACATTCCGGCCAGTGCAACCACGGTCGACCCACCTATGTCGAATTGAAGCTGAGCGATATCGAACGCCTGTTCGGGCGCAGTTGATCCTGCGCCCAAGACAGGCTAAGGGGAATAAAACAAGAACATCCGAGGCAGCATGATCGAGATTGCAGGTACCCAATACGCGTTGAACGACCCATTGATTCTGATCGTGGGTGGAGTGGTAGCGCTGATCTTGCTGCTGTTGTTCCTGTCGCTGCGGGCGGCCAACCGCTCAGCCCGGATGGCGGAACCGCTGGCGCGGCAGATGGCGCATCTGGGCCAGCATGTGCAGCAGTTGGGGCAAGGGCAGGAGCAGCTGCGTGGCGGGCTGCAGCACGTGTCGGACACGCAGGCCAATGCGCAGGTTCAGGTGATCCAGACGGTCGAGGCGCGCCTGTCTTCGGTCCAGCAGCAGATGAACGACCGGCTGGCGGACAACGCGATGAAATCGGCCCGCGCCCTGGCCGAGATGCAGGAACGGATGAAGGAATCGCTGCACGGGTCGTCGAAACAGACCGCGACCTCGCTGACCCAATTGCAGGAAAGGCTGGCCGCCATCGACAAAGCGCAGGACAACATCACCAAGTTGTCAGGGGATGTGCTGTCCTTGCAGGATATTCTTTCCAACAAACAGCGGCGCGGGATGTTCGGGGAAATCCAGCTGAACGACATCGTGTCCAAGGCTTTGCCGACCGACAGCTATTCGTTGCAGGCCACCCTTTCGAATGGCAAACGGGCGGATTGCCTGATCCACCTGCCCAACCCGCCCGGCCCCATCGTGATTGACGCAAAGTTTCCGCTGGAGGATTTCGAAGCGCTGGCCGCTGCTCAGACTCGGGCCGAAGTGGACAGATGCCTGAAGGCCTTTGGTGCGGCGGTGAAGGTGCACATCAGGACGATTTCCGAGAAGTACATTCTGGACGGTGAAACAGCCGACGGTGCGCTTATGTTTGTTCCGTCCGAAGCCATCTATGCCGAATTGCACGCGCGCCTGCCCGAAGTGGTCCGCGAAGGGTTCGCGGCCCGTGTCTGGATCGTTTCACCCACGACCTGCATGGCAACACTGAACACGATGCGCGCGATCCTCAAGGACGCCCGGATGCGCGAACAGGCTGGCGCGATCCGCCGGGAGTTGGGGATGCTGCACAAGGATGTCGAAAGGCTGGGCGATCGCGTGGCCAATCTGGACCGGCATTTCGGGCAGGCCGCCAAAGACATCTCGGACATCAAGATCAGCGCTGAAAAGGCGGGACGCCGGGCACAACGTCTGGACAATTTCGATTTTGAGGAACTGTCCCCGGACGATCACGCCAACGTGGTGCCCTTGGGCAAAACCGAGGCCTGATCGCGCGGGTCAGATCCGCAGGAATGGCTGGAACAGGCGCGGCATCAGTTTGGTGAATTTCAGGGGCGCGTCCGTCACCGCCAGACAGATGCAGTCGGCCGAGATGTCGGCCACCGGCATGTGATGCAGGTCCTGATCGGCGATTTCGACATCACCACGCGCAAAGTGGTCGACCTCATCCGAAAACGCGCCCTGCAACACCATGGTCAGTTCTGTTCCATGGTGGCTGTGATCCGGTACGGCAGACCCTGCAGGGATAAACAGCAACCGGGCCGTTGACTCGCGTGTCGTCGGCAGGATCGCTTGCTTGACGCCCATGCCAATCGGCCTCCAGCGGATCGCGTTGACATCGCCACCAACGTAATCCTGCAAGGGCGCGGGCAGAACGGAACAGGCTGGCCGTGCGGGCTTGGGCCTCGGCGCGCCCTGGGAAATCAAGGCCATGGTCGCCGCCAAAGAGTCTTCGCTCATTGTGGGCATCTCGGCCTGATCCTCCAAAACCTCACCACCAATGATGTTGTAGCTTTCAGCCGCAGCCCGGCAGCGGTCGCACAGTGACAAATGTGTCGCGACCATCAGATCGAATGCTTCGGGCAGCGTACCTGCTGCATAGGCCATCAGCAGGTCGTCGGTCAGGTGATGTTTAATGGCTTCTGTCATCGTTTTCTCAGTTCATCGCATGGCGCAGGCGATCCAGCGCCAGTCTAATTCGTGATTTGATTGTTCCCAGCGGCAATCCGGTTTCCGACGCGATTTCGCGGTGACTCAGATCGCCGAAATACGCTTTTTCGATCAGTTGGCGCTGCGCTTCGGGCAGAGCTTTCATCGCAATCCGCAATTGATCGGTTTCCTGTTGCAGGGCAACAACCTCGGTTTGATCCGGTTCGGCTTCGGGTCCCCAGCCCAGATCCTCGGGTTCGGGGCGGCGTTGTTTGCGCAGGATGTCGATCCGCTTGTTCCTTGCAATCGTGAACACCCAGGTTGCCACAGTGGCGCGGGTCGGATCGAACAGATGCGCCTTGTGCCACAACGTTGCCATCACCTCCTGCGCGCATTCTTCAGCGGTGGTGCCATCGGCACCGGATTTGATCAGGAACGCCTTGATACGTGGTGCAAAATGCCGGAACAGCTCGGCAAAAGCCGCCTGATCCTGCGTGTCACGGATGCGCTTGACGTGATCAACCCATTCGGACCTGACACCGCACTTCTTTTGCGTTCCGTTCAATTGTTTACCCTTGATGCGTTTCTTTGCGACCCAAGGCTGGCCCGCGCCACTTGGGGGCGCAGGATCGTCGAGCGTCGCGGTGTCGATCTCGGTAAACATAACCACATTACGTGGCAGCGCCAAAGCCGGATCATTTAGCCCTGCATTTTTTGATCCGATTTGCCTATCTGGCCGTAACAAAACTGAAATCAGCGCATTAAGTTTGCAGAAATTGCATTATTGTTAGACTGACAGGAACCCGTAGCCGCATGAACAAAATCGACCATATCGCGGGACACACCTATCACAGCCGGAAAGGTGAGATTGAGAACGCGTTTCGGTATTCGGTCGATTTCATTCTGTTCGACCCCGAAAACTTGCCGAAAACACCATATCTGTTCTCGTTTCGACGTGCCAACCTGATGAACTGGCGCGACCGCGATCATGGTGGCAGTCCAGGTGAAGGGCAGGGCGTGAACTGGCTGCGCAGCAGGCTTGAGGAGATGGGTTTGCCCTCGCCGTCTCGAATCTTGCTGCTGACGCAACCGCGCGTATTAGGGCACGTGTTCAACCCGGTCAGCTTCTGGCTTTGCCTTGACCCGGACGCGCAACTTTTCGCAGTGATCGCCGAAGTGACCAATACCTATGGCACGCGGCACAGCTATCTTTGTCATAAGCCCGACCTGTCGCCGATCCAGCCCGAAGATCGAATAGTGGCGGACAAGAAGATGCATGTTTCTCCGTTTCAGAAGATTGAAGGGACGTACAGCTTCCGGTTTGACTTCCGACCGGACCGAGTTGGCGTCATGATCGACTATTCCCGGAAGGATGGCGGATTGGTGGCAACCCTGACCGGGTTGCGGGCACCGTTAACCAACCGCTCTATCCTGACGGCGCTTGTCCGTCGCCCCTTTGGGGCGCGCCGGGGATTTGCCCTGATCCTGTGGCAGGCTTTGAAGCTGTGGATCAAGAAGGCCACGTTCCGACCCTTTCGAACCGCACCGGTGCCAGATCAGCCGGTGTCGCGCCCCCGCATGTAAGATTCCCTCAGACCAGGCGACGTTTGCGTAAGATCAAAGACGCGGCCGTTGCGTCGTGATTGTGATAGCCTGAAACCCGCGAACATAAGGAGATGGGACATGCTGGAAATTTCGGCCAGAAAGGTTGCCCAGGTGGCAATGATGGGGCGCGAACTGGGGCGTGCCGAAGCAGAGCTGCGCGCTTTCGTCGACCGCATGAGCGAAGACGAGCAGGCCGAGCTGGTGGCGATCATGTGGATCGGCCGCGAGAGCTTTTTCGCCGAAGATCTGGCCGAAGCCATCGCAACCGCAAAATCCGAGGCCTCGACCCCCTGTGCCGACTACCTGATCGGCACGCCGCACCTGTCGGATCACCTGGAAAACGGGCTGGATGCGCTGGGGATTTCGGCCGAGGATGTCGAGAATGACCTGATGTAGGCTCCATATGCCTGAACCATCGAACAGGGCCAGAGCCGTCTGATCCTAACTTTGGATTTCGAATACCCGCAAGCCGAACATTAATTCGGATTAATCCGGTGTTTTGGCATCGTTAACACTCCGCTCCTTTATCTGAACTGTGACCAGAAACGTTGTTCGGATGAGAAGGAGAAGGCGATGGCACATGTACACACAGCCAGACCGCAGCGTAGCTTCTTTGCCGGTCTGAGTTCAGAATGCCGCGCGCTCAGGGATGAGTTTGCGCGTCGCCGGCAGGTCGCTGAGTCGATGCAAACGCTGGAAAAAATGACTGACCGACAATTGGACGACATCGGCATTCCGCGCCATCGGATCGCACGATCCGCCTATCAAAGCGTCTATGGTCAGTCCCCGGTGGAACTGCGTCGCTAAGCTGGTTCGTCCCGACACGGATCGATCTTTGTCTGCAATTCAAGGAACAAAACGATGTTAGATACTATTGGAGTACACCAGGAGCGCCCCATTGCCAGCGCATTGCTGCTTTTTGACCGGGCCATGCAAATCCGTGCTGTTCGGTCCGATATTGTGCGGGCCGCTCAGGAACTGAACCGTCTGTCCGATAACCAGCTGTCCGAGCTTGGAATCAATCGGTCTGACCTTGATGAAACGATCCAGCTTTACATCTGAAAGCGGGATGCCGGAACAGCCGCATCGTCACGCCGATGCGGCTGTTTTCTTGCGCGCTGAGAAAAAGCTCAGCTTGTGTGATCCACAATCTGCAAATGCTGCGCCAGCGTGTCGATTTCGCCCATCCACGCCGCCACCAGCTTGGGATCGCTGGGCGCCGCATGAACGCCAGCGGGGATGGCGCGGTTCAGGACGGCTTCGACGGCCAGTGAGACCGGAATCGATACCAGACGGGCCATGGCAGTGCCGCGTTCATCGCCCCAGGCGTCCATGACGTAGGTTTTGTGCCAGACCTCGGCCCCGTCTTTTTCGGCCTTCAGGCCGACGCACAGAACCACGCGGTCGGGTTCGCCGTCGTCATAGGCGTTTTCTTCCCAGAACTGATCGGACATCTCTTTCAGCCGCGCATCGCCGTCCGGTCCGGTCAGGGTTTCGATTTCGCGGAACACGTCCGACCAGGCATCCGCCCAGCCGTTCAGACGCAGAGTGCCGCGCACAAACTCTTTGACCGGCCAGTGATCCTCGAAGTGATACTGCGCCATGAACGGGATCGAGTCACGGTTCGGGTAAACCTCAAAGCTTTCCGGCGCTGGAAGCGGCGCGATATAGCTGCTGATCGCATCCCATGGGCGTGCGACATCCAGCGGGGCGTAATCGCGGATCGATTTCGAGGGCGAGCGCAGCGCCTTGAGCACACCCAACGGCGACCAACTGAACTTGTACCGGAACGGGTTGGGGTTCTTCGGGATACCGCCGCAATACGAGATGAAGCTCAGGTGGTTCTGCGGATCGAACGCGTCCGAGGCGCGGTACTCATCGACCAGTGCATGTGCCATCAGGTGGTCGATACCCGGGTCCAGTCCGACCTCGTTGACCAGCGCCACGCCGGCCTCGCGCGCCTTGTCGTCCAGCGCGCGCATTTCGGGCGCGATATAAGACGACGAGACAAAATTTGCCCCTTTCGAAATCGCCAGCTCCGCCAGCGGCACATGCCAGTCGCCCGGCAGCATGGAGACGATCACGTCGCCCTTTTCCAGTACCGCACCAATTGCGTCGATGTCGAAGGCGCGGATGTCATCCGTCAGGTCTCCGACCTCGGCTTTGGCTTTTTCGATGGTCCGGTTCCAGACAGTGATCTTGTGCCCGCCCTCGAACAGGCGGCGCAGGCCGGGAATGGCCGATAGGCCGGTGCCACACCAGTGAATCGTCATCGCTCAGATCCCTTCGATATGTGTTTTGTAAGTTGCTTCTGCCCGGCCCCAGACACCACTTTCCAGATCGGTCAGGGTCAGCAGAGAGGGCAGCAGTTGCGCCGCGTAGTCTTCGGAACTTTCAACCGGCAGCATCGACGGCAGGTTGTCGATCGCCATCACATCCATCACCGGATCACTTGCCACGCGCAGGGCGGGGACGTCCCAGGTGGTGGCCCGGTCATAGACCGGAACCGGGTTGTAGTCGCTGTCCGGGTCGCAGGCCACGTCACCGATGGCGGTCAGCTTGCGAGTTGCGGTCAATGCCTCACGCGGGACGAAGACGGGCGTACCGGGGCGGGCGAAGATGCAGTTCAGGAACAGGTCGTGGTCGAGAATTTCCGGAAAGGGCCCGCCGCTGGCGGTTTCGGCCATGTCCCATTTGGTAACAGTAACGCCCATGGCTTCGCACAGATCAGCCGCGCCCGTGCCAACGCGGCCCAAGGCGCCGATGACAATGGCACGGGGGCGGTCGGTGCCGGTCGCGTCCAGTTCGGCCAGAAGCTCCGCGTTCAGCGCATCTTTGCTGGGATAGACACCCACGGGTGGACATACCTCATTTCGCTGCTGTGCGGCCCACGTCTTCAGCGTCACCGCTGCGCCTGCGTACCCGGCCCAGTACCCGAAAGCCGCAACCCGGCGGTCGTTTTCGTCGACCAGATATTCCAGGTCATAAAGCGTGCCGCCACCGGTCTTGAACCGCTCCAGCAGCGCGCGGCCAGAATGCTGACCCTTAAAGGCGTGGCCGAACATGATGTGTCGATGCGGCAGGGGCGTGCCATCCTCGGGCAGTTCTTTGAGGCCGAAGATGATCGCATCACGCGGGGCGTCGGGCCATGAATTCTCGGCCGCGATCTCACACCCGGCGTCCTTGTAATCGTCGATCGGGATCGCACGGACATGACTTTCCTCGACCGTCACGCGGATGCCCGCGGCAATCAGCGCGGCGGCGCCTTCGGGGGTCAGGCCGACCCGTTCTTCGTTCGGGCGCTGTTCTGCCCGGACCCACAGATGTGTCATTCGTTGTCCTTTTGTCAGAGCATTCCGGTGGCGCGCACCGCCTGTACCGATGCGCGTGCTTCCATCGCCTCGCGGAAGGCGACAATCTTGGAAAAGGCCGAGACGTCCACGCCGTCGCCCTCAAGCCAGCTGCAGACAACATAAAGATAGGCATCAGCCAGCGAGAACGCCTCGCCCAGCACAAACGGTCCGCGCAGACCGTTCGACGAGATATAGTCGCAGGACGCGGTCATCGTCTGCGGTACCTTGTCCTTCATATCCTTCCAGCTGGCTTTCTTGTCTGCCCAACGTGGACCGCGCAGCTTGTGCGCGTGGTTCACATGCATGGTTGAGGCCAGATAGTACATCACCTCGCGCATACGGGCCGCCATGACCGGGTCGTCAGGCACCAGCCCGGCTTCGGGCGCTTTGGCCGCGATGAAGTCCAGCAGCGCGCCTGTTTCGGTCAGAATGCCGCCGTCAACGGCCAATGCCGGCACGCGCCCTTTGGGGTTGATCTGCTTGTAGGCCGGTTTGGTCTGCTCGGCTTCTGCAAAATCCAGACGTATGGCCTCGTATTCCAGGCCCGCTTCTTCCAGCGCGATGGCGACGGCGACCGATATCGTGCGGGGCGCGTAGTAGAGTTGCATCAGATGGCCTCCGGTTTCCTTACAGATGGGTCTGGGCAAACTGCCGGTCGGGCGCTTCCAGATGTGGCACCGCATTGAACAGAACCGTGCTGAGCTGCGGGCCGATCGGATGCAGACGATGCATGGACGTGTTCATGATGGCAAGAGCCACGCGAGCCATGGAAGGTATGTCCAGCCCCATCGCCTGCCGCACGACCATGGAAATCAGTCCCCCCGAGGTGACAACGATGGCCGGGCCGCCCTCGGTTCCGATATCCCGCAATGCCGCCGAAACCCGGGCTTCGAATTCAGCGAAGGTCTCTGGTGTGTTGCGGATATCGCCGCTTGCCCAGGCCGCAAAGGTTCGGGGCAGGTGTTCGACAAAACCTTCCCGGTCCGTCGGAATGGCCACGCCATGCTGTTCTTCGAACAACTTCGCGATTGTGAAATATTCAATCTCGTTCAGCCGCGCGTCGCGCACCGGGTTGAGCAGGCCCATACTGGCAGCGGTCTCCACATGCCGGGTCAGGGTGCCACAATACGCCCGCGTGTGATGCGTATGCGTTTCCTTGAGGTACCCCCCAAGCCACCGCGCCTGCTGATGGCCCAGCTCGCTGAGCTTGTCATAGTCTTTTTCATCACGCGCAGAGGTGTTGGCCTGTCCGTGACGAACCAGTGTAATATGTGACATGGTGGTTCCTCTTGGCGTCATGTCTTAAGACAGGTTCATTGCCGGGGCCAGTGGTGTTGCACCCGCCCGGAGTGAAAAATCGCGGATCCGATGCAGCGGAAGACTTGCAGGCCAAGGCGCGGCCCATAAGTTTGATCGGGACAAAGGGGGCAATTATGGCTGTCGATGAAAACCGGTTTCTGGCCGATCTGCACAAATTGCGCTCGTTTGGGGCGGCGGGTGTTGGGAAGGGCGTGGTCAGGCCCGCCTATTCCGACGCGGACATCGCGGCGCGCCGCTGGCTGGCCGGTCGGATGGAAGACGCCGGACTGCGCCCGCATTTCGATCCTGTCGGAAACCTGTTTGGGTTGGCCGCCGGTCCGTCGCTGCTTATGGGGTCGCATTCCGACAGCCAGCCAGAAGGTGGCTGGCTGGATGGTGCGCTGGGCGTCATCGCGGCACTTGAAGTGGCGCGCGCAACGGATCGCGCGATTTCGGTCGTCAGCTTTCAGGATGAAGAAGGGCGGTTTGGCGTGACCACCGGGTCTGCCGTGTGGTCGGGAACGCTTCCTTTGTCCGCGGCTGATGCGCTCACCGATCATGAAGGCACAGCATTTTCCGAGGCCCGCGCCCTGATGAGTGGTCTGGCTCAGGACTTCGTCGATCCCGGTCGGTTCACCGGGTTTCTCGAGATGCATATCGAACAGGGGCCCGCGTTGGACACCAGCGGGGATCAGATCGGTGTCGTGACCGACATCGTTGGCATCCGCGACATGAAAATCACCTTTGAGGGACAGCAGAATCATGCGGGCACTACACCGATGCATCTGCGTCGGGATGCGTTTCAGGCAGCGTCCCTGTTCAATTCGCTGATCAACGACCGGTTCCGGAATGTGGTAGCCCCCGAAACGGTCTGGACCATTGGCCATGTCGATCTGCATCCCAACGCCTCGTCCATCGTGCCGGGGGTTGTTCGCTTCTCGATGCAATGGCGCGACGGTACATCTGACCGGCTGGAACGGATGGAGCAGATCATCCGCACGACCGCGCAAGAGGTCGCCGATCGAATGAACATGGCGTTGACCTACGGGCCGTTGCTGGGGCTGGAGCCCGTGGCGATGGATCGGGAACTCCGCGCGGCGCTGGAACAGGGGGCGGAAAGAATTGCCCCATCCCGCTGGCGCTCCATGCCGTCCGGCGCGTTGCATGATGCAACCAATGTGTCCCGCCTGATGCCGGTTGCTATGCTGTTCGTGCCGTCGATCAACGGGATTAGTCATGACTTCTCAGAAGATACGTCCGAACATGATCTGATCGCGGGGCTGCATGTTCTTGAACATGCAGTCAACGCGCTGCCTTCGGGCAAATCCGTTGCCTGACGGAGAAAAGTTTCCTAAAGGGGAATTGCTGGTTGTATATCCTGGTATACAACTGCTGCCAAAAACAACGTTTGCGCCTCAGCCATCTGAGATTGTGTCGTTGCCGTTTGTTTTGCAAAACTACAAGCGTTGAAGTCAGGAGAGAACAGGAATGTCGACGTATTATTCTGAAGAGCACGAGTGGCTGCGAGTTGAAGGAGAAGTTG